>NZ_JAAKZW010000488.1 GCF_011044995.1 Streptomyces mesophilus | reverse complement strand
CCTACCCGCCCCTTCCCGAAACTGAGGGCTTCGCCCCCAGACCCCCGCATCCGAACTTCGTTCGGATATGTCCTCAATCGCCGGACGGGCTGATGTTGGACCGAGGGTTCAGCAGCTCCTCCAGCTGCTCACGCGTCGGCAGCCGTTCCGGGATCGTGACCTTGCCCGTGCGGACGAAAACGAAGGCCGCCGTGACCGTTTCCAGCGGGATCTCGTGCTGCTCGGACCAGGCGAGGCGGTAGATCGCCAGCTGGAGGGGGTCGGCGGTGCCGCCGTGGCCCGTTTTCCAGTCGACGATCTCGTACGTGATGCCGTCGGCGGTCTGCGTGCGGTAGACCGCGTCGATCCGGCCGCGGATCACCCGGCCCGCGAGCGCCAGCTGGAAGGGCGCCTCGATCGCGTACGGGGTGCGGTGGGCGTATGCCGTGCGTTCGAAGGCGTCCTTGAGGGCCGCGAGGTCGTGTTCGTCGGCGATCTCGGCGTCGCCGCCGGGCAGTTCGTCCGGGTCCAGGAGAGGGAGTTCGAGCGCCTCGAAGCGGGATTCGACCCAGGCGTGGAACCGGGTGCCGCGCCGGGCCGCCGGCGCCGGCGGCCGTGGCATCGGGCGGGCCAGCTCGCGGGCCAGACCGTCGGGGTCGGTGGACAGGCGCAGCACCTGCGAGGCGCTGAGCGAGGCGGGCAGCGGCACGTCGTGCGAGGCGCGGCGCGAGCGCTGCAGCTCGGTGGCGAGCGCTTCGAGATCGCGGTCCCAGGAGGCGACGGTGCGCAGGTCCTCGGGGGTACGGGGCTGTCTCTTATACACA
>NZ_JAAKZW010000487.1 GCF_011044995.1 Streptomyces mesophilus | reverse complement strand
GGGTGGGGGGGCGTCTCCCCTGGCCGCCGCCCGTCTTCCCTGTCCCCGCCCTACTTCCCTGTCCGCCGCCCTACTTCAGCGGCTTGGTGAGCTTGCGGCCGCCCGCCTTCGTATCGCCGGAGAGGCTGCAGGCGACGCTGTCGATGCCGGTCTGGAAACCGGTGGGGTCCGGGTACTGCACCAGCGTGCCGCGCACCGTGCCCGCGGGCTGCTTGGCGGCCTTCGTGTCGAGGGGGCCTTGGCAGAGCTTCGACGCGGCCGAGCGGATGGCCTGCTCGGTGCCGTAAGTCCCTTCCAGCTCGGCGATCTTCACCACTTCCGCGTCATGGGCGGAAGTGCAGGACTTCCGTACCGCGTACCCCTGCGCGCTGGTGCCGACGTCGAAGCAGTCCCCCGCCGCGAGCAGGAAGTACGGGGTCTCGTCGCCGGCCGGTGAGGCGAAGTCCGTGGGCAGGGCGGTCGGGATGTCTGTCGGCAGACCGGTCGGCAGGTCCGTGGGGAAGCCCGTGGGCAGTCCGGTCGGCAGGTCCGTGGGGATACCCGTGGGCAGTTCGGACGGGATACTCAGGGACGGGGTCGGCTTCTTTGTGGCGCTCGGGTCGGGGTTCTCGCCGTCGCCGCCTCCGTTTCCGTCGCCGGTGGCCACCAGGAACACAGCGGCGATGACGCCCACGGCGACGATGACCGCGAGCAGCACGAGCAGACCGGTCCGCCGCCCGGGGCCTCCGCCGTCTGGGGGTTCGCCGGGAGGCCCGTAACCACCGCCGGGCGGCGGACCGGTCTGCTCGTGCTGCTCGCGGTCATCGTC
>NZ_JAAKZW010000486.1 GCF_011044995.1 Streptomyces mesophilus | reverse complement strand
CCGTCACGTGGCTGCGTGAACGGTGGCACGACCGGGCGGAGGCCCCCGAAGTCCGCCTGTCGGCGGCGATCGGCTGGCTCTGCCTCACGGACCAAGCCGTGCCCGAGGAGTTCCGCCGGACCGTTGACACCCTTGCCGACGACGAGCGTGCACACGCCATGGAGGCCCTGCGGTGGATGAACGCAGCCTCAGGCACCGGCGAACCGGGCCTTCTGCGGTGCAGACGCTGCATGCTCCACCCGGAAGAACCCGACCCCGAAGCGGCCGCCTGGGACTCCCTGTTCTGAGCAAACGGGCTGTGAAACGAGATAGTCCGAATACAGAAGGGGCGCTGCCGTGTTGGCTGCACCCCTTCTGAACCGGTCCTAGCGGACCACCGCGGTGGGTGTGGGATTTGAACCCACGGTGACTTGCGCCACGACGGTTTTCAAGACCGTTCCCTTAGGCCGCTCGGGCAACCCACCTCGCTCCGCCACCAGGTGCGGAGCCAGTACAGCGTACCGGCCGCGCGAGGGGGCGAGGGGGCGGGCCCGGCTCAGGCCTCGCGGCCGGCGGTGAGGCGTGCCGCCGAGGCGATCGTGGCGCGTGCCTCGCGTTCCGTGAGCCCCGTGCGGACCGCCGCGTCCGTCAGATGGCGGGCCAGATCGTCGCCGATGCCGTTCTCGTACGCGCGGCAAGCCGCCCAGAACAGGCGGGTGTTGCGCTGCCCGACCCGCGCGCCGAGGACGAACTGGACCAGGCCGCGGCCCTGATGCGAGCCGCCCGCGGGAGGTGCCTTCGTACGCGGCGGGGGTGTGAGGAGGCGCAGCAGGGC
>NZ_JAAKZW010000051.1 GCF_011044995.1 Streptomyces mesophilus | reverse complement strand
GGATGGGGGTGCGGGCTGCTGAGCGTGCCGGTACCGGGCGGCCTCGAATCGCAGAGCAACCCTGGATCTCGGGATGCCGCCCGAGATCCAGGGTTGCCGCCTGCCCCCGCGCCTGGGGTCGCCGCCTGCCCCCGCGCCGGTCGACGCGGGAGCCGGGCGGCAGGACACCCCCAGGCCCCAGGGGGCTCAGGAGGTGGCGAGCTTCACCACGACCAGGCCGTGCAGGTCGTCGTCGCCCAGCCGGTAACGGGTCCCGGCCAGCTCGGTGGCCAGGTCGTGGCCGACCTGGTCGAAGGAGAGCCCGACGATCTCGTCCACGCCGTCGCCGTCGAGGTCGGCCACGAGGAGGTTGCGGCTGGCGAAGGTGGTGTCGCCCGCCTCGTAGCTCACGTGCGAGTCGCTCGTGGTGAGCAGGGACCGGTCGTAGAACCCGAGCCCGGACTCCATCCCGCCCACGAGCAGCCGGCGGCCGCCGGGTCCGTTCGCGAACGCCCCGCCCTGGACGGGGGCGACGGTGGACATCCGGTGGTCGACCCCGTCCGCCGCGAACGTACGGAACTGTGCCGTCGCGCCGAGGACGAGGCCCTCCTCGCCGGTGAACCAGTTCCCGACGCTGTGCGCGCCGCCGACCGCCGCGGAGTGCAGCCGCTCGCCGGTGCGCGCGTCGCGGATCTCGACGACGGTGCCGAACCCGACCTCCGCCTTGACGATCCAGGACAGGACCACAGCGCGCCCGCCCGCGTACGGGATCTCCTCGGACGCGAACGTGCCGTGTTCGAGCAGCGCCGACCGCACGTCAGCGCTGGGCTCCGCGGTCCAGGCCACCGCACCGGTGCGGGCGTCGAGTGCGACGCCCGCCGTCTCGATGTCGTCGCCGGCGAGCGTGCCCGCCGAGTTGTACGTGGCGACGACCCTGCCGTCCGCGACCGAGACGTCCGAGAAGGCGACCCGCTCGCCGGTCGGCGCGTACGCCCACTTCAGCCGGCCGCTCGCCGAGTACACCCGCACCTTGTCGGTGGGCACGATGACCTCGGCGCGCCCGTCGCGGTCCAGGTCCGAGCCCGTGACGGAGCGCACGAACGAGTCGCCGCCGTCGATCCGTACGAGCTCCCGGCCGTCGCGGGCACCGAGGACGACCGTGTCGGTGTCCGCCGCGACCAGGAGCTCGGGCTTGCCGTCACCGGTGGTGTCCGCGAGCTCCAGGTCGTACACGCGGCCCGGCATGGTCCGCGTCCACAGCACCTTGCGCTGGCCCGCGGCGAGCGAAGGGCCGTCGTAGGCCCACAGACCGCGCGACTCGCCGCCGGTGACGACGTCCTTCTTGCCGTCGCCGTTCACGTCGACGGCCTGCGCGAACGACAAGTCGCCCTGCAGCGGCGTGAGTTCGTCGAGCCTGCCGCTGCCCACGCGGTAGGTGCGGATGTTCTGGTCGTGGTCGACGGTGCGCGCATACGTGTCGCCGTCGACGGTGAACGGCTGGACGTACAGCTGGGAGGCGACGGCCCCCTTCTTGTCCCAGCGCACGGAGCCGTCCCGCCCGGCGAGGGACGTGAGCTGCGCGGTGCGGCCGGAGGCGAAGTTCGCCGCGGTGTCCTTGCCCTCGGTGATCAGGTACGAGACGAGCACCTGGCGGTCGGTGATCTGCAGCCCGAACGCGGTGGGGCCGTCCTTGGCGTTGGCCTCCTCGCGCTTGACCGTGTGCGACCACAGTTCGTTCGCGGCCCCGTCGAGGGCGCGCACCGTGGTGGCGTTGACGAAGCCGACCGGGTCGAGTGTGTCCTCGCTGAGGACGTACTCGGGCTTGCGGTCACCCGTCAGGTCGCCCACCTGGAGGTTCACGGCCACGGCGTTGACGCGGGTGTCGAGGGTGGTGCGCTCGCCCGACTGCACGTCGTACGAGGCCAGTTCATAGGTGAGGCCCGCCCGGACGTCGCTCTGCTCCAGGGCGACGACGCGGCCACGCGCGGCGTCCAGGTGCAACTGGCGCGAGTAGAGCGCCCCGTCGGCCTTCCAGACGACGCTGCCGTCGCGCGAGTCGAGCACCAGGGTGTGCCCCTCGGGCGCGGTGGTCGGGGTCTGCCGCTTGTTCCACGACACCGCGAACAGGCCCTGGCCCAGCGGCTCGACCGAGCCCCAGCGGCCGGCGCGCTCGCCCGTCTCATAGGTCCAGGTGCTGCTCGGCGTGAGCTTTCCTTCCGCGTACGAGAAGCGGATCCCGTGCAGCGCGGACTTGGCGTCGGCCGGTGCGTTCTGGTTGGCCGAGGGCTGGTCGCTCACCAGGAGAGTACCGTCGACGATCTTCACGTGCTGGGCGTCGGCGTACAGCTTGCTCCACAGCGTGCGCCCGGTCCTGCCGTCCAGGACCGTGACGAAGGTGCCGTTGGGCAGCGTGGATCCGGGCGAGGTGAACGGGCGGTACGGCGCGACGCCCACCTCGGCGGTGAACACCACGTCTGCCACCCCGTCACCGGTCAAGTCGCCGGTGCTGTAGCCGTGTTCTGAGGTGGCCGCCGTCGGACTGACGGCGTTCAGACCCATCGTGATCCGCGCCGGGTACGGCTCGGGCTGGTAGACGCGCTGCGGCTTGACCTGCCAGTCCTCGTACAGCGAGAGGTTGTCGCGCTGCCAGAGCCGCGTGCCGTCCGGGGTGTAGCGGCCGACGGTGCCCAGGCTGTGCAGCACGGCGTAGCCGCCCCGTGTGCCGGCCAGCGGTGCGGTCGCGGCGAGTCCGCGTACCGTCTCCATGCGGTGGACGGGGGTCGCGGTGAGCTTGCCCGCGGCCTCCTGTAGCGGCGCCTGCTCGGCTTCGGCGCCCGTGACGGCCGCGTACGGGTCGACCTCGAGGCGCTCGGCGAGCGCGGCCGCCTGCTGCTCGGTGAGCTTGCGGGGCTTCGGCTCGTCCTCGGCGTGCGCGAGTGCGGGCAGCGCGGAGACCGTGAGACCGGCCGCGATCAGGGCGGAGGCGAGCCGTACGGCCCGCCGCGAAGTGGGCGTCATGAGGTCTTCCCGGGGGTGAAGCGGACGGCGGATGCGTCCTTGAGGACGGGCTGGTCGACGGAGTACGCGAGGCCGTCGGTGCCGGCCTGGTTCTCGATGCCGACGGTCGCCTTGGCGCCTGCCTCAAGGGTGTTGGCGTCGATCGAGCGGTACTGGAGGGTGATGCTGCCGGTCGCCTCGGCGAACACCGCTTCGAAGCTGATCCGTTGCGAAGTCGAGCCGGAGAACGCCGCGTTCTCCCATACGATCGCGAACTTCCGCTCACCGGCCGTGCCCGTGGTCGCGGTCTTCACGCTCGCCTTGGAGTCGATCGTCAGGTCGTCCCAGAAGGCGGCCACCACGCCGTTGGGCTTGGCGGCGGAGGGCAGCGCGGTGTTGGCGTAGTCGCCGAGCCGCGGCTCCAGGAAGTTGACCAGACCGTTCGTGGTGATGCTCGCCGAGGTGTAGTCGACCCCGTAGAACCGGACCGGGAACGGCAGGGCGAGCGTCTTGGCGTTCTCGTCACCGGACAGCGCGATCTTGGTGGCGCCGCTGATCCATGCGTACGTCGCCGGGGCGCAGCTGTTCCCGGACGCGTCCGTGCGGGGCGGCGCGGCCGCTGTCACCTGCTCGTCGCCGTCGACCGTCAACCGGCCGCGGTAGGTGCCGTTGCACAGGACGGGCGAGGCGGGCACGGCCTCCAGGGTGAAGGTCCCCTCCGCCACCGCCGGAAGGCGGAAGGTGCCCTTCGCATCCGAGGTGACCGCGTCGACCGGCGCGTCCGTGAACTTCACGGTGGCCCCGGCGAGCGGTTTGCCCTGGACGTCGACGACCGTGCCGGACACGGCGTGCATCGGCAGCGCGGCGAGCGCGAGGTCGCGCGTGACCTTCTCACCGGCCGTGAGCGGCAGGTGCTCCTTGCCCGGCTCGTAGCCGTACCCGGTCGTGGTGAGGGTGTACGTGCCCGCCGTGAGATTCAGCCGGTAGGAACCGTCTGCCACGGTCGAGGTCGTGCGTACCGTCTCACCGGCCTTCGCGGTCACGGTGATCCCGGCGAGCGGCTTACCGCTCGCGGCGTCCGTGAGGGTGCCGGTGACCGTGGCGGCGGTGTGCGGCGCCGCGTCGACCGTTGCGAGGGCGTCCAACTTGCCCTCTCCCCATACGTTGTTGAAGCTCGCCGTTCCGCCGCAGTGCGTGTCGTCCACGTCACGGGAGCCCTGATCGAGGAAGGCCCGGGTCTCGTCGACCTTGCCGATCAGCGAGGGGGCAGACGACAACAGCAGCGCGGCGGCGCCGGCGACGTGCGGGCTCGCCATCGACGTACCGTCGCTGAGCCGGTATCCGCCGCCGGGCCAGCTGGAGCGGATGCCGACGCCCGGCGCCGTGATGTTCGGCTTCGTACCGCCGTCGATCGGTGAGGGGCCGAACCCGGAGAACGAGGCGATCCTGCCGGTCGAGTCGTAGGCGCCGACCGCGTAGGCGTCGGCCTGGCTCGCGGGTGAACCGGCTGTCGCGCAGGTGGTGCCGTCGCCCTCGTTGCCCGCCGAGAACGTGTCGAAGATCCCGGCCGCGTGCCAGGCCTCGACCATCTCCGCGTAGAAGGGGCTCGCACCGGGGCTGCCCCAGGAGTTGTTGACGATGTCGGGCGCGAGCTCGGGCTTCGGGTTGAGCCCGTTGCGGTCCGTGGGCGCCAGGATCCACTGGCCCGCCTTGAGGAGCGAGCCTTCGCTGCAGCCCCTGGCCTCGCAGCCCTTGGCCGCGATCCACTGCGCGCCCGGGGCGACACCGATGCCGTTCGCGCCCGCGACCGTGCCGGTCGTGTGCGTGCCGTGGCCGTGGTTGTCGCACGGCACACCGCCGGTGCACTGCCCGGTCGGGTCGTAGAAGTTGTAGTCGTGGCTGAAGGTGCCGTCGCCCCTGTTGCCCCGGTAGTTCCCCACCAGCGCCGGGTGGTCGTACTGCACACCGGAGTCGATCGTCGCGACGACGACGCCCTCGCCCCTGACCTGGTAGTCCGACCAGACCCGGTCCGCCTTGACGTCGGCGACGCCCCACTCGGTGGCGGCGGATCCGGCGGCAGGGCCGAGCGACGGCGCGCCCGCGTCCAGCTCGTAACGCTGCTCCTTGACGATCCGCCGCACGTCGTCACGCCGGGAGAGGGCGTCGACGAGCTGCTCGTCACCGGTGACCTTCAGAGCGTTGGTGATCCAGAACGCCTCATACCCGACCTTGCGGGCATCGAGGTAGTCCCGCAGCGGCTCCTGTGTCCGCGCGGCCTGCGCGCGCAGCGCGCCGAAGACGGCCTTCGCCTTGCCGGCGTGGCTCCTCTTCGCCCGGGCGGCCGACAGATCGGCCTCGTGGTCCAGGACGACGAAGAAGGCCGACTCCTTGCCCTGTCCGACAGCGGCGAGGACGGCTGCGTCCACCGTGGCACGGGGGTCGTCCGCGGAGCTCGCGGCAGGTGTGGAACCGGCGAGGGCCGAGACGGCTACGGCGACGGCGGTGGCCGCCGCCCACACGGCGGATCTGCGCCGTGATGTTCGGGGCGGGTTCATGAGGGGGTGCGCCTCCAGGATCTGCGTCGAGATCCGCAGACGCTAAAGCCGCAGCGTTACTGCCCTATTACTCGTGACCAGGGGCCGGGTACCGTGCCGCACCCGCCCGCCCGTGCGGCGTCAGCCGGCCGGATACCGCACCCCGGTCGCCCGCTCCGAAAGCTCCCACAGGCGCCCGGCCACCGCCGTGTCCCGGGAGCGCCCGCTCGTGCCCACCGCCTCCGGATAGCCGTTGCGCTGGAACATTCCGTCCGGTCCGATGCAGCTGCCTCCCTCGACACCCGGCGCCGTCGCCGCGTACAGCAAAGGCAGTGCTCCCATGGCCGGGGGCTGGGCGCGGCCGCCGGCCAGGATCTTGCCCTGGAACGAGGTGTCGACGCGCTGGCCCTCGGTGGCCGCGACGCCGGGGTGGGCCGCCACCGACAGGGGGCCGTCGGCGGGCAGACGGCGCTGGAGTTCGTACGCGAAGAGCAGATTGGCCAGTTTGGACTGGGCGTAGGCGAGCCAGCGCTGGTAGCGGCGGTGCTCGTAGTGGAGATCGTCGGAGTGGATGCGGCCGAGCCGGTGCAGACCGCTGGAGACGGTGACGATCCGGTCGCGTACGCGGTCGAGGAGGAGACCGGTGAGGGCGAAGTGCCCCAAGTGGTTGGTGCCGATGTGCTGTTCGAAGCCGTCCGCGGTCACGGAGTACGGGACCGCCATGACGCCGGCGTTGTTGATGAGCACGTCCACGGGATGTGCCACGGTCTCGGCGAAGGTGCGCACCGACTTCAGGTCCGCCAGGTCGAGACGGCGGACCTCGGGCGCCGGACCGTCGACGGACGCCGCCACCGCCCGGCCCCTGTCCTCGTCCCTGCACGTGAGGACCACTTCCGCGCCGGCCGCGCACAGCGCGCGGACCACCTCGGCGCCGAGGCCGCTGCTGCCTCCGGTGACAAGGAAGGTGCGGCCGGTTTGGGAGGGTATGCCGGTGGGCGTCCATCGGGTCATGGCGTAGCTCCCCTCGCTACGGTGCCGGTCGCGCCCGGTCTTCTCCCGCGGCGGCCGGGCTTGCGCCCGGTCTTCTCCCGCCGCGGCCGGGGTCGCGCCCAGTCTTGTCCCGCGGGGGGCCGGGCGGCTACCGGCCGCGCGAGCCCGCTTGTACGGGGCCGTGGCCGGAGCTCACGGAGCTGCGGCCGAAGCGGCGACGGGCCATGCGGACCATCAGCCACGCCGAGAGCACCCCCGGCAGACAGTGCACCGCGAGTACGCCGATCAGACTCGGTCCGCCCCAGTCCGCGGCGTATGTGGAGGGGTCGCCGAAGTCGATCACGAACGGTTCGGCGAGGGCGCGGACGATCAGATAGGTGCCGACGATCAGGCCCAGAGTGAGGGCGATCCTGCGCATGGGGACTCCTGGTGTCGCGGCGCCTGTGATGGCGCCGATACTTCGACGTTAGAGTCCGTGGATCTTGCGGAACACCCGGTTGACCAGGAACTTCTCCTGGGGGAAAACCCCCAGGGCGGCTGCGTCAGACCGCTTCGAGCACCCTGTCGCGTACCGCCTCGGACCACTCGACGACCAGCCCGGCGTACTCCTTGCGCTGCTCCTCGCTCAGGCGGCCGCCGGAGCACAGCATCAGCCGCCGTATCTGCTCATTGAGCTCTTCGGCGGACCGAGTGGGGCGCGGACGTGGAGTGGAGGACATGTGAACGAGCTTAGGGGCTGGGTATGACAACGCGCTGAGAAAACTCTGTGATTTCCACCTGTACGAGAGCTGTAGAACCGGCTCTGACCTGCAGAGTTGAGGTGTACAGGGCGCACAGGGGCCGGTGTTGTGATGTTTGCCTCGCCGCCCCCGGTAAACGTCGGATCTCCGTACGCCGTCTCCATGACGTCTCCACGAAGGGGGAGGGGAGTCCGCCTTTGCCGGGACGGGAGTTCGCCCGGGTCAGACCGTTTCGGCCACATCGGCCCGGACGGCGGCCGCCCAAGCGGTCACCAACCGCTCGTACTCTGCGCGTTGTTGCTCGTCCAGGCGTCCGCCCGCGCGCATCCACAACGCGCGGATCTGCTCGTTGAGTTCAGCAGACCGCACGGAACCAGTGGCGGTTTCGGGGGGCATGCCCACCACCTTAGGGCCTCACGTGGCGGGCGCCGTTGGCCCAGAGGCCCAGCAGGGTGCGAGCGGCTGACGGGACCAAAGAGCCGCGCGGGTTTCAGCCGGGCCCGGCCGTGGGCCGTATCGGGTCAGCCCGCCCGACCGTCGACCAGATCGAGTACGGGCAGCAGCTGACCGGGTCGCTCGTGCGCGGGGAGATGGTCCACGAAGTGCACCGGGCAGCCGAGTTGGGCGGCGCCGCCGTCCGCGTGGCGGTCGTCACCGACCATCAAGGTGTCCTCGGGCGCCATCGCGAGCTGCTCCAAGGCCACCGCGAACAGGCGCGGGTCGGGCTTTTGGATGCCGTGCTCGTACGACAGGACGTAGGTGTCGACGTACGGATCGAGACCGTGCTCGCGGAACACCGGCCGCAGGTCCCAGCCGATGTTGCTCACCACGCCGACGCGTACCCCGTGCTCGCGCAGCCCTTGGAGGACCGGTGCGGTATCGGGGTAGGGGCCCCAGGCCGGCGGTGTCATGTGCCGGTCGTAGAGGGTGCTGTGCAGTGCGGGGGAGGGGAGCTCCACGACACCCGAGAGGCCCGTGTACGCGGCCCGGTGGTTCTCCGCGCTCTCGTCGCGCACCGCCCAGATGTCCAGCAGGTGGTCCGGTACGCGCGGAGTGGGGGTGCCGCCGGGCAGCGCGCCGATGTGGTCCAACTGGTCCGCGTACCGCCGGAATTCGGCCTCGGAGAGCTCCACACCGGCCTCATCCAGACAGGCCCGCAGCCATGAGTCGGTGGTCTCGATCCGCAGCAGGGTCCCGGAGAAGTCGAAGAGCACACCCTTGATCGTCATACGGACGATCCTCGGTCGCCCGCGACGGCGGGGTCAACCCGCGCTTCCATGCGCTGATGCACACATACGGCGACGGCGACGGTCAGCATGCCGAGCAGCCAGCCGCCCAGGACATCGGTCGGCCAGTGCACGCCCAGCCAGATCCGCGTCAGACCGACACCGATCACCGAGACCGCCGCGAGGACGACGGCCCCGATCCATGCGGCCCCGCTGACCCCGTACCGCCGCAGCAGCCACAGCAGCAGTCCGCACGCGACCGTCGCCGTCATGGCGTGGCCGGAGGGGAACGCCGCGTAGTGCGCACTGTCCAGGGGCTGCTGCCACTGGGGCCGGTCCTTGTCGACCAGCGACTTCAGGGCCTGCTGGGCGAGCGTGCCCACCGTGCAGGTGACCGCGAGCAGCACCGCGAAGTGCCGCGCGCCGCGCACCCACAGTCCCACCACGACGACGGCGCACAGCGCCCGCATCGTCCAGGGATCCCAGACCCAGTCGGACAGCACACGGTTGACCTGCGTCACACCGTCGAAGGAGTGCGCCCACCGGTGCAGGGTGCGCGCGATCCCGGTGTCGAAGGAGCGCAACGGCGGCCAGGCGAACACGACGAGCACGAGCAGGACGGCCGCGAGCGCGCCGAAGAGGCCCGCGAGTGCGGCGGGCCTGCTGGGGCGAGTGTGAAGACGTGACATGGGACGATCTTTGCCCGAGTACCCCGTTGCGGGCTAGCCCAGCGCGCTGAGGCCCGGTACGAACGCCACCAGCAGCGGAACCACCGGCACCAGCGCTCCCGCCGCGGTCAGCCGCAGCCGGCGGCCCGCGGTGAGCCGGGGCTTGGCCGACAGGAGCCGGTTCACGCGCTGCGGGACCTGGGCGTGCGCGGTGGGGCACGGGCCGAACACGCCACGGTCTTCGTTGAGTTCGACGAGGGCGAGGGCGATCGTCAGCCGGCCGAAGCGGCGGGAGGCCACATCGTCGGCGGCGAGTTCCACGAGGCGGTGCATCTCGTCCTGGAACGCCGCGAACACCGGCACCTGCGGAAATCCGTTCGCCAGCGCCGACGAGCAGTGCAGCAGCCAGTCGTGCCGCGCCGCGGCATGTCCCTGCTCATGCGCGAGCACGGCATCGATCTGGCGGCCCTTGAGGCGGCGCAACGCGGCGGTGGTGATGGCCAGTTGGGGCGCCGAGCCCGGCAGCCACCAGGCGTCCGGTCGCTCGCCCTCGATCACCACGAGCCGGTCGGCGCCCGGCTCCTCGCCGGGCAGCAGGGGAGCGCGCGAGCGCAGTTCATCACGGGCGGTGCGGCGACGGGACCGGGCGCGCAGCACCTCGCGGGTCAGCATCGCCCCGGACCACAGGCCCCCGCAGGCCAGGAGTACGGCGACGGTGGCCGCCCACGGGCCGCCCGCCCCGAGCGCGTACGCCTCGACGACGCCGTGCGGAGCGGGCGCGAAGACGTGTCCGCGTACCTGCTGCCAGGCTCCCGCGGCGCTGAGCAGCATCGAAAGCAGGCAGCACAGGAGCACCGCCGCGATCACGCACTGCCACATCCACAGCGCCACGACCGGCTCACGCTCCGGCCATTTGGCGCGCACGAGCAGACGGGGTGCCAGAACGGCGGTGAGCGCGCCGAGCACCAGCAGGGCGGCAGGGACCATCATGCCGCTCAGCCTATTTGGGCTCGCTACCGGGCGGTACGGGCCGCACTGGCAAGTGACGGACGCCACGAACCGTATGCCGGAAAGGTCCGTTGTGACCGTCCGCACCCTCCGTCACGCGGTCACGCGCCCCACGTCACATCGTCACGCGTCACCTCACATCGTCAGCAACATCGCGAACATTGCGATCCCCATCGACAGCCGGCACGCCATCGCCAGCTCGGTCCGGTCGCCCCACCCGGTGACCGTCACCGTGACCGACGCCCCGCCGGTCCCCGCAGGCATCAGCCGCAGTCCCGAGCGCAGCACATACGCGGCGTAGTACAGGAGCAGCGCACCGGTCAGCAGCGGCACGCCCGCCGAGCCGTGATGTCCGCCGCCGGAGGCCATGGCCAAGGACATGTAGACCATCGCCAGCGCGCCGACCAGGTGGTGCACATGGTGCGCGGCTCTGCGCGCCCGCATCACTTCGTACGCGGCCGCCGCACCAAAGACGGTGACGTACGCCCACCACAGCTCGGCAGGCGGCGTGAGGACCGCGGCGGGCACCGCCATCAGCGCCATCGCGAACCCCATCAGCGCCTCACCGCCCGCGCCCGTGCGCTGCTCATCCAGTGAACTGCGCATCCGCAGCAGGCAGTACGCCCCCATCGCCAGACATAACGCGACGAGCAGCCAGCCTGCCGACGCCGGTCCGTGCACCGGGCACCTCCCCGTTCGACGGTGTCGTGAGGTCGATGCCCGCAGTCGTGGGGTCGTACGCGGCGCACGGGTGTACACAGGGGAGCGCAATGGGGGAGCCCCTGGAGCGGGGCGCGGGTGTGAGCGGTGGTGGGGGAAGCGGTGGCGACGGATCCGTTCGGCTTGCTGGTCGTGGCGACCGGGGTCGTGCTCGTGCTGTTCGGCCTGCTCTGGCGGGGGCGGCTCCGCCGGCCGTTCGATCCGCTCCGTGCGCGGCTCGCGCAGGAACGTCTCTTCGCCCAACGCCTGCGCAGAGCGGCCGATATGGCGATCGTGGCGGCCCGGCGCCAGGCCGCCCCCGACGAGCCGGCCATCATCCGCGTCGACGACGTCATCCGCGTCATGTCCGCCCAGTTCGGCCACCACCCCGTGCCGCGCGATCAGGCGGCGCAGGCCCTGCGGGAGCGCTTCGAGGCCGGCGCCTGCCGGACGGACTGCTTGACGGATGCGTTCGACTGACCGAGCACTCGCGAGACTGAGTGACAGGGCACTCGCGAAACTGAGAAAGCACTCGCGAGACTGACCGAGCACTCGCGACGCATCCGTTGTCCGGACGTCGCTTTTCTGCCAAGGTGACCTCTCCTGCCCGGAATCGGAGAGGTGACACCATGAGCGCAGCCACGAACTGGCCCGTCCTCGCCCAGTCCCACGAAGCTCTGCTCACCGCGGTCCGCGGCGTCGCCCCGGGCGACTGGGAGCGGCCCACGCCGTGCAGCGAGTGGAACGCCGCCCAGGTTCTGCAGCACGCGGCAGGTGACCAACTCGGCTACGCCGCCTTCCTCGGCGAGGGCACCGGTCCTGCCGAGGACCCGTTCGCGCCCTCCGGGAAACTCGGTGATGAACCGGCGGCGGTGGCCGAGGCGGCGGTGCGTGCGGCGGCCGCGGCGTGGTCGCGGATACCCGTGGACCAGGCGGAAGTCGCCGTACCGCTGCCGCCGAACAAGATGACCGCGGCGCTCGGGGCGAACGCCTGCGCGCTGGACGCCGCAGTGCACGCCTGGGACATCGCGGTCGCCACCGGCCAGGAGTCACCGCTGACCGCCGACCTCGCGGCCGAACTCCTCGACGCGGCCCGGCAGTTCGTCGAGCCGCTGCGGGCCTTCGCTTTCGCCCCGGTCGTGCCGGCGCAGCCGGGTGACGACGCGGTGGAGGAGCTCCTGAAGTACCTGGGACGGCGCCCGGACTGGACCGCGTGAGCGGCTGCCCGCACCGGGCCGCGTAAGCGTTCGCCCGCGACAGACCGTACGGCTACGGTGTGGGCCGTGGACGAACTCGCCCTCCTCGAACGCTCCCAAGGCCCTGTCACCCGCACCCGCCTCGTGCGCGACCTGAGCGCGCTCGGACTGCACGCCGGCGACACCGTGATGTTCCATACGCGACTGTCCGCCCTCGGCTATGTCACCGGCGGCTCGCAGACGGTCATCGACGCCCTGCGTGAAGTCGTGGGCGAACAGGGCACGTTGATGGTGACCTGCGGCTGGAACGACGCGCCGCCGTACGAGTGGACCACCTGGCCGGCCGAGTGGCAGGAGGCCATCCGCGCCGGGCATCCGGCCTTCGACCCGGAGCGTTCCGAGGCCGACCACTCGTACGGCCGGCTGCCCGAAGCGCTGCGTCTGCAGCCGGGCGCCGTGCGCAGCCGCCATCCCGACGCGAGTTTCGCCGCGCTCGGTGCGGCGGCGCACCGGCTGATGGACGACCACCCGTGGGACGACCCGCACGGCCCTGACACCCCGCTCGCGCGTCTGGTCGAACTCGGCGGAAAGGTCCTGCTGTTGGGCGCCCCGCTGGACTCCCTGACGCTGCTGCACCACGCGGAGGCGCTGGCCGATGCGCCCGGCAAGCGCTTCGTGGACTACGAGCAGCCGATCGCGGTCGATGGCCGCAGGGTCTGGCGTCGCTTCCACGACATCGACTCGTCCGAGGGCGCCTTCGACTATGTACCCGTGGTCGGCGAGGAGCGGGACGCCTTCGAGGTCATCGCCGATGACTTCCTCGCCGCTGGGGGTGGTGTGAAAGGGCACGTCGGGGCGGCAGCGAGTCATGTGTTCGACGCGCGCGACCTCACGGGCTTCGGCGTGCGGTGGCTGGAGGCGAAGCTGCGGCGGTGACCGCCACCGGCTGTTTTACTGAGGCGATGACCGAGAAGCGCAGCGCAGGACTGCTGCTCCACCGCGGCACGACAGGGCGGACCGAGGTCCTCCTGGGGCATATGGGCGGACCCTTCTGGGCCCGGCGCGATGCCGGGGCCTGGTCCATTCCCAAGGGCGAGTTCGGGCCGGACGAGGCCCCGATGGACGCGGCGCGCAGGGAGTTCCAGGAGGAGCTCGGCGTGCCGCCGCCCACGGGACCGTATGAAGCACTGGGGGAGACGCGGCAGGCGAACGGCAAGATCGTCACGGTCTGGGCGGTGGGGGCGGACCTCGACCCGGCGTGCGTCGTGCCGGGCACCTTCTCGATGGAGTGGCCCAAAGGCTCGGGTCGGATGCAGGAGTTCCCGGAGCTCGACAAGGTCGCCTGGTGGGCTCTCGACGAGGCGCAGGTGAAGCTGGTCAAGGGGCAGGCGGTCTTCCTGACACGGCTCACGGAACTGCTCGACCGCTGAGCAGTCCCATAGGGCCCCGGAGCGGCGGCTCCTGAACCGCTGAGGGGACGCGCCGCCGACGGGCGGCGCGTCCCTGATCAGCGGTTCGGACGTCAGGCCGGATCGACCCGGAAGACGCTGCCGCTCTGCGCGAGCACGTACAGCTCGCCGTTGCAGCCTTCCGCGAACGAGATGACCTCCCCGCCGCTGACACCGAGGTCACCGACACCGGTCACCTTGCCGTTCTCGATCTGCAAGGTGCGCAGGGTGCCGTCGCAGTAGTCGCTGAACACGTACTGCCCCTTCAGGGCCGTGATGGCCTCGCCCCGGTACACGAAGCCGCCGGTCACCGAGCAGCCGAGTCCGGTGCGGTCGTACTCGTGCACCGGCGGCACATGGTTCGCGGGTTCCGTGCCGCCGCGGAAGGGATGCGTGCCCTCCATCTGCGACCAGCCGTAATTCTCCCCGCCCTTGCTGCTCGCCGGGGCCCAGTCGATCTCCTCCCAGTCGCTCTGGCCGACGTCGCCGATGAGCAGATCGCCCTTGTCCGCGTCGAAGGAGAACCGCCAAGGATTGCGCAGTCCGTACGCCCAGATCTCGTCCCTGGCCGCGGGGTCGCCCACGAAGGGGTTGTCCGGCGGGATCGCGTACGGCGTGCCGCCCCGCGGATCGATCCGCAGCAGCTTGCCGAGCAGGGTGTCGAGGTTCTGCCCGTTGCCGTGCGGGTCGCCGCCCGAGCCGCCGTCGCCGAGCGCGATGTAGAGATAGCCGTCGGGGCCGAACCGGATGTCACCGCCGTTGTGGTTCGCGTACGGCTGGACCTGGGTGAGGACGGTGCGCCGGGTGTCCGGCACGATCCGGCCGCTGCGCACGGCGAACTCGTCGATGGTGCTGGTGCCTTCGAGGTTCGTGTACGAGATGTAGAAGTGCGTGAACCGGGGGCTGAACGCGATGCCCAGGAGGCCGCGTTCGCCGTCGGTGGTGGTCTCGTCGGAGATGTCGAGGACGGTCTTGCCGAGCCCTTGCTTGCCCAGGACCCTTACGGTTCCCGCGCGTTCGGCGACCCAGAGGGTGCCGCCGGGACCGGCGGTGCCGGCGATCGGATTCTGGGCCTTGGCCACTTCGGTGAGGGCGACCGGTGGTGCCTGGGCCGGAGCGGCGGACTCCTCGGCGGAGGCCGTGGAGAGGGCTAAGGAAGCGGCGAGGCAGATGGTGCCGATGATCGCCGAGGTTCTGGTGCGAACGTTCACCGTGATCCTCCTTGGAGGCGAGGCGACGATGGGGGTACCCGGCTGCTCGGGGCAGTGTGCGGCGGTATCGCCCGTGCCAGCACGCAACGTGGGTGGGGGGAGGTGCTACTGGCCACGGATGAGGATACGGCGAGGACGGTGATTGGTGTAGACCAAGGCGCGACGTGTTGGCGGTGGTCCGCACGATCGGAACCGTTCTCGCGCCGGTCCGCGTCAACCCTGCATGCGCTCACTGACACGCACGCTCCCCGCAGCGGCCCTCGCGCTCGTTCTGTGCGGGTGCGGCTTCCTCGACGGGGGCGACGGTCCGGGGGCGCGCACCGGATTCGTCGAGCTTGGCCCCCTCCAGGCACCGTCACGGGAGAACCTGCGGCCCGCGCGACTCGGCCACGGAGGCGACACGGACCGTATGTACGCGGCACTCGAGGCGGCGAAGGCGGCCAACCTGCCGCAGGTGCAAGAGGAGTTGACCGTCCGGCCGTCCGAGGGCGACACCGGCCTGGCCTTCGTCCTGCCCGGCTGCCAGAACACCGGGGCCCGTCTGGAGGTGGACGACGGCGTCGTATCGGCGGATCTCACCGGCGCCGAGAACGTGAACTGCGGTCAGGCGGAGTACTTCCTGGCCACATTCACGATCGGGCAGGGCGAGCTGCCTGAGGACTGGACCTTCGCGGGCAGCGCGTAGCGCCGGTCAGGGGCCTGTGCCTGAGCGGTGGCACCGGTCACGGCCGGTACCTCAGCGGATGATCCGCCGGCACCTCCACCACCGCGATCCGCACCCCGTCGGGATCGGCGATCCACATCTCGATCAGGCCCCACGGCTCCAGCTTCGGCTCGCGCAGCACCGGCACTTCCTTGCCGCGGAGTTCCTCGTACGCCGCCGAGACATCGGCGACCTGGATCCACAGCTGCATCCCCGGGGCGGGCGGCCGGTCCGCGCGACCGGAGACCTCCAGGAATCCGCCGCCCAGGAAGTACACGGTCCCGCGCTCGGCCCCGGTGCCGAACTCGCGATAGATCTCCAGACCCAGCGCGTCCCCGTAGAACGCGCGACTGCGCTCGGGGTCGGTGGGACGCAGAAGCACACGGCTGCTCAGTACATGGACCATGCTCGTGGAGGCTAGCGCGCCCGGGTTACGCTCACGCCCGAACACGCATGGATCCGAACCCGTGAAAGGCGCACCCGATGGACGCCCGCCCCGCCGCCGGTGAACTCACCTTCCGCGATGCCACCCACGCCGACATCGACCCGCTCGTCGCGCTGATCGAATCCTCGTACCGCGGGGACGCGAGCCGTTCGGGCTGGACCACCGAGGCGGATCTGCTCGACGGTCAGCGCACCGACCCCGACGGGGTCCGGGATGTCATCGACGCTGCGGGCAGCCGGCTGGTCGTCGCCCTGCGCGAGGACGAGCTCGTGGCCTGCTGCCAGCTCGAGAACCGGGGCGACGCCGCGTACTTCGGCATGTTCTCCGTACGGCCCGGGCTGCAGGGCGGGGGCCTCGGCAAGGCCGTGCTCGCCGAGGCGGAGCGGTTCGCAGGCGAGGAGTGGCGGGTGCGTGAGATGCACATGACGGTGATCGCCCAGCGCGAGGACCTCATCGCCTGGTACGAGCGGCGCGGCTATCGCCGTACGGGCAAGTTCACGCCCTTCCCGTACGGCGATGAGCGCTTCGGTGTGCCGCTGAGGCCGGACCTGAAGTTCGAACTCCTGGTGAAGCCGCTCGCCTGACGGCCTGGGGCAGCGGTGACGACCGGGCTTCGGCTCAGGCGGTGAAACGGCCCGTCCGTTTGATCTCCGGGTAGTCCGTCGTGGCGCCGTCGAGTTGCAGGGCGCGCACCAGACGCAGGTGGTCCTGGGTGTTGACCACCCAGCCGATCACCCGCAGCTCCGCCTTGCGGGCCAGCTCCACCGTCTCGAGCGTGACGCGGCGGATGTTCAGCGCGACCGCCTGCGCGCCGACGGCGACGGCACGGTCCACCACGTCGGGCCCGTAGCGGCTGGCGATCAGCACCGTGCGTACCCCGGGTACCAGCTTGGCGATCTCCGCGACCGCCTCGTCGTGGAACGAACTGACCTCGACGCGTCCGACCAGATCACGCCGCTGCATCACCTCGGCGAGCGCCCGTGCGGCCGCGACGTCCTTGATCTCGGCCTGCAGCGGAGCCCGCACCGCATCGAGGACCTCCTCGAAGACGGGGACGCGCTCACCGTGGCCCGCGTCGAGCTCGCGCAGTTCGGCCAGGGTCTTCTCGGCGATCGGGCCGCGGCCGTCCGTGGTGCGGTCCACCTCGGTGTCGTGCATGACGACCAGCGCGCCGTCCTTGCTCAGATGCAGATCGAGCTCGATGGCGTCGAGCCCGGCCTGCTGCGCGGCGATGAAGGAGCGGAGAGTGTTCTCGGGTTCCACACCCATGATTCCGCGATGACCGATGGTGACGAAGTTCAAGGTTCACTCGCTTCCGTCGACGGGCGGCTCTCAAGCTGTCTGTACATGTCCGCGTGGTTGCGGTCCCACGCCCCACACGGCAGCCCGCAGCCTAACGGCCCGTTGAAGACATGTACCCGGATGCGCGCGGCGAAACGGAGGCGTCCGCTCGGGCTCCGGCGATGCCCAGGATGAGGCCGGTGATCACGGCGGCGACAAGAACGGCACGGGTACTCACGGGTCGGCAACTCCGTCGGACAGGGGGGCGGGACCCTCTGTCCTAGCGCCGCGCGACCCCGCGCGGCGAATCCGTGTCACTCGCGCGTGGGCGAGTCCTGCAAGCTTTGACGCGGCACCGTGACGACGGGAGCTCGCTCAAGACGCGGCACCGCTAAGACGGAAGCTCGTCCAGGTCCGCCAGCATCGCCTCGGCCAGCTCGAGTTCGGACTTCAGGCGACGCTCGCTCCATCGCAACGCTATCTGCGGGTGCGCCCATGCCTCGACGCCCTCGGCCTGCGCGCCCGCGTCCATGACTTCCTTCAACTCGCCCTTGGTGCGGGCGATGTGCTCGACCACGAGCGCGCGCAGATGCTCCGGCGAGGTCAGGTGCCCGAGCCAGACCCGCAGCAGCAGCGGATGCTTGAGCACCGCGGCGCCCGCGTCCTGAGCGGAGCCGGCCCAGTCGGCCAGCGCGCCGCGCCCCAAGGCGGTGATCGCGTACGTGCGCTTCGTCCGCGGTTCCTCCGGCCCGGAGCGCCGCGAGGTCACGTATCCCAGGGACTCGAGCCGCCGGAGCTCCGCGTAGATCTGGCTGATCGCCGGGGACCAGTAGAAGAACCGCAGCGAGGCGTCGGCCCACTTCTTCAGCTCGTAGCCCGTCCGCTCGCCCGGGAACGAGAGCAGCCCGAGCACGGCCCAGGCGGTCGCCGGCAGGGCGCGGTCCGCCGGGGGCGGGGCGGACGTGTGCTGATCAGCCATGCGCGCATTCAAGAGGGGCCGGACCCCGGATGCAATGCCTGTGCCGTATCCCTTGCCACTTCGAGACCTGACGGCTAGTCATATAGCTATTAGGCATATGGCGCCCGGCCTTCCGCAAAGGCCCAACTCCCAGGAGGAACCGTGAAGTTCTCCGTGATCTTCGAGGCCCAGCTGGCCGACCCGACCGTGGAGCGCGAGCACCAGGTGATCCGCGACTGCGTGGAACAGGCGGTCTACGCCGAGGAGATGGGCTTCGATCGCATATGGGCCGTCGAGCATCACTCCCTGAAGTGGTACGCGCACATGAGCGCCCCCGAGATCTTCCTCACCTGGGTCGCCGCGAAGACCAGCACCATCCGGATCGGGCACGGCGTGGTCTGCATGCCCTTCAACTTCAACCACCCCGCCCGCGTCGCCGAACGCGCCGCGATGCTCGATCTGCTCTCCGGCGGACGGCTCGACCTCGGCGCGGGGCGCGGCGGCACGGAGCAGGAGACCTCGCTGTGCGGCGTCGACAAGGACCGCACCACGCAGGAGGTCGAAGAGGCGCTCAGGATCATCGGCAAGGCCTGGCAGGAGGACGAACTCGAGTACCACGGCGAGCTGATCGACATCGACCCGCACCCGATCCTGCCCCGCCCGCGGCAGACGCCGCACCCGCCGCTCTTTCTCGCGTGCAGCCGTTCCGACACCCTCCGTCAGGCGGCCGAACTCGGCATCGGCGCCCTGGTGATGGGGTTCGCGGGACCCGAGTCCATCAAGGAGATGCGCCAGGCCTACGACGCCGCGGTGGACGGACGTGACGGCGGACGCTTCGTCTCCTCTGTCGTCAACGATCACTTCTCCGTACTGTGTCCGACGATCGTGCTCGACGACCGCGCTGCGGCACAGCGCATCGGGATCCGTGGACAGCGCTTCTTCGCGCAGTCCATCGGGCACTGGTACGGCGGAGCGGGGATCCCGGACGAAGCCGTGGTGGAAGGCGCCGACGAGGCCGCGGCGATGCGCGAGGCCGCCGAGCAGGTCGTGGCACGGCTGCACGAGCACCACATCCCGGTGCGCCCCACCGCGACGGCCACCTTCAACGCGGACCACGCCTACGGCACCGCCGACGACGCCATCGCCTACGTCGAACAGCTCCGCGACGCGGGCGCCGACGAGATCATGTGCCTGATCCAGATGGGCACGGTGCCCCAGGAGGCCTGCATGGAGACCATCCGGCAGTGGGGCGAGAAGGTCATCCCGCACTTCCGTGACGAGCGGCGCGAGCAGCGCCTGGAGGAGAGCCGATGAGTACCGAAGCCGTTCCGGGGCAGGACCGCCTGACCCCCGAGGCCCGCGCCCTGGCCGATCTGATGTCCGCGGTCTTCCCCGATCTCGGGGGCGCCGTCACGGACGCCGCCGAGGCCCGCGGCATCCTGGCCGCGAACCCGAAGCCCCCGTGGGAGCCGCCGGCGGTGGGATCGGTCGAGGACCGCACGATCCCCGGCCCGCCCGGCGCCCCCGAGATACCCGTACGCGTCTATCTGCCCGACCCCGTCGAGGCCCGGGGGCCCCGCCCCACCGTGGTCTTCCTGCACGGCGGCGGCTTCGCGGTCTGCGATCTGGACACGCACGACGGCACCGCGCGCGGCATCTGCCGCGGTGCGGGCGCGGCCGTCGTCTCGGTGGACTACCGGCTCGCGCCTGAGCATCCCTTCCCGGCCGCGGTCGACGACGCGTACGCCGCGCTGCTCTGGGCCGCCGAGCACGTGGCCGAACTCGGCGGTGACCCGGACGCCTTGGTCGTCGCGGGCGACAGTGCGGGCGGCAATCTCTCCGCCGTCACCGCGCAGACCGCCCGGGACGGCGACGGACCGGCCCTGGCGCTCCAGGTGCTCGTGTACCCGGTGGTCGACATGTCGCGGGAGTGGCCCTCGTACGAGACGAACGGCGACGGATATTTCCTTACCCGCGCGCACATGCGGTGGTTCGACGAGCAGTACGTCGGGGCGATCGCGCCGGTCGACCGGGCCGATCCGCGGATCTCGCCGCTCCTCGGCGAGCTCGCCGGTCTGCCGCCCGCGCACGTCGTGACCGCAGGCTGCGATCCGCTCTGCGACGAGGGGCTCGCCTATGCGCAGGCGCTGCGCGCCGCGGGCGTACCGGTCACGGAAGCGCACTTTCCGCAGGCGTTCCACGGATTCTTCGGGTTCGGCGAGGTGCTTGAGGACGCCCGTACCGCACTGGCGGGCGTCGTCACCGCGATCGCCTCGACCGTGACGGACAGGAAGAATTCCGGTGGACATGGGGGTGGCGCAGGATAATTTCCCGAGGCCCCTCTTGTGGTGGAGAACCTCGCATGCATACGGTGTCTTTACGCGAGGTTCTCCCGTGGAGGAAGTGGCATGACGGAAATTCTTGTGCAGGACGTAATCGGGGGAGCTGTTCCTCCCGCGGACCGGGTGGTGGACCACCCGGCCTGGCCCATGCTCAAGGATGCGGTCGAAACGCTCAGGGTCTGGCAGTCCGCGGACGGTTCGGTCGACTTCGCCGCCGAGAGTGCGCCCTCGAAGGACGAGGTCGACTCCCAGGTGGACCGGATGATTTCGGCCGTCGAGCAGCTCGCCCCGCTGCTGCCGCACGACGCCGCGTATCTCACCGCGCTGAGCGGCGATCTGCGCCGCTGGGCCGACGGCGGCTGCGAAGTCCCGGACTTCCTGGACTCGTTGCTGGCCTTCCAGCCCGCGGCCCACCGCGCCGACGGTCTGCAGCACCTGGTCGTCTTCCCGATGTACACGCAGAACGGCAACCCGGACCGCAACTTCGAGGCCGTCGTCCTCAAGATGGTCTGGCCGGAGTGGCTCGCCGAGCTCGAGCGCACCCGCTATGACAACCCGCTGTTCTGCGGCATCACCTTTGAGGACTTCACCTCGGGTTACGACACCAACTCCGCGGTCCTGTTCCCGGAGACCATCGCCGTGCGCGAGGCCCCCGAGCGGTTCAGCTGGGGCGGCATCTTCTGCGACCGCGAGGCCGCCCGCTTCCGCAGGGTCACCGAGGCCGCCGTCGGCATCCTCGGGCTCGAACTGCCCGCGGACATCCAGGAGATGATCGGCGACCAGGCCCGCTGCCAGGAGGCCTTCGTCCTGTGGGACATGGTCCACGACCGCACGCACAGCCACGGCGATCTGCCCTTCGACCCCTTCATGATCAAGCAGCGCCAGCCGTTCTGGATGTACGGCCTGGAGGAGCTGCGCTGCGACCTCACCGCCTTCAAGGAGGCCGTGAAGCTGGAGGCCGAAGGCATACCGCAGGCTCGCGACGTCCAGTTCGCCGTCCTCTTCGACCGCATGTTCCGCTTCCCGGTGACCGGCGAGCGCGTGCGCAACTACGACGGCCTCGGCGGCCAGCTGCTCTTCGCGTACCTGCACCAGCACGACGTCGTGCGCTGGACCGACAACAAGCTGCACATCGACTGGCAGCGCGCCCCGCAGATCACCAACCAGCTGTGCGGCGAGATCGAGGAGCTGTACCGGGCGGGTATCGACCGTCCCAAGCTGGTGCACTGGTTCGCCGCGTACGAGCTCGTCTCGCGCTACCTGTCGCCGCACCCGGGCTCGCGCTGGGCCAAGGGTCCCGACGCTCTTGACACCAGCCTGCCGCCGCGCAAGCTCGTCGACGAGGTGCTTCCGGACGAGTTTCCGCTGAGCATGTTCTATGAGGCGCTGTCCAAGAAGCTCAAGAACGTGATCGCCTCGACCCGGGGGATCACCGCGGAAAGCGCTGAGCGGGTGGCCGCGTGAGCCATCGGCCGGAGGTGAGGGCCATGAACGGTAACGGAGCACTCAATGGCGCCGTGATCGCCGTCGCGGGAGCCGCCGGAGCGGCCGGGCGCGCCACGCTGCTGCGCCTCGCCGAGGCGGGCGCGACCGTGGTGGCCTCCGACGCGGACGCCAGCCGTCTCGCGGAGGCCGTGGACGCCGCGCGCTATGCGCACGGCGGAGCGACGGTCACCGGCGACACCGTGGACCTGCTCGACCTCGACGCGGCCAAGGACTGGGCCGCGCGCACCGAGAAGGAGTTCGGCCGGGTCGACGGCCTGGTGCACCTCGTGGGCGGCTGGCGCGGCAGCTCGTCGTTCATGGAGACCGACCTCGCGGACTGGGCCTTCCTCGACCAGCTCCTCATCCGCACCGTGCAGCACACCTCGCTCGCCTTCCACGACGGACTGCTGCGCAGCGACTTCGGCCGCTATGTGCTGATCAGCGCGGCCGGCGCCAGCAAGCCCACCGCGGGCAACGCCGCGTACGCCGCCTCCAAGGCGGCCGCGGAAGCCTGGACCCTGGCCCTCGGCGACGCCTTCCGCAAGGCGGGGGGCGAGCAGGGCCCGTCGGCGGCGGCTGTCATCCTGATCGTGAAGGCGTTGGTGCACGACGCGATGCGCGCCGAGCGCCCGAACGCGAAGTTCGCGGGCTTCACGGACGTCAAGGAGCTGGCCGAGGCCATCGCCGGAGTCTGGGAGCGGCCCGCCCAGGAAGTGAACGGAAAGCGCCTGTGGCTGACCGAGCAGCCGTGAACCCTCCCCGGACCGATGCCAAGCGGCACCACGATCCGGACGTACGAGGCTTCGCCAGCGACAACTACGCGGGCGCTCACCCGGAGATCCTCGCGGCCCTCGCCCTCGCCAACGGCGGCCACCAGGTCGCCTACGGCGAGGACGACTACACCGCGCATCTGCAGCAGCTGATCCGCGCCCACTTCGGCGCGAGCGCGGAGGCGTTCCCGGTGTTCAACGGCACCGGAGCCAACGTCACGGCGCTGCAGGCGCTGACCGACCGCTGGGGCGCGGTGATCTGTGCGGAGAGCGCGCACATCAACGTCGACGAGTGCGGGGCGCCCGAGCGGGTCGGCGGTCTGAAGCTGCTCACCGTCCCGACGCCCGACGGCAAGCTCACGCCCGAGCTGATCGACCGCCAGGCGTTCGGCTGGGACGACGAGCACCGGGCGATGCCGCAGGTCGTCTCGATCACGCAGAACACCGAACTGGGCACGCTCTACACGCCCGAGGAGATCCGCGCGATCTGCGACCACGCCCACGAGCGGGGCATGAAGGTCCACCTGGACGGCGCCCGGATAGCCAACGCGGCCGCCGCGCTCGACGTCCCGCTGCGCACGTTCACCTCGCGTGCCGGCGTCGACATCCTGTCCTTCGGCGGCACGAAGAACGGCATGCTCTTCGGCGAGGCGGTCGTGGTCCTGAACCCCGACGCGGTCAGCCATATGAAGCATCTGCGCAAGCTGTCCATGCAGCTCGCCTCCAAGATGCGTTTCGTATCGGTGCAGTTGGAGGCCCTGCTCGCCAAGGACCTGTGGCTGCGCAACGCCCGCCACTCCAACGAGATGGCGCAGCGTCTGGCGGAAGGCGTCCGTGCCGTGCACGGCGTCGAGATCCTGCACGAGGTCCAGGCCAACGCGGTGTTCGCCCGGCTCCCGCACGACGTCAGCCGTCGCCTGATGGAGCGCTACCGCTTCTACTTCTGGGACGAGGCCGCCGGCGACGTCCGCTGGATGTGCGCCTTCGACACGACGGAGGACGACGTGGACTCCTTCCTGGCGGCGCTCAAGGAAGAGATGGCGCGCTAGGGCACGTTGAGAATCCGGTAGTTGCCCGTATCGCGGACCTGCGATGGTGTCGTCATGGATTCCGAGCCGCGTACCGATCTCGCTCGTCACTACGACCCAGGTGGTTGGTTGACTCGGTTCGCGGGCCGGATGCTCGTGGTCTGTCCGCGATGCGGGGGCCGTGCTTTGGTGATCCCCCGGCCAGGCGTTTCCGATCCCAGATACTTCAGTGAGCTCCTGTTCCAGCCGCGTCGTCTGGCTTGTGGAGGGTGCGGCGCCGTCGCTGACTGGAATGCTGAGGTGCAGGGGGCTGGGCTGGTCGGCGCGGTGCTGGGCGGTAGTGAGGATCCGTTCTTCCAGCAGCCTCTGTGGCTGCAGACCCGTTGCTCCGGTCACATCTTGTGGGCCTACAACGAGGAGCACGTCGACGAGCTGTCTGCCTACGTCGGAGCGCGATTGCGAGAGCGTGGCGACGTGCGGCCGACGATGTCGATGCTCGCTCGGCTGCCAGCGTGGATGAAGAGGTCGGACAATCGCTCGGAAGTGTTGGCCGGCCTCGAGACGCTGCGGGAGCTGGCGAAACGGATGGCACCTGCCGACCGCTCTGATGCCGCGCACGGGCGCGGTGACCGCCCCCGTGCGCACAGGAGTATGTACTTCCGGGGCGGCCCTTATGAGTCTTGAAGGCCGCGGTCACAGCCACTCGTTGATGATTGCGATGAGGACGGTTGCCTCGTAGCGGACCGCGAGCTTGTCATATCGCGTGGCGACGGCCCGGTGCCTCTTGAGGCGGTTGATCCCGCACTCGACCGCGTGGCGCTCGCGATAGTCGGCCGGGTCGAAATACGGCGGCCGGCCGCCGCGGGAGCCGAGCATTCGGCGGTTGCGTGCCTGGTCGGTCTTGTCCGGGATGGCGCAGCGGATCCCACGTCGGCGCAGATAGGCACGGTTTTGGCGGGAGGCGTACGCCTTGTCGGCGCGGACTCGATCTGGTCGGACGCGTGGTCGGCCAGGTCCGATGCGGGGCACACGGATCTTCTCCAGCACAAATTCGAACTGCGGTGAGTCCCCGCGCTGCCCGGCCGTGATCACGAGCGACATGGGCTTCTGACCTTGCTCGACGGCTCGGCAGTTTCGTTTGGATCACCGCACTGACCAGAGGAAGATGCCCGCGAGTCAGGAGATGATCGCGGTCTTCTCGTAGCGGGTGGCGATGCCCCGCCACTGTTTCAAGCGGTTGATGCAGCGTTCGACGGTGTTGCGCTGCTTGTATGCCTCGCGATCGAAGGCGGGTGGTCTGCCGCCCCGCTGCCGCGCCGCAGCCGGTGACCGCGTTGATCAGCCGGAACGGGGATGACCGCCCGGATACCACGCTTGCGCAGGTGCTCGCGGATTGCGCGGGAGGAGTACGCCTTGTCGGCCAGGACCACGTCCGGCCTGGTGCGGGGTCGTCCGCGCCGTCGAGGAACGCGAAGGCGAGTCATGACGTGAGCGAAGGCGGGTGCGTCACCGGCCTGTCCGGCGGTGAGCACGAAGGCCAGTGGCCGGCAGTGGGCGTCGGAGGCCAGGTGGATCTTTGTGGTCAGTCCGCCGCGGGACCGGCCGATGGCGTGGTCTGCCGGTTCGCCGGCTGGGGCCCCTTTTTGCGGGCGCCGGCCGCGTGTTGGTGTGCGCGCACGATGGTGGAGTCCACCGAGACTGCCCAGTTGAGGTCGTCGTCGGCGTCTGCCTGTGCGATCAGCGCGGTGAACACCCGCTCCCACGTGCCGTCGATGGCCCACATCCGCAACCGGTTGTAGGCGCCTCGCCAGTTCCCGTACTTCTCGGGGAGGTGGATCCACTGCGATCCCGTCTGGAACTTCCAGGCGATCGCGTCGATCACCTCTCGGTGATCCCGCCACCTGCCACCCCGCCCTGGCGTCCGAACTGGGAGTGACGGCTCGATTCGCGCCCACTGCGCGTCAGTCAACGGCACACACGAACAACGACTGGCGGTGCTGGCTGGAACGGTGCCGCTGTCAGGCGGTCGGCCCAGCGCGGAGTCGCCGCGCGTCCCGTACGAGCGTGTACGAAGCGCTGAGGAAGATCACGGCTCCAGCCACGAGCCAGAGAACCGAGGCCCCAGAGCGGTACTCACCAACGGCGAAAACGAACAGCATCATGCTGACAAGAACACCGAAGGCCGAGATCAGAGCGCTGATGCGGTTAGTCACATGGACATCATCAACGATGATCTCGGCCGGCGGAAGTGATCCAAACGAACCGGCCTAGTAGTGCTTCGTTAGGTTCTGGCTCGGGTGAGGGGCTTGCCGCAGGTGGTGCAGGTGCCGGTCCAGCAGCGGAGCAGGTCTTGGATGGTGTCGAGGATTTGGTAGAGGGTCAGGCCGGTGTGCGGACTTTTGGGTCGAGGCGCCTCAGGGTGAGGAAGGCTTGTGCGGCGGTGACGAGGGTGACGTGGTGGTGCCAGCCGCGCCAGGTGCGGCCTTCGAAGTGGTCCAGGCCCAGGCCGTGTTTGAGTTCGCGGTAGTCGTGCTCGATCCGCCAGCGCATCTTGGCCAGTCTCACCAGGTGCGCGATCGGGGTGCTGGCGGGCAGGTTGGAGATCCAGTAGCCGGTCGGTCCCGCATCCGTGTCGGCCTGTTCGACCAGCAGGGTCCGCAGCGGGAGCACACCGTCCCACCCGGTGCGGCCGCCGCCCTGCTCTTGGGCGGTGCGGGAGGCTTCCTTGCCGGAAGGCCTGACCTCAAGGACGGTAAAGTGCGAGGTCATCTCCCCTTTGCTGCCCTGACGCCAGGTGACCTCCTCGAACACGGTGTCCGCAGCGATGAGATCGGGCAGGGGCCGGGCCGCTTCCCGATAGCGGGGCAGGGTGGGCGGTCCCAGCCCGCCATAGGCCGGCAGATACGGCTCAGCCCCGGCCGGCCTGGCGATCTCCTTGGGCTGGACGGCCATCACATAAGTCCAACCGCGTGCTTCCAGGGCAAGCCGGAAGCCGACGCTGCGGCCATAGCCGGCGTCGGCGACGATCACCGGGACGGGCAGCTGCCAGGACGCGAGCCGGTCCAACAATCCAAGGGCCAGAAGGGACTTGGATACATGGCCGACCTCGTCGGGAATCTGGGCTGACCTGCGCCGAGGACCGTCCCCGGCCCATTCCTCGGGCAGGAACAACTCCCACTCCAGCGGACAGGACGCCCGATCGGTGGCCGCATGCACGCTGACCGCGACCTGACAGTTGGCCCGCTTACCGACGGCCCCGCAATACTGCCGGGCCACTCCCGCCGACGCCTTGCCGCACTTGGGAAACGACACGTCGTCGATGACCCACACCTCAGGGCGGACCGCCTTGACGAGCCGTTCGGCGATCCGCCGGCGCACCGGCGACCAGTCCCATGGTGACTGGTTCACGAACTGCTGCAGGGCCTGCATGTTCCCGTCCGGGAGACGGGCGGCCATCGGCTGGATCGACTTACGCCGCCCGTCCAGCATCAGACCACGCAGATAACACTCGCCCCACCGGCGCTGATCCCGCCGTGGCAACGCCCCGAACACATCGGCAACGAACCCCGCCAAGTCACAGCGAAGTCCCTCCACTTCACCCGGCCTCATACCGACACCGTGCCCCTGAACAGGCAAGATCGGCACACCTAACGAAGCACTACTAGGTGCAGTTTGGTGGTGAACCCGCCGCGCGAGCGTCCCAGTCCGTGATCAGAGGGCTCGGAGGCGATACCGCCCGGCGGTTCCTTCTGTAGGTCACCCCGCGTTCGGGCGCCGACCGCGTGCTGATGGGCGCGGCACACATGGGCGCGGCACACAGTGGAGTCGACGCTCAAGTCCCAGACGATTGCGCCCTTCGTTTCGGCCAGGGACTGGAGCCGGGTGAGGGTCCGGTGCCAGGTCCCGCTCCGCTGCCATCGACGGAACAGGTCGTAGACCCGGCCCCACGGTCCGTACTCGGCGGGCACGTCCCGCCACGGAACGCCGGTCCGGACCCGAAACCGTATGCCGCCGATCAGCCGACGCCGGTGCCAGACGGGCGCCCGCCCCGCCCTGGTGCCCTTCGGCAACAACGGCTCCAGCACCGCCCACTGATTGTCCGTGAGATCTCCACGCCCCATGAACCGTGATCATTCACAGCTCAAGATCCACTTTCGATACACGTCCTAGCCGCCCCACTCCAACGCGATGCATAGGTATGCGACTGACCGTAAAGGCATTGACCTACGTTCAGTCGCATACCTATGCTCGCGTGCCATGCAGCTGATCCAGCAAAACCCCGACCTCTCTGCGTACTTGGCGGCCGATGACTTCATCGATCATCACCATCCGCTCGTACGGGAGACCGCGGCACGCCTCGCGAAAGAGTCCGTGGATTCATACTCATACGCTCGCGCGGCCTTCGAGTTCGTGCGCGACACGATCCCGCACTCCGCCGACAGCGGGGACATGAGGGTTACCTGGCGGGCTTCCGACGTCCTGGAGCAGGGCACCGGCATCTGTCACGCGAAGGCCCACGCGCTGACCGCGCTGCTGCGAGCCGAGGACATCCCGACCGCCCTCTGCTACCAGCGCCTCGCCTATGACGCCGGTACGGGCTGGTGCGTGCACGGCCTGGTCGCGGTCCGCTTCCGTGGCGCCTGGCACCGGCAGGACCCGCGCGGGAACAAGCCGGGCATCGACGCCCAGTTCTCGCTCCACGGCGAGCGGCTTGCCTGGGTGCCGGATGTGAAGTCCAGTGAGGTGGACTATCCGGTACTGTTTGATGTACCGCACCGGGCGGTGCTCGATGCCCTGCGCAATGCCCCGGGCCGCCCGTACCTGTGGGAGAACCTTCCGGACTCGCTCACTCTCTAAGGCAGGCCATGCCCGTCCAGCTCACCGTCTCCGACGAGGTCCGCACGCTCGCGCCGGGCTTCCACCACATCGCCATCGAGGCGTACGACCTCGTGAACACGCCCAGCACGGAGGCCACTTCGGCACTCCTTGACGACGCTGTGCGCCGGCTCGCCGAGCGCCTCGACGGGCGCGCCCCGCACGAGGACCCGCACATGGTGGACTGGCGCGCGGCCTACACCGCCTTCGGCGCCAAGCCCAACCGCACCAGGAACTCCGCGGAGGCGCTGGCGAAGAGGGCGCTGAGCGATGCGGGGCTGCCCCGTATCAACACGCTTGTCGATGTCTACAACGCGATCAGCGTGGCCCATCTGATCCCGGTCGGCGGCGAGGACCTGGACCGTATCCAGGGCGGTATGCGGCTCATCCGCGCGACCGGTACCGAGGACTTCGTGACCGTCGCCTCCGGCGAGCAGGTCGTGGATCACCCGGAGCCCGGCGAGGTGGTCTGGTGCGACGACGAGGGTGTGACGTGCCGCCGCTGGAACTGGCGCCAGGGCCCTCGCACCTGCCTCGACGACACCTCGACGAACGCCCTGTTCCTCCTGGAGGGCATGGGCGACCACGCGGGCCTCGAAGCTGCCGGCGCGGAACTGGCCGAACTGCTCGAGAAGTTCAGCCCCGGGGCCCGGCTCACCGTGCGGGCCCCGGAGTAAGCGGAGTCCGGCTCAGCCGGCCTCGGCCTCGCGCGCCTGCGCGGGCGCCGGGGCCGTGCCGCCGAGGTGCGCGGGCACCCACCAGGTGTCGTCCGCACCCTTGGGACGTACGGGATAAGCGCGCTGAGCCGCCTCGAGGAGCTCCTGGACGCGGTCCTTGAGACGCCGGGTGATGGCGCCCGCGAACTGGTCCTTCGGAGCCTCGATCGGCTCGCCCACGCGGATGGTGACGGGGATGTGCGAGCGCTTGAAGTTGCGCGGCCGCCCCTTGGTCCACACCCGCTGCGTGCCCCACAGCGCCACCGGAATCAGCGGGACCCCGGCCTCCTGCGCCATGCGCGCGGCACCCGACTTGAAGCTCTTCAGGGTGAACGAGGTGGAGATCGTCGCCTCCGGGAACACCCCGATCACCTCGCCCTTGCGCAGCGAGTCCAGGGCGTGGGCATAGGCCAGCTCGCCCTGCGCGCGGTCCACCGGAATGTGCTTCATCCCGCGCATCAGCGGCCCGGAGATCTTGTGGCGGAACACCGAGTCCTTCGCCATGAACCGCACCAGACGCTTCTGCGGACGGGCCGCGAGGCCGGCGAACACGAAGTCCATGTAGCTGATGTGGTTGCTGACCAGGACTGCCCCGCCCGTACGCGGAATGTGCTCCGAGCCCTTGAGGTCGATCTTCAGATCCAGCGCCTTGAACATGGTCAGCGCTGCTCCGACGACCGGGCGGTAGACGAGTTCTGCCATGGGTGAGGGAGACCCTTCCGTTGGCCTGGGACGGGGTCTCCCGGGCTCGAACTTACGCGCCCGTAGGTTTCAGGGCTTGGCGAGATCGTGCCCCATGCCGACCGGAACAGCCACCCTGAACGCCCCGGGTGGCGAGAGATTCTCATCACGTACGCAAGCGGAACTCTCCCCGTACACCGGTGAACCCCTCTCGGGGTGCGCCGCACGGGCGGGAATCTTTCCGGTCTGCCGAGCGCTGCACCTGGCGAAGTGCCCTCGAAACGGCAGGAGAAACACGGTGCGGGCAGGCTGGGTGGCGCTCTCGGAGCGGGAGTTGGGAACCGCGCTGGGGGAGCGGGCCACGCTCGTGCAGTTCTCCAGCGCGTTCTGCCAGCCGTGCCGGGCCACCCGACGGGTGCTGGCGGAGGTCGCCGCGATGGTCCCCGGGGTCGGGCACATCGAGATCGATGCCGAGGATCATCTGGAGCTGATGCGGCAGCTGGAGATCGACCGCACCCCGACGGTGCTGGTCCTCGACGCCGGGGGCCGCGTCGTGCGGCGGGCCAGTGGCCAGCCGCGGAAGGCCGATGTGATCGCCGCGCTCGGAGCGGCGGTATGACGGGGACCGGGAAGCGCCCCGTGAGCCTTCTCCCAGATCTCCGGGGCAACTTGACTGCATCGGGCACGTATCGAAAGCCTGAGGGCATGTCGATCGAGTACGCCGTGCCCGCGCAGCCCACCGGCAGCACCCCGCCCGTGCAGCCGGGCTCGCCCGAGCTGCTGCGCGCGGTGTTCCGGCGGCACGCGGCCGGCGTCGCGGTGATCACCGCGCAGGGGGAGCGGCCCGTCGGCTTCACCGCCACGTCGCTCACCTCCGCCGCAGCGGAGCCGCCCCTGATCTCCTTCGTCGTCGGCACCGGCTCCTCCAGCTGGCCGGCGATCTCCGGGACCGACCACATCGGCGTGCACATACTCGGCGAGCACCAGCGCGACCTGGCCGCCCGGTTCGCCCGCAGCGGCGCGGACCGCTTCGCCCCGCCCACCTCGTGGCACGAGGGTCCGCACGGGGTCCCGGTCCTGGACGGCGTCCTGGCCTGGCTCACCTGTCGCATCCTGGCCCGCGTCCCGGCCGGCGATCACCGACTGATCGTGGCCGAGGTCGTCGCGGGCGACGCGTCGGGCGAGGGAAGCCCGTTGCTCTATCACGGGGGCGCTTTCAACGGCCTGCGCGAGGCCTGACGCCCCGGATGTGGGGCGGCTCACGTGTCCTTCGTGCCGCACTCGCCCCACCTGCATTGACACTCTGTGCCACCGTTGGGAAGGTCACAGTTCTAAGCGCTTGCTCAACGGGTAAGTGCAGGGTGTACTGACTAGTAACATTCCGAGCGGAGCGCGGGCCGCCCCGTCCGGGATCCGCCGCTCCAGGCGCCTATGCTGCCTGGTACGAGGCAGCAGCCAGCCCAGTCAAGACGATGCAGTAGGAGAGCCGGCGTGAGCTTGAGGATCGTTGTCTGTGTGAAGTACGTGCCCGACGCCACCGGCGACCGGCACTTCGCCGATGACCTGACCGTCGACCGCGACGACGTCGACGGCCTGCTTTCGGAGCTCGACGAGTACGCGGTGGAGCAGGCGCTCCAGATCGCCGATGAGGCGGACGACGCCGAGATCACCGTGCTGACCGTCGGTCCCGAGGACGCCAAGGACGCGCTGCGCAAGGCGCTGTCGATGGGCGCCGACAAGGCCGTTCACGTCGAGGACGACGACCTGCACGGCACCGACGTCATGGGCACCTCGCTGGTGCTGGCCAAGGCGATCGAGAAGACCGGCTACGACCTGGTCATCTGCGGTATGGCCTCCACCGACGGCACCATGGGCGTGCTGCCGGCGATCCTGGCCGAGCGTCTGAACGTTCCGCAGGTCACGCTGCTCTCCGAGGTCTCAGTCGAGGGTGGCGCAGAAGGAACAGTCAAGGGCCGCCGTGACGGCGACACCGCCTCCGAGCAGCTCGAGGCCGCGCTCCCGGCCGTCGTGTCGGTCACCGACCAGTCGGGCGAGGCCCGTTACCCCTCCTTCAAGGGGATCATGGCCGCCAAGAAGAAGCCGGTCGAGGCTCTGGAGCTCGACGACCTGGACATCGACGCCGACGAGGTCGGTCTCGAGGGCGCCTGGACCGCCGTGGACTCCGCGGCCGAGCGTCCGGCCCGCACCGCCGGCACGATCGTCAAGGACGAGGGCGAGGGCGGCAAGCAGCTGGCCGCCTTCCTTGCGGAGCAGAAGTTCATTTAGGCACAGCCTCGCGGGCCAGAAGTTCATCCAAGGCTCGCAGCGCCCGGCAACCGCCCCCAAAAGCTTCGTACTTGCAGGAGAGAAGAAGTCCCATGGCTGAAGTTCTCGTCTACGTCGACCACGTCGACGGTGCCGTCCGCAAGCCCACCCTGGAGCTGCTGACCCTGGCCCGCCGCATCGGCGAGCCCGTCGCGGTCGCGCTCGGCAACGGCGCCGCGGACACCGCGGCCGCGCTCGCCGAGCACGGTGCGACCCGCGTCCTGACCGCGGACGCCCCGGAGTTCGCCGACTACCTCGTCGTACCGAAGGTGGACGCGCTGCAGGCCGCGTACGCCGCCGTCTCGCCGGTCGCCGTGCTGGTGCCGTCCTCCGCCGAGGGCAAGGAGATCGCGGCCCGCCTCGCGGTCCGCATCAAGTCCGGCATCATCACCGACGCCGTCGACCTGGAGGCCGGTGACGAGGGTCCGGTCGCGACGCAGTCCGCGTTCGCCGCCTCCTTCACCACCAAGTCCCGCATCACGCAGGGCACCCCGGTCATCACGGTCAAGCCCAACTCGGCCGCCGTGGAGGCCGCGCCGGCCGCCGGCGCCGTCGAGGCCCTCGAGGTCTCCTTCTCGGCCGCCGCGACCGGCACCAAGGTCGTCTCGCGCACCCCGCGTGAGTCGACGGGCCGCCCGGAGCTGACCGAGGCCGCGATCGTGGTCTCCGGTGGCCGTGGCGTCAACGGCGCCGAGAACTTCTCGATCATCGAGAAGCTCGCCGACTCGCTCGGTGCCGCCGTCGGTGCCTCGCGCGCCGCGGTGGACGCCGGCTGGTACCCGCACTCCAACCAGGTGGGCCAGACCGGCAAGTCGGTCTCGCCGCAGCTGTACATCGCCAACGGCATCTCCGGTGCGATCCAGCACCGCGCCGGTATGCAGACCTCGAAGACCATCGTGGCCGTCAACAAGGACGCCGAGGCCCCGATCTTCGACCTGGTCGACTACGGCGTGGTCGGCGACCTCTTCGAGGTCGTCCCGCAGCTGACCCAGGAGATCGAGACCCGCAAGGGCTGAGCTCGTCCCTGAAGGCCCCCGGGATCCGGTACGCGGATCACGGGGGCCTTCGGTCTGTTCACGACGACGCCGGCCGCTCGTTCACGGAAGGGCGAGCCGCGCCCGTACGGGCAGGTGGTCGCTCGGGAACTGACCGCCGAGCGAGAACGTGTCGATCTCGGCCGAGAGCGTGCGCACACCCGGAGAGGTGAGGATCCAGTCGATCCGGTCGCCGTCCGGCACCAGCGGCCCGTAGCCGTGGAAGGTCGCATACACCGTGCCCCGCCGCTCGGCACTGTCCCAGCTGTCGGCGAGTCCCGCGCCGAGCAGCGTGTCGTACACCGGATCCGCATGGGCCGGCACATTGAAGTCCCCGGTCAGGACCACCGGCAGGGACCGGTCGAGGTCGCCGAGCCGGCGCACGATGAGTTCGGCGGACCGTGTGCGGGCGAGCCTGCTGGACACGTCGAGATGCGTGTTGACCACGTAGAACTCGCCCCCGGTCCACAGATCCCGCAGCCGCACCCACGTCACCATGCGGATCGAGCTGCCGCCCCAGGTGTTGGAGCCGATGACGTCCGGGGTGTCCGAGAGCCAGTAGTGCTCGTACTCCACGGGAGCCAGCCGCCCGGTGTCGTAGAAGACGGCCATGAACTCACCGCGGCTGCCACCGGAGCGGCCCGTGCCGATCCAGGCGTAACGCCGGTCGAGGTCGGCTTCGATGTCTGAGAGCTGCTGGAAGAGTCCCTCCTGGGTGCCGATCACGGCGGGTCTTGTCGCACGGAGCAGTTCGGCCATGGCGGGGCGGCGCTCGGCCCAGCTGTTCGGGCGCTTGTCTCCGGCGTGGCGGAGGTTGAAGGACATGACGTCGGTCGGCACGCGGACTCCTCGTGTTGCGGTCACGATGAGGTGGACGGGCTTCACGGTGACGATGCCCCGTGAGGCGACGCCGCAAGACGGTGTTGACCAGCGGGAAGGTCCCCGGATAACTTCGCTATACGGATTGTTGATTCCGTGGAGCGGAAACTTTCACGGTGAACGCTCAGCGGAACACGAAAGCGGAGGGTGCCGGAATGGGTCAGCAAGAGAAGGTGGCGACGAGCCTCGCGGGTGCGTTCAGCGAGGAGATCAGCGCCTCCCTCGCCCCGGTCGACGCGGAGCTCGAGCGCCGCTACCCGGGAGACCCCGGCACCCGCCAGCCCGTGCACACCGTCTACGTACCCGGTGACGTGTTCCAGGCCGACACCATACGGTCCTGGGGCGACCAGGCGCTCGCCTCGCTCGACGAGCACGCGCCCGACGCCGAGACCTTCGCCAAGCTGCTCGGCCTGAGCGACGAGCTCGCCGCGCCGGTCTACGACCGCGTACGCGCCAAGCTGGAGCGCGAGCCGATCGAAGACCTCCGGGTCGACTTCGAGGACGGCTACAAGGGCAAGGACGAGGACGCCGACGCCGCGCGCGCCGCGCAGCTGATCGCCGACGCGTACAAGAACGGCACCGCCGCCCCGTACATGGGCATCCGGATGAAGTGCATGGAGGCCCCGGTCCGCGACCGAGGTATCCGCACCCTCGATGTCTTCCTCACCGGCCTGATGGAGGCCGGCGGCCTGCCCGAGGGCTTGGTTCTCACGCTGCCGAAGGTGACCTACCCCGAGCAGGTCACCGCGATGGTGCGCCTGGTCGAGCAGTTCGAGAAGACCCGCTCGCTCGCCCCGGGCCGTATCGGCTTCGAGATCCAGATCGAGACCAGCCAGTCCATCCTCGGCGCCGACGGCACCGCGACCGTCGCGAAGATGATCGACGCCGCCGAGGGCCGCGCGACCGGACTGCACTACGGCACCTTCGACTACAGCGCCTGCCTCGGCGTCTCCGCCGCCTACCAGGCCAGCGACCACCCGGCCGCCGACCATGCGAAGGCCATCATGCAGGTGGCCGCGGCCGGCACCGGCGTCCGCGTCTCCGACGGCTCGACCAACGTGCTGCCCATCGGCACCACCGAGCAGGTCCACGAGGCCTGGCGCCTGCACTACGGGCTGACCCGCCGCGCCCTGGCCCGCGCGTACTACCAGGGCTGGGACATGCACCCGCGCCACATCCCGACGCGTTACGCCGCCGTCTTCGCCTTCTACCGCGAGGGCTTCGAGGCCGCCGCCAAGCGCCTCGCCGCGTACGCCAACCACGTGGACGGCGCCGTCATGGACGAGCCGGCCACCGCCAAGGCCCTGGCCGGCTACCTGCTGCGCGGCCTGGACTGCGGCGCCCTGGACACCGGCGAGGTCACCCGCCTCACCGGCCTCACCCTGGCCCGCCTCCAGACCTATTCGGGCCCGCGCCGAGCGGACCTCACGGCCTCCGCCAAGTAACTCCCGGCAGCCGGTCCGGCTGTCACCGCTGCCCCGTAGTCTGTTCGCGAGTCGACGCGTGACGGATGGACGGGGCAGTGGTGTCTTCGGGGGAGAACACGGGCGAGGGGCGGGTGCTCGCCGGCCGCTACCGGGTGGTGTCACAGCTCGGGCGCGGCGGCATGGGCGTCGTATGGCGCTGCCATGACGAGATCCTCGGCCGCGAGGTCGCGGTCAAGGAACTGCGCACCTACGCGGACGCGGCCGCGCCCGAACTGTCCGCGCTGCGCGTACGGATGCAGCGCGAGGCCCGCGCCGCGGCCCGGGTCCGCCACCCCGGAGTCGTCGCGGTGCACGACGTGGTGGAGGCGGACGGCCGGCCGCTGATCGTCATGGAGTTGGTCGACGGCCCGTCCCTCGACGCGGTGCTGCGCGAACGGGGGCCGCTGAGCCCCCGCGAAGCGGCCGGCATCGGCGCCAAGGTGATGGACGCGCTGGCCGCCGCGCATCGCGCCGGAGTGCTGCACCGCGACGTCAAGCCCGGCAACATCCTGCTGGCGGGCGACGGGCGCGTCGTCCTCACGGACTTCGGCATCGCCACGATGGAGGACCCGGGCGACGGCTCCTCCACCCACCTCACCCGCAGCGGCGAACTCGTCGGTTCCCTCGACTACTTGGCGCCCGAACGCGCCCAGGGCCAGGACCCGGGGCCCGCCTCCGACGTCTGGGCGCTCGGCGCCACGCTGTACGGCGCGGTCGAGGGCTCGGTGCCCTTCCGCCGCACCTCGACCTGGTCGACGCTGACCGCGATCGTGGTCGAACCGCTGCCGGAGCCGGTACGGTCCGGGCCGCTCACCCCCGTACTGCAACTGCTCATGGCGAAGGACCCGCAGGCGCGTCCGGACGCGGACGGCGCGGCGCGGCTGCTGCGCGAGGTCGCGGACTCCGCGCCGGACGACGCACCCACGGCGGCGCTGCGGGCCGTGCCGAGCGTGCCGCCCGTGCCCACCGAAGTGAGCCGGCCGGGTCCGGTGCCGCCGGGCTTCGGGCCGCCCGCCTGGCAGCAGCCCGACCCCGTCGTGACCTCCGCGCCCCCGCCCGAGCCGCGGCGCCGTGGCCGGACCGTCCTGGTGGTCGCGGCGGCGGTTGCCGTCCTCGCGGCCGCGGGCGGCGGCTACCTGCTCCTCGACGACTCCGATACGCCAGGGAGTTCGGCCACAGAGCAGCGCACCCCGGGATCCGGCGCCGAGTCCTCCGACGGGAAGGCGCCGACGACGGACGAGGCATCGCCACGCGGCAGCGCCTCGCCGAAGCCGAAGGGTTCCAAGGCGGCCGACAAGGAGTCGCCGACGCCCTCGAAGCCGGCCGGCGGCGACGGCGGAACCACCGGCGGATCCGGCAACGGCGGTACGGACAGCGGTGGTTCGGGCACCGGCGGCTCCGGCTCCGGAGGCTCGGGCTCCGGCGGGTCCGACGGCGGCGGTACGGACGGGGGAGCGGCGAGCGGCGGCGGTGGCGATCCCGCGCCGATGTGCCGGCCGATCGGCGGCGGCAAGTACAACTGCCAGGTCTGGCGCACCGCCACGTCGTACACGGCATCCGGCAGCGAGGCCGGAGTCCTCAACGCGGGCACCAACTATTTCTACTGCCAGTCGAATCTGGGCCGCCGCGAAACCCACGGCGAGTGGACCAACGTGTGGTGGTCCAAGACCGACGACGACAGCGGCAACACCGACGTCTGGATCAGCGACGTCTACATCGAAGGCGGCGCCAACGACGCCCCGGTACCGGGCCTTCCGGTCTGCTGAACACTTCAGCCCAACTCAGCCCCTCCGGCGCTTGAGGAGATCCGAACGAAGTTCGGATGCGGGGTCCGGGGCGAAGC
>NZ_JAAKZW010000485.1 GCF_011044995.1 Streptomyces mesophilus | reverse complement strand
TGGCGCCCGTGGACCAGCCGTGGACGACGATGTTCCGTGCGCCGTAGCGGACGGCGTAGCGCAGGGCCGCGTCCAGGTCGCGCCACTCGCTTTCGCCGAGATGGGCGAGACCGTCCGGTGAGCGGGGTGCGCCGAGGTCGCCGCGGTAGGCGAGGTCGAGTACGGGGATCCGCATGCCGTGCAGGAACTCCATGACGACCATGGGGTGTTCGCGCGTGGCGCCCAGGCCGTGCACGGTGATCACCCAGGTGTCGCGGTCCGCGGGCACGAACCAGGCGGGCAGCCCGCCGAGCTCTCCGGGGATGTCGACATCGGCGTGGTCCAGGCCGAGCGCGGTGCGCGGGTTGCCGAGGTGGACCTGGGGGGTGAGCCACACCTTGGCGCCGGGGTCGAGGGTGCCGTGGGTGACGCGGTCGAGGCGGCGTACGACGGTGTCGGCCGTGTGCGGGGCGTCCTCGATGACCGGTCCGACGACGGCGTGGCAGCCGTGGCCGGTCAGTCCGTAGACGCCGGGGCGCTGCGAGGCGAGGTCGCGGGTCAGCGCGACCTGGTGGCTCGACGTGGCGTGCACGGTGAGGGCGGGCTCGGTGGGCAGCGGTTTGCCGGGCTCGACCTTCAGAGCGGCATCGCTGGCGTGGCGGCCGGCCGCGAGCATGGCCGCGCCGGCACCGATCAGGGCGGTGACGGCTGCTGCCGTCGCGGTTGCGGGGCGCACGGGTCCAGTGTCGGTGCGTAGGGGGTTGTCGGCCAGTGGGCGCTCGGACCTTGGCGGGTGCTCGGGGGTGCGGTCTCGTTGCCGAGTGCGGGTCGAGTGCGCCTGCGGCGGGCGGATTTCCCCTACC
>NZ_JAAKZW010000484.1 GCF_011044995.1 Streptomyces mesophilus | reverse complement strand
TAGAGGTTGTCCCGTATGGGGTCTGAGTTATCCCGTGAGGGCCATGTTGTGAAGGCGTGCGATGCCGAGTGCGGCCTGGTGAACGCCGTTGCCCTTCAGTCGGCAGTCCCGCAGGATCTTCCAGTTCTTCAGGCGGGATAGCGCATGCTCCACACGTGCGCGAGCGCGGCGGTGAACCGCGTTCTCCGCTTCCTGCACGGGAGTCAGATGTTCCTGACCTCGACGTTTTCGGTGCGGAATGAGCAGGCCGGTGCCTTGGTAGCCGCCATCAGCGATGGTGCGAACACCGCGGCAGATCCGGTCGGCTCCGGACTCGGTGAAGGCCCGGCAGTCGTTGCGACTGCCGGGCAGGGGATCACCGATGGCCACCACCAGGCGACTGTTGGCGTCGATGACGACCTGCAGGTTTGTCGAGTACCGGTAGTTCTTGCTCGAGGCCGCGACACTCCGGTCCCGCGTGGGGACCAGCGTGCCGTCGACGATGTAGACGGTGTCTTCCCGTTTGCGGCGGGCCGGAGAGACCGCCAGCAGCGGTGCCAGATGGTCCAAAATCCGGTCCGCGGCCGACTTCGAGATCCCAAACAGCGGGGCCACCTGCCTGAGCGTCAGGTTCGTGCGCCAGTACGTGGCTACCAGCAAGACCCGGTCCTCCAAAGGCAATCGCCACGGCCGGCCTCGCTGGATGTCACCACCACGTCGGCGCACGAGCGCGACGAGTCGGTTGAACTGCTCCGGGCTCAACCCGACGAACGGCTCGATCCATTTCGGATCATCTGCTGAGATCACCCCACCCATGACCGGACAACGCCCCAGGAGCCACACCGGTTACGGGACAACCTCTAGGC
>NZ_JAAKZW010000483.1 GCF_011044995.1 Streptomyces mesophilus | reverse complement strand
GAGTGTGAAGCCGGCCCCGGGTGGTGTGGAGCTCGGCGGTGGGGCGCCTGGTGTGCCTGGTGCGCCTGGTGCGCCTGGCGTTGTGGGGCGTGCCTTCACGGAGGGCGATGCGGTCGAGGGAGTCCGGCGAGGCGGTGCCGCGCTGCGGCTGAGCGAGGTCACGGTGCGGCGGGCCGACGGTACGTACGCCCTGGACCAGGCGGACTTGGAGGTCGGGTTCGGCGAGATCGTCGGGGTCGCGGGCGTCGAGGGCAACGGTCAGAGCGAGCTGATGGCCGTGATCGGCGGAGCACTCGCGCCGGAGCGCGGACGCGTCGAGCTCGACGGCGCGGACCTGACGCGGGCGAACCCCGCGGCCCGAACGCGGGCCGGGCTCGGGGTCGTTCCCGAGGACCGGCACCACGAGGGTTGCGTACCGGAGCTGTCCGTCGCCGAGAATCTGCACCTCGGGCGACTGGGGGAGTTCCGGCGGTTCGGAGTGTTCCTGGACCGGGCCGCGCTCGGACGCGCGACCACGACCGTGCTCGATGCACATGACGTACGGGCGCCGGGCGCCTTCGCCCCGATGGCGTCGCTCTCGGGCGGCAACCAGCAGAAGGTCGTCCTGGCAAGGGAGTTGGCGCTCGATCCGCTGGTGTGCCTGGCCGCCTCGCAGCCGACGCGCGGCCTCGACATCGGCGCCGTCGAGGCGGTGCACGGCCGGATCCGTGCGGCGGCCTCGCGGGGCGCGGGCGTGCTGGTGGTCTCGGCCGAACTGGACGAACTGCTCGCCCTGTGCGACCGCGTGGTCGTCGCGTACCGGGGGCGGCTCCTTGGGCCGGTCGATCCGCGGGGGGACGGGGCGCGTG
>NZ_JAAKZW010000482.1 GCF_011044995.1 Streptomyces mesophilus | reverse complement strand
ACACCGCGGACGACCTCACCTCCGAGGTCTTCGCGCGCATGCTCCAGGCGGTGCGCGGCGGTTCGGGGCCCGAGCACGCCGTACGGGCTTATCTGCTCACGTCCGTACGACGGGTCGCGGCGCACTGGACGAAGTCGGCGAAGCGGGAGCACCTGGTCGAGGACTTCGCGGTCTTCGCGGCGCAGTCGGCACGCTCCTCCGAGGTGTCCGACGACGACACACTCGATCTCGGTGCCGATGTGCTCGCCATGCACGAGGCCGAGCGTTCCATGGTGATGCAGGCCTTCCGCAGCCTCTCCGAGGAGTGGCAGGCGGTTCTGTGGCACACCGAGGTCGAGGACGATCCGCTGAGCGCGGTCGCCCCGCTGTTCGGGCACACCTCCACCAACACCACGGCGCAGCTGGCCAGTCGGGCCCGTGAAGGGCTCAAGCAGGCGTATCTGCAGGCGCATGTGAGTGTGACGCTGGCCGATGACGACGAGTGTGCGCGTTACGCGGACCGGCTCGGTGCCTATGCGCGCGGGCGGCTGCGGACGCGGGCCGAGCGCGGCTTGCGCAAGCACATGGAGGATTGCGCCAAGTGCCGGCTCGCCGCCGGGCAGATCAAGGAACTGGCCAGCGGGATCCCGGCGCTCGTGCCGGTCGCGGTCATCGGCTGGTTCGGTGCCGCCGGGTACACGGCGAAGGTGGCCGGGCTCATCGGGGCCGGCACGGCGGGTGCCGCGGGTGCGGGCGCCGCGGCGGCCGCTTCGGGTGGTTCCGGTGGTGCGGCCGCGGGTGGCGCGGCCGCCGGCGAAGGGCTCGGTGCGCCGGCGAAGGCCGGTATCGCGGCGGCCGTGGTGGTCGCGGC
>NZ_JAAKZW010000050.1 GCF_011044995.1 Streptomyces mesophilus | reverse complement strand
TGCTCAAGCGCCGCAGGGGCTATTTTTCCGTGACGCCCGCAGAGTCGAAGGTCGCCACCTCGTGCATCGCGCGGGCGGCCGACTGGACGACCGGGAGGGCGAGGAGGGCGCCTGTGCCCTCGCCGAGGCGGAGGTCCAGGTCGACCAACGGGCGCAGGCCCAGCTTGTTCAGGGCCGCGACGTGGCCGGGCTCCGCGCTGCGGTGGCCCGCGATGCACGCGGCGAGGACCTCGGGGGCGATGGCGCGGGCGACCAAGGCCGCCGCGCCGGCGCTCACGCCGTCCAGGATCACCGGTGTGCGCAGGGACGCGCCGCCGAGCAACAGGCCCACCATGGCGGCGTGTTCGAGGCCGCCGATGGCCGCGAGGACGCCGATGGGGTCGGCCGGGTCCGGCTGGTGCAGTTCCAGCGCGCGCCGTACGACGTCCGTCTTGCGGGCGAGGGTCTCGTCGTTGATGCCGGTGCCGCGGCCCGTCACCTCGGACGGGTCGGCGCCGGTGAAGACGGAGATCAGCGCCGCGGACGCGGTGGTGTTGGCGATGCCCATCTCCCCCGTGAGCAGCGCCTTGTTGCCGGCGGCGACCAGGTCGCGGGCCGTCTCGATGCCGACCTCGATGGCCGCCTTGACCTCTTCGCGGGTCAGGGCGGGGCCGGTCGTCATGTCGGCCGTACCGGCGCGGACCTTGCGGGGCAGCAGGCCCGGCGTGGCCGGCAGGTCGGAGGCGACGCCCACGTCGATGACGCAGACCTCGGCGCCCACCTGGTTGGCGAACGCGTTGCAGACCGCGCCGCCGCCCAGGAAGTTGGCGACCATCTGGCCGGTGACCTCCTGCGGCCAGGGGGTCACGCCCTGGGCGTGCACCCCGTGGTCGCCCGCGAAGATCGCGACGGCCGCGGGCTCCGGGATCGGTGGCGGGCACATCCGGGACAGGCCCGCGAGCTGTGCGGAGATGATCTCCAGCATGCCGAGCGCGCCCGGCGGCTTGGTCATCCGCTTCTGCCGCTCCCACGCCTCGCCGAGCGCCTTGGCGTCCAGCGGACGGATGTTGGCCACGGTCTCGGAGAGCAGATCGTGCGGGTCCTCGCCGGGCAGCGCGCGGCGTCCGTAGGTCTCCTCGTGCACGACCCACGACAGCGGGCGGCGCTTGGACCAGCCGGCCTGCATCAGCTCGGGCTCGTCCGGGAACTCGTCGACGTATCCGACACAGAGATACGCCACGACCTCCAGGTGCTCGGGCAGTCCGAGCGTGCGCACCATCTCGCGCTCGTCGAAGAAGCTGACCCAGCCGACGCCGAGGCCTTCGGCGCGGGCCGCGAGCCACAGGTTCTCGACGGCGAGCGCGGAGGAGTACGGGGCCATCTGCGGCTGGGTGTGCCGGCCGAGGGTGTGGCGGCCGCCGCGGGTGGGGTCGGCGGTGACGACGATGTTCACCGGGGTGTCGAGGATGGCCTCGATCTTCAGTTCCTTGAACTGCTTCGCGCGGCCCTTGGGCAGCGACTTCGCGTACGCCTCGCGCTGACGCATGGCGAGTTCGTGCATCGTGCGCCGGGTGTCGGCGGAGCGGATGACGACGAAGTCCCAGGGCTGCGAGTGACCGACGGAGGGCGCCGTGTGGGCGGCCTCGAGGACGCGGAGCAGGACCTCGTGCGGGATGGGGTCGCTGCGGAAGCCGTTGCGGATGTCGCGGCGCTCGCGCATCACGCGCAGGACGGCCTCGCGCTCGGCGTCGGCGTAGCCGGGGGCGGCGGGGCCTTCGGCGGATACGTCGGCGTTGTCCGGGGTGTCCAACTCGTCGGCGAACTGGAGGAGTTCGGGGCCCACTTCCTCGGGCTCCTGGGCGGCGGGTTCGGCGGCTGCCGGCTCGGCCTGCCCCTCTGTGGCGGAATCCTCAGCCGCGTCCTGGGCCTCGGTGGCGGCCGGCGACTCCTGCGCGTCCGGCACCTCGGCGTCCGCCACCTCGGCGGCCGCCGTCGCCTGGTGCTCCGGCTCGCCCTCGCGGGGGGCCGGGACGGCGAAGGTGGAGTCGCGGGCGGGCTGCGCCTCGTGCTCCATGGGCACGTCGGACTCGGCGGCCTCGGCCTGCGGCGGCTCGGGCTCGGACGGGGTGGCCGGCTCCTGCACGGGCGCGGCCGCTTCCGGGGCCGGGGCGGCGGTCTCCTGCGTCGGTACGGGGGTGTCCTGCGACGGTACGGGTGCCTCCTGCACGGGTGCGGAGGTGTCCTGGACCGGTGCTGCTGGCTCCTGGACCGGTACGGATGCCTCCTGGACCGGTGCTGTCGGCTCCTCCACCGATACCGCCGACTCCTCCGCACCCGCGGCCGGCTCTTCCGGCAGGCGGAGCGGCTGGGGCGGGGTGGGGGCGAGGTGCGGGGTGGACGGGACGACGCCCTCGACGGGGACGAACTAGCCGATGGGGCCCGGCTCCTGGGAGTTCAGGCCCTGCGGCATCGCGCCCGCACCGTCGCCGGCCGGTAGGTCCTCGGACGAGGCCGCGGGCATGGGGATCGGCGCGACGGGCGGGTGGTTGTCGCCGCCCGTCATGGCCGGGCCGGCGGACTGCGGCGCGAGGTGGAGCTGCGGACCGCCGTGGGGCGCGAAGCCCTCGCCGGGCACGGGCTCGACCGGGCCCCGGCCGGGCTCGCCGCCGTGGGCCGCGTACGCCTGGCCTGCGGACTCTGCCGAAAGCGCCGAGCCCTGTGCGGCGTAGGCGGCACCGGCGTGGACCGGCTCGGGGACGCTGAACAGCGCGGCGCCCTGCGGGGCGGGCCGGAACCCGGCCGCTTCCTGAGCGGCGCGGAACGCCTCGACGTCGGGGGTCGCGGGAGTGGCTCCGGCGGGGCGGGCCTGCGGAACGACCGTTTCTGCACCCTGCGCTTGCGGGGGCTGCGGCCAGGGGGTCGCGGCCTGCGCGGGGATCTCGCCGAGCTGCGAGCCGGGAACGTCACCGGGCGCCGCGGGGATCGAGCCGAGCTGCGGTCCGGGGGCGACGGGAGTGCCGTCGGCCTCGCGCGGAATGTCCAGGTACTCGGGTCCCGTGGTCGGCGGTCCCGGCCGGCGCGTCGGCACCGGGTTGGCCGGCGTTCCGGCGGGGCCGCGGTCGGCCAGCGAACGGACCGGGCTGGGCGTCGCGGGGCCGGCCACCGCGGGCGGGCCCATGTGCAGCGGGCGGCGGACCGGTGCCTCCTTCGGGGCGGACATACGCGCCCCGCCGAGGTCCACGGAACCGCTGTCGCGCCCGGCGGCTTCGTGCGCGCCCGGGGCGCTCATGTCCTGCGGCGAAGGCATACCGGCCTCGTGCGCGCCGGCGAAACCGCCGTCGTGCGCACCGGCGAACTCGGCGCCGGCCGCGGCGTCATGGTGACCGGGCTCGCCCGCCGGTGCGGCGTCATAGCCACCGGACTCACCCGCCGCGAACGCGGAGCCCGCCACGGGCTGGGCACCGAGCGAAGCCTGACCGTGCGGATCGGGAGACATCTGCGGGTCCCCGGCCATCGGCGTCCCGGCCGGAGGCGTCCCCATTTGAGGGTTCCCCATCTGAGGAGCGCCGACCTGATGGTTGCCGACTTGATGGTCGCCGAGTCCGTGGTTGCCGACGTGGTGGTTGCCTGCCTGAGGAGTCCCGGCCAGAGAGCCGGCCTCACCCATGCCGTACCCGGGCGCGGTGGGATACCCCTCGGGTGCGAACGCCTGGCGGTCCTCCGACCATGCGCCCTGCGCCCCCGGCATCAGGAGCAGGTCGTCGTCCTCCGCGGCGGCGCCGGAGGGATCGTGGAAGGTGTGCGCACCCGGGGCGGGAACCCCGGGCCGGCCCACCGTGCCTGCGTCCTGAGGCAGTCCCTCGCCCGGGACCTGGCCGGTGTCGGTCATGCGTACCCCTCGCCCATTGGTCGTACTTCCTCTTCGGCCGGCTGCCCGGGCGGTGTACAACCCGCCCAAGGACAAGAACGAGCGTGCGCGCCGCGCGGCACGTACGACTCGTCGACAAAGCGCCAAAGGCATCGGCGCCCTAGGCATTGTCGCGGCCGAACCACCGTCATGACGAGTAGATCCACCACAGCCCGCTGTGGACTACGCCACGTCGCGCGTCCTCCGGTCCTGCCGTACCACACACGCCCCAAAACGGGCGCGCTTTCCGGACATTGACGCACGAAGCGACGAACCCCCCGGAGCAGTACAACGATCGGCCAGCCTACCGCGAGCGGCGGCGCACCAAGGTCGCGGGGCGGATTTACGGCATCTCCTGAGCGGGCCTGACCGGCCGTGCTCCAGGATTCGTCGACTCTGTGAAACAGCCATGTACCGGTCGTGAGCGACCCAGGGTGTGCGCAGTGCGGCCGAAGAGCCGAAAAGCGGTCCTCAATCCCCGGTTCTGCTTGACCGTTCGGCCGAGATGACGAAGGCCACCACGCGCTCCAGTTCGCTCCAGGCGCGGGTGTCGAGTTCGACGGACTGCAGCAGCGAGCACTCGACCGCGTAGCCGTGCTCCATCAGGTCCCTGCCGATGAGTTCGGCCTGGTCGCGCGTGGAGGCGTGGGTGACGATGCGCTCGGGGCGCCGGTCGGCGACCGCGGAGACCACGGCGGCTCCCCCGCCTCCCACCCGTACGACATCGGGTTCGGGCAGATCTTCCAGTACGTGCGGTGCCGTGCCGTGGACGACCTGCAGCTGGACGCCGAAGCGGCGGGCCACGGCGGTGGTGCGGGCGCAGGAGTCGGCGTCGCGGTCGACGGCGATGACCGCGGCGCCGAAGCGTGCGGCCTCGGCCGAGAACGCGCCGCCGCCGCTGCCGATGTCCCAGACGAGATCCCCCACACGCGGGCCGAGCCGGGCGAGCTGGGCCGCGCGGACCCGGTCGTTCTCGCCCTCGCCGAGTCCACCCCCGAACGCGGACGCGGGCAGTGCCCAGCCGCGGGAGGAGCCCGACGAATCGCGGCCGGCGATCCAGCCGGTGTCGGCGGTGACCGGGCCGCCGATCACGATCACGACGTTGGGGTCGCGCCAGGTGCGGTCGGCGGCCTTGTCGGAGGTGAGGACGGTGACCTGCTCGCGGGAGGTGCCGAGCTCCTCGCAGATCACGAAGGTGCGCTGGACCGGGCCGAGCAGCAGGCCGAGTTCGGCGGGGCCCGCGCCGGGCGAGGTGAGAACCGCGACCTTTGTATGGGCTCGGCAGACATTGACCGCTCGGCGCAGGGTGCGGCGGTGGGCGACGACGACCTGGGCGTCGTCCCAGGGCATCCCGGCCCGCGCGAAGGCCTGGGCGACGGACGAGACCGCCGGCACCACCTCGACCTCGAGGCCGAACTCGGGGGCGCGCAAAGTCCGTACGACTCCGAAGAACCCGGGATCGCCGTCCGCGAGCACCACGGCCGTACCGCGATGGCGGGCGATGCGCCGGGCCGCGAGCGAGACGCTGCCGAGCCGGATCCGCTCGGCGCGCTCGGGGACCTCGGGCAGCGCGAGGTGGTGGGCGGCGCCGGCGACGAGGGTGGCGGCGCCGAGTGCGGAGCGGGCCGCGTCGGTCAGCGGGGTGCCGTCCCAGCCGATCACCGTGACGCGGTCGGCCATGGTCGTCAGTCTCCTGCGGTACTCGGGGGTCGTCGAGGCACGGGTGAGCGTACCTGGTGAGCGCGGGGACCGCCGTGCGCAGGACCGCCGGTCAGTTCCACTCCGAGTACGCCGAGTAGCCGGACGCCTCCGCGAGCTGGTCGGTGACGCCTTCGAGGTCCTCGGGCAGCAGGGACCACACGATGTAGTCGGTACGGAAGTCGGTCCAGGTGCCGTCCTCGCCGCGGGTGCGCGCTATGCAGGCGCCGCGCAGGACGCCCTCGCTGATGCAGCCGATCTTCTGGGCGACCTGCTGCGACGCGGTGTTGTCGGCGGCGGTGCGCAGCTCGATGCGCTCCAGGCGCTGGTCGCGGAAGAGCCACTGCGCGGTGGCGAGTGAGGCCTCGGCGGCATAGCCCTCACCGCGGGCCCAGGGCGCGATGATGTACGACATCTCGGTGGAGCGGACCCGCCAGTTGGTCTTGGCGAGCTGGACGATGCCGACCAGGCGCTGGGTGAGGAACTCGGTGACGGCGAGGTCGATTCCGCGGCCTGACTCGCGCTCGGTGGGGGCGTACTCGCTGATCCACTTGGCTGCGTCGGCCTCACCGTACGGCTGTGGGACGGCCGTCCATGCCCCGATCATCTCGTCGTTCATCATCTCGGCGAGGCCTGGAGCGTCGGCGTCCTCGAGCGGGCGCAGCACAAGGCGCTCGGTGCTGATGGAGATGTCGGGGAACATCCGGTGAGCCGTGGTCATCGCGCCGCTCCGTCACTACAGGCTGCTGAAGTGTTCAGCATCAGGCCGCTGAAGAGCCCAGCATGCAGCATCGGAGCGGATAACTGCACCACAGGGCCCGCACCTTGAGGGTGCGGGCCCTGTGGTAACAGAAGTCCTCAGCCTTCGACGGGCAGCACGGACCCCTTGTACTTGTCCTCGATGAACTGCTTCACCTCGGGGGAAGTGAGCAGCTCGGCCAGCTTCTTGACCCGCGGATCGCTCTCGTCGCCCTTCTTCACGGCGAGGATGTTGACGTACGGGTTGTTCTCGACGGACTCGAGATGGATCGAGTCGTCCTTCGGGCTGAGGCCTGCGTCCAGCGCGAAGTTGTTGTTGATGACGGCCGCGTCCACATCGTCGAGGGAGCGCGGCAGCTGGGCCGGTTCGAGCTCCTTGATGACGAGCTTCTTCGGGTTCTTCGTGATGTCCGCCGGTGAGGCGGTGGTGCCCGCGTCCTTCTTGAGCTCGATCACGCCCTGGGAGGCGAGCAGTTGCAGCGCCCGGCCCTCGTTGGTCGTGTCGTTCGGGACGGCGACGACGGCACCGTCCTTCAGCGAGGACACATCCTTCGTCTTCTTCGAGTACACGCCCATCGGCGGCAGGTAGACCCCGGTCACCGAGGTGAGGTCCGTGCCCTTGGACTTGTTGAAGTCGTCCAGGAACGGCGCGTTCTGATAGAGGTTGGCGTCGAGGCTGCCCTCGTCGAGTGCGGTGTTCGGCAGGACGTAGTCCGTGAACTCCTTGACCTCGAGGTCGAGGCCCTTCTTCTTCGCCAGGTCCTTCTGGATGTACGCGAGAACCTCACCGGCCGGCACGGGTGTGGCACCGACGACGAGCTTGCCGTTCCTGTCGCCGCCCGAGGCCGGGTCCGCCCCGCCGCCGCAGGCGCTCAGTGCGACGAGCGCACCGGCGACCGCGACGGCGGAGACGACCTTCTTGCGAGCGGAAATGCTGTGCTGCATGGCAGCGCCCTCCCCTGGTTCCGTGTTCTCAGAACGCGGGGTTCTCAGAACGCGGGTTCGACGGCGCCGTCGAACTTGTCGTCGATGTACTTCTTGACCTCGTCGGAGTTCAGGAGCTTCGCGAGCTTCTTGACGCGCGGGTCGTTCTCCTGGCCCTTCTTGACCACGAGACCATTGGCGTACGGGTTGCCCTTGGGGGTCTCGCTGACGAGAGCGTCCTGCTTCGGGCTGAGGCCGGCCTCGACGGCGTAGTTGCCGTTGATCACCGCGGCGTCGACGTCACCGAGCGAGCGCGGCAGCTGGGCCGCCTCGATCTCCTTGAACTTGAGGTTCTTGGGGTTCTCGGCGATGTCCGCGGGGGTCGCGTCGAGCCCGGCGTCGGCCTTGAGCTTGATGATGCCGTTGGCGTCGAGCAGCTTGAGCGCGCGGCCCTCGTTGGTGGTGTCGTTGGGCAGCGCGACGGTCGCACCCTTGGCCAGCTCGTCCGTCTTCTTGATCTTCTGCGAGTAGAGGCCGAGCGGCTCCAGGTGGACGTCGTTCACCCAGACCAGGTCGGTGCCGTTCTTCTTGTTGAAGTCGTCGAGGTACGGCTTGTGCTGGAAGTAGTTGGCGCCGACGGAGCCGTCCTGGGTCGCGGTGTTCGGCTGGACGTAGTCCGTGAACTCCTTGACCTCGAGGTCGAGGCCCTCCTTCTTCGCCAGGTTGTCCTTGACGTAGGTGAGGATGTCGGCGTGCGGGGTGGGGCTGGCGGCGACGATCAGCGGACCGTCGGCATCGGCCGAACCGGAGCCGCTGTCGGAGCCGCAGGCCGCGAGGCCGAGGGTGAGGGCTCCGGTGGTGAGGACAGCAGCGGTGATCTTGGCAGTGTTACGCACGAAAAGTGCCTTTCTCCAATGGGTGGTGCGACCCGGCGGCAGGTGCCGGGGGCATTGCTGTGGGGGGAAGTTCAGAAATCCGGGGGGATGTTCAGGAAGCCTTGGTCGGCTCGGCGACCGCGGCGGGCGCCGGGGTGTTGCGGAGCAGACGGAGCTTGGGGGCGGTCGAGCCGCGGCCCTTGCGGGAGACGGCGCGCGCAGCGTAATCGCCGATGAACTGGATCACGGAGATCACCACGGCGAGGATCGCGATGGTGACCCACATGAGCCCGGTCTCGAAACGCTGATAGCCGTACGTGATGGCGATGTTGCCCAGACCGCCGCCGCCGACCGCGCCGGCCATCGCCGAGTAGCCGATGAGCGCGACGACGGTGGTGGTGGCGCCGGAGATCAGCGAGGGCAGCGACTCGGGGACGAGCACCTTGCGCACGACGGCCCAGGTGTTGCCGCCCATCGACTGCACGGCCTCGACGAGCCCGTGGTCGACCTCGCGTACCGAGGTCTCGACGAGCCGGGCGAAGAACGGGATCGCGCCGATCGCGAGGGGCACGATCGCGGCCTCGACACCGATCGTGGTGCCGGTGATCGACCGGGTCAGCGGCATCAGGGCGACCATCAGGATGATGAAGGGCATCGAGCGGCCGATGTTCACGATCTGGCCGACGACCTTGTTCACGGCCGCGTTCTGCAGCAGACCGCCGCGGTCGGTGAGCACCAGGAAGACACCGAGCGGCAGTCCGCCGATGATCGCTATCAGCGTCGACCAGCCGACCATCCGCAGCGTCTCCAGGGAGGCGGTCTCCAGGAGCGGCTGCATCTCGTTCCAGGTCACTTCGCGACACCTTCCTTGACGAGCAGCGGGTTCGCGGCGCCGTCCGTGACGAGCAGCGGGGCGGCCGCTTCGTCGCCGGCCACCTCGACCTGGAGGCCTTGCTCGCGCAGGAAGCCGATCGGCACGACGTTCTCCTCGTACCGGCCGGGCAGTTCGATCCGCATCCGGCCGACCTGCTTGCCGCCGACGGTGTCCATCGCGGCGCCGAGGATCGAGATGTCGATGTTGTACGTACGGGAGAGCTGCGAGATGACCGGCTGGGTGGCGGCCTCGCCGTGGAAGGTGACGTCGACGACGGTGCGGTCCACGTCGGTGGCCTCTCCGCTGACCGGGAACAGGGCGTCGGCGAGCTCGGAGCCGGGGGTCGCGAGCAGTTCGGCGACCGTGCCGGACTCGACGATCCGGCCGTTCTCCATCAGGGCGGCGGAGTCGCAGATGGTCTTGACGACGTCCATCTCATGCGTGATCAGCAGGACCGTCAGGCCCAGCTGCCGGTTGAGGTCGCGGATCAGCTCGAGGATCGAGCGCGTGGTCTCCGGGTCGAGCGCGCTGGTGGCCTCGTCGGAGAGCAGCACCTTCGGGTCGCCGGCCAGGGCGCGGGCGATGCCGACGCGCTGCTTCTGACCGCCGGAGAGCTGGCTCGGGTAGTTCTTCGCCTTGTCGGCGAGACCGACCAGGTCGAGGAGTTCGAGCGCCTTGCGGGAGCGTTCCTTGCCGGAGACGCCGAGGATTTCGAGCGGCACCTCGACATTGCCCTGCACGGTGCGCGAGGACAGCAGGTTGAAGTGCTGGAAGACCATGCCGATCTTGCTGCGGGCCTCCCGCAGCTCCTTGCCGGCGCGCGGTCCGCGGCCGGCGAGGGCGGTGAGGTCGACGCCGTCGACCGTCACCGTGCCGGAGGTGGGCTTCTCCAGGAGGTTGATGCAGCGGATCAGGGAGGACTTGCCGGCGCCGGACTGGCCGATGACGCCGAACACCTCACCCTCGCGCACCTGGAGGTCGACTCCGTCGAGGGCGGTTACTTCACGACCGCGTGAGCGGTAGACCTTGGTCAGGCCGGAAGTGGTGATCACTGGGGTTTCCGTCACTGTCGAGTGCGCGGCGCAGCGTGTGCACCGGGCACGGGGCATTTCTTCTTCGGAAGTTCGGAAGCCGAGCACGGCTGAGGGCACGGCTATGGCCATGACTCAGCGGAAAGTTTCGTCGTGCGCGGGGGCCGGCCCGTTCCTCCGACAGCAGGTCGGGGATGCGGCTCGGCCGTCTCGCTTCGGGGCGCGAGTGTGGTGCAGGGGCCCTCTAGAAGGCGCGCATTCGACACATACAACGAGCACCGGGCGTCATCATCGCCTCGGTCGCAAGGGTGCGGCTGCTCGTCGTGGTCATGGGATCAAGTAAAGCAGACAGGCCTACGAGCGGATCACGGGTGTCCGCAATGCGGACAGCCACACCCAGAGGGCGGACACCCGTAAGGGAGTCAGTCCCGGGCGGTGAGCTCCACGCCACCGTCGATGGCCTGCGCGGACACGGCCGACAGGTCCTTCACCACGTAGTCCGCGCTCAGCTCGTCGGCGGTGTGGGTTGTGGTCAACGCCACGGTGATCATGCCCGCGGCGCGACCCGAGGCGAGTCCGGCGGGCGCGTCCTCGAAGACCACGCAGCGGGCCGGGTCGACGCCGAGGCGCTCGGCGGCGAGCAGGAAGGGCTCGGGGTCGGGCTTGCCCCGGGTGATGTCATTGGCGGCGATCATCACGGGGAAGTCGATGCCCACCTCGTGCAGCCGGGCCTCGGCCAGCGGCCGGGTCGCGGAGGTGACGACGGCCCAGCGGCTGCGCGGCAGCGAGGTCACCAGCTCCTTGGTGCCGGGCAGCACGACCACGCCGCCGGGCACGTCCTCGACCTCGAGCTGCTCGATCCGCGCGAGGGCCTCGGGGATCTTCTCCGCGGGCAGCAGCTCGGCGATGATCTCGACCGCCGGGCGGCCGTGCAGCTCGACCCGCGCGAAGTCCTCCGCGGTGATCCCGTACTCCTCGGCCCAGCGCCGCCAGCAGCGGTACACGGACTCCATGGAGGAGATGAGGGTTCCGTCGTTGTCGAACAGGAGGGCTTCGGCCTGGATCTTCATGGTTTCGACCCTAAGCGGGACGGCCGAATGCCGGCGACCGGGTATCGCACCCGCCCGCGACCGGGTAGCGCACCGGCCCTCGACCGGGTCCCGCCCCGGCCCGGGCGCGGCGGGCCGTTTGGGCCGTAATAGGCTTCCGGGCATGCTCGACGCCCTGACGATCGCGACTTCGGTGGCCGCGCTCGCCCTTGCCGCCTGGTGCGGTTTCGCCGCCTTCCGTGACCAGCCGACCAAGGACTGGCACTTCATCGGCATGGCCGTGGTGACGCTGCTCACGGTGGTCCAGCTGATCGTGGGCATCGTGCAGCTGACGGGCGGCAACGACCCCGAGCAGGGCACGACGCTGTTCGTGGCGTATCTGATCGGCACGGTCTGCGCGATTCCTGCGGTGGCCTTCATGTCCCTTGCCGAGCGCAGCCGTTGGGGCAGCGCGACCGTCGCCGCGGGCGCCGTGGTGCTCGCCGTGCTCGAGGTGCGGCTCTATGACATCTGGGGAGGCTGAGATGTCTTCGACACCTGGGGAGGTCGAGATGGCGGATGGCGCCAAGCCCGTCGGCACACAGCGCACCAGGCTGATCGGCGGCCCCGGCATGCTCCTCGTCTGGCTGTACGGGGTGATGGTGGTCGGCGCGGTCTCGCGCTCGGCGTACCAGATCTCCACGGAGTTCGACCGCGCCCCGCTCGCCTACTCGCTGTCCGCGATCGCCGCCCTGGTCTACGCGTTCATCACGTACACACTGGTCCGCGGCGGCGAGACGGCCCGCAAGGCGGCGCTGGCCTGCTGCGCCGCCGAGCTGGTGGGCGTCCTGGTCGTCGGGACGTGGACGCTGGTGGAGCCGTCCGCGTTCCCCGATGCCACGGTGTGGTCGGACTTCGGGATGGGCTATCTGTTCATCCCGGTGCTGCTGCCGGTCACCGCGGTGTTCTGGCTGCGCCGGGCCCGTACCGCCGCAGCCGTCTGAACCGTCCGGCCTCAGGCGCTCGCCGCGTACGCCGCCGGTTCCGCGTCCTTGGCGAGGGTCACCAGGGTCAGCCGCTCGCTGACCGGCTGCGTCGCCACCGCCACGTAACCGTGCTTGCGGTAGAGCATCAGGTTGTTCTCCGAGCGATGGCCCGTGAACAGCTGATAGTGCTTGACCGCGCCCGCCGCCGCGAGCCGTTCCTCGACGGCGATCAGGAGCCGGCCGCCGAGCCCGTGGCGCTGCATCCGGGGATGCACGATCAACTTGTTGATCCGCGCTGTGCCGTCGGTGTCCACGGTGCCGCGTACCGAGGCCACCACTTCGGGGCCGAGCCGGGCCACCAGGACCGTGCCACTGGAGAGTTCGGCCTTGATCGAGTCGAGCGACTGGGTGAGCGGCTCGATCGAGTAGTCCCCGTAGATCTCCGCCTCGGTCTGATAGCAGAGGTACTGCAGTTTGAGGATCTGCTCGGCGTCCTGCTCGGTCGCCGCAGAGATGGTCACGCTCATGCCCATGTGTGCATGCCTCCCGCTCACCTGTCCGCCGGTTGCTTCAGTCGCACCTTTCCCCTCCGGCCAGGTGCCGCAACCTCCGCCGCGAGGATTCTGCGCAGACAACCCAGGCATCGGGAACGTTCCGGGCCCAGACTTCCCTGTGAGATACCCAACTCCCCTGCGATCTCACGGTAGGTGAGGTCCTCGCGGGACAGCAGTGCCGCGAGGAGCTGAGGGCATCTCCCGGGCAGTCGGCGCACCGCCTCATGCACGGCCCGGCGGTGCTCGGCGCGCAGCACGAGCCGTTCGGGGCAGGTCTCGGCGGCGGCCGCGGGTTCGGCTTCGTACCGCGCCTCGTTACGCGTCGTACGGCGCAGCCTGCGGGCCTCGCCGCGGACAGTTCTGCGCAGCCAGTCGGCGGGTGCGGCCGGTGGCCCCCCGTCGTGGATCCGTTCCAACAGGCTGAGCCACACGGCCTGTTCGAGGTCGGCGGGTTCGACGCCCGCGGGCGCCTCGGCGGCGGCTTCGGCCCGCAGCAGGGGGCGCAGCTCGTGCAGCAGATCGCTGGTGTTCATGCGGGTCAGGACTGCGCCGCCCCGGCATCGGGTTGCCGGAGCGGCGCGAGATCACCCGCAATGGGCGCTTTCCGAAGGTGCGTTGACGATCAGTCCCGGGTGAAGTCGGCGGCCGCGAGCAGCCCCGTGTCCGGGTTGTCGGTGAAGATCCCGTCGATACCCGTCTCGAACCAGACCTTGAAGGCCCCGAAGGCGTCCCCGTAGTCGCTCGCCACCGCGCCGCGGCGGAACTCGGCCGGCAGGAAGGTGTTCTCGTTGCGCATCGTGTACGGGTGCAGGATCAGGCCCTCGGCGTGGGCGTCGCGCACCAGCGTGGTCGGCTGGGTCAGCTTGCCGCTGGCGTCCCTCGGGATGATCAGGTCGAGGGTCGGGCCGATGCCCTGCGCGTACGAGGCGATCCACTCCAGGCCCTCGGGCTTGACCAGATCGGCGACCGTGCGCGGGTCACCGGCCTCGACGAAGTCCCACGGCCGGGAGGCCGCGGAGGAGAGCAGCACGACCAGCGGGGCGTCGACCAGCTTGTTCAGGCGCTCGATGCTGCTCGGCTCGAAGGACTGCAGGAAGTTCGGGGAGTGCTTCTTGTGCCGCCCGTACTTGCGAAGGAGCTTGGCTAGCCGCTCTTCGAGGCCCAGGCCGATCCCCCGGAAGTACGTCGGGTGCTTGGTCTCGATGTGCAGCCAGATCTCACGGCCGCGCTTGCGTCCCTCGCGCTCGGCCCACTGGAGGACCTCCTCCAGGGTGGGCACCTCCCAGTGGCCGTCGTAGAGGGTGTTCTCCTGGCGGGTGCCGGGGATGCGCTCCTTGGCGCGCAGCGTCTTCAGCTCGGCGAGCGTGAAGTCCTCGGTGAACCAGCCCGTGTACGAGACCCCGTCGACGCTCTTGGTCGTCTTGCGGCCCGCGAACTCGGGGTGGTCGGCGACATCCGTCGTGCCCGTGATGTCGTTCTCGTGACGGCATACAAGGTGGCCGTCCTTGGTCGGCACCAGGTCCTGCTCGATCACATGGGCGCCCATGTCGAGCGCCAACTGGTAGGAGCCGAGGGTGTGCTCGGGCCGGTAGCCGCTCGCGCCCCGGTGCGCGATCACGGTCGGTACCGGCAGTCCTCTGAAGCCGGCGCCACGGCGCTCGTCCGCTCTCGCGGCCGGTGCGACGCCGAGTGCCGCGCCGCCCGCCCCGAGGACCGCGGTGGTCAGCACCGCCCGCCGCCCCGGTCCGCCGCTCTGCTGCTGCCCGTTCGCCTTGCCCTGCGTCATCGGTGTCCTTCCGACGTCGTACGTGGCCGTACGTGCGATGAGGCTCAGCAGTACGTGCCCGTACGAGGAGTAGTAACCGTCCGTCTGTGATGTCCCGCACCTGCCCACGCGAGTGACCGATGCTAGGGGGCCGGATGTGACGAGGGGGAGCCTCTGAAGCCAACGGAGCACAAACTCAGCGCAAAGCCACGTCAACTCTGCGTATCCACGTGATGAACCCGACGTGCAACGACAGCGGAACCGCGAGTATCGTCCTCACCTGCACTGACAACCCCGCCAGCCTTTGACACCGGAGGACTCGTTGTCCCGCTTCACCCTCATCAAGGCAGTACTCGGCCCGGTCCTGCGCCTGATGTTCCGCCCACGGGTGGAGGGTGCGGAGAACATTCCGGGCACGGGGCCCGTGATTCTCGCGGGCAACCACCTCACCTTCATCGACTCGATGATCATGCCGCTCAGTGTGAAGCGGCAGGTCTTCTTCATCGGCAAGGACGAGTACGTGACCGGCAAGGGCATCAAGGGCCGCGTCATGGCCTGGTTCTTCACCGGGACCGGCATGATCCCCGTCGACCGCGACGGCGGCCGCGGCGGAGTCGCGGCGCTGATGACCGGCCGGCGTGTGCTCGAGGAGGGCAAGGTCTTCTCGATCTACCCCGAGGGCACCCGCTCCCCCGACGGCCGCCTGTACCGGGGCCGCACGGGCATCGCCCGCCTCACGCTGATGACCGGCGCGCCTGTCGTGCCCTTCGCGATCATCGGCACCGACAAGATCCAGCCGGGTGGCGCGGGTGTGCCGCGGCCGGGCAAGGTGACCGTGCGCTTCGGCGAGCCGATGGAGTTCTCGCGGTACGAGGGCATGGACCGTGACCGCTATGTGCTGCGGGCCGTCACCGACTCGGTGATGTCCGAGGTGCTCGCGCTGTCCGGCCAGGAGTACGTCGACATCTACGCCACGAAGGCCAAGGCCGCCTGAATCCCGGGAGCATCCCGGGAGCTGTCACTCCTCGTCGGTGCGGGCCGGCAACCTGAGCGTGAACGTCGCGCCCGCGCCGAGTGTGGAGGTCACACGTACCTCCCCGCCGTGCGACTCGATGATCTGCCGGACGATGGCCAGGCCAAGGCCCGCGTGACGGTCGCGTCCGGGCTCACGGCTCTGGCCCCTCTCGCCGCTCCGTCCCTGCTCACGGCGCTGTCCCGCATCCCGGCTCGCGCGCCAGAAGCGGTCGAAGACCTTCTCGCGGTCGGCGTCCGCGATGCCCGGGCCCTCGTCCGTCACGGACGTCCGGACCCGGCCGTCGTCGTCCCGGCCCGCCGTCACCGTGATCACGGATCCGGGCGGGGACAGCCGGACCGCGTTGGAGAGCAGATTGCCGACCGCGCGTCGTAACGCGTCGTGGTCGCCGATCACCATGAGACCCGGCGGCAGCCGCCGGCGGATCACCACATCTCCTTCCGCCGCCGGGAGTTCGAACTCCTCACAGGCGTCCGCGACCGCCGCCGACAGGTCGACATCGCTGTCGGCGAGTGCGGGGGCCTGCCGGCGTGCGGTGGCGAGCAGGTCCTCCACCAGCCTGGTCATACGGATGGTCGCGCGGTCGACCACCCGTACCGCCGCCCTGCGTTCCTCCTCGTCGGACTCCTCGGCGTTCAGGACCGCGTCGAGGTTGGCGCGGATGATCGCGAGCGGGCTGCGCAGTTCGTGGGAGGCGTCGTCGATCAGCCGGCGCTGGGCGTCGAAGGCGTCGTCGAGGCGTTCCAGCATGGAGTCCACGGTGTCGGCGAGATCGCGCAGTTCGTCGCGCGGACCGTCCAGACGGATGCGCTGGGAGAGGTCGGTGGCCTGGATGTCGGCCGCCGTACGGGAGATGGAGCGCACCGGGCGCAGCACACGGCCGGAGAGGATCCAGCCGATGCCGAGGCTCGCGACGGCCACTCCCCCGAGCACGACGAAGGAGACCTGGCGCAGATTGGCCAGGGTCTCGTAGTTGACCGCCGCCTCGACCTCCTCGACCTTGACCCCCTGGAATTCGTACGCGAACCGGCCGTCGATGTACTTCTGCGCGGTGAACTGCTTGGTCACCGGGTGCGCTTCGCCGCTGCGCTCCACGGCGAAGTAGACACCGCCGAGTACGAGGGACGTGAGGGCGAAGAGCAGCGCGGAGTACAGGACGGTGAGGCGGAAGCGGATGGTGTGGGTGAAACCGGGGAAACGGGGGCTCTTCACGGGGCGGGAGCTCAGCGTGATGCGAGGGCGCTTCATGACGCGGGCGTCTCCTTGAGGCGGTATCCCGCGCGGATCACCGTCTCGATCAGGGGATCCGCATCCCCGGTGATCTTCCGGCGCAGTGAACCCACCGTCACCCGGACGGTGTTGGTGAACGGATCGGCGTGCTCGTCCCACACATGCTCGAGCAGCTCCTCGGTCGGCACGACCCGGCCGGGGCGCGTCATCAGATAGTGCAGTACGCCGAACTCCTTGGGCGTCAGCTGCAGGGGCCGCTCCCCTCGGAAGGCTTCGAAGCGGGCCGTGTCCAGGCGGAGTTCGCCCACTTCCACGACCGAGGTGCCGCCTTCCTCCCTGCGGAGCAACGCCCGTATGCGGGCGAGGAGTTCGGGCAGTGCGAACGGTTTGACGAGATAGTCGTCGGCGCCCTCGTCGAGCCCGCGGACCCGGTCCGCGAGCCGGTCGCGGGCGGTGAGCATCAGGATCCGCGGCCCGCCGGACGCGGTGCGCACCGCCCGGCAGACCGCGAAGCCGTCGCCGTCCGGCAGTGTCAGGTCGAGCAGCACCAGGTCGTACTCGTTGACGCCGAGCTTTTCCAGGGCGGAGGCGACGTCGGGGGCGGTGTCCACCGCGTAACCCGCTCTGACGAGGCCGACCTTGACGGCGGTGACGAGGTCTTCCTCGTCCTCGACGAACAGCAGCCGCATGCGCAGCCCCTCCCTCTCTCGGTTCAGTCGCCCGCGACGATCGACTCGGCGGACCGCAGCGCCTCGCCGACGGGGATGGCGAACCCGATGCCTATGGAACCGCCGCGTTCCCGGTCGAGGGTGGCGATGGCGGTGTTGATGCCGATGACCTGTCCGTCGGCGTCGACCAGCGGGCCGCCGGAGTTGCCGGGGTTGATGGAGGCGTCGGTCTGCAGGGCGCTCTGATCGCCGTCGCCGAGGCTCACCTTGCGGTCGAGCGCGCTGACGATGCCGGAGGTCACGGTGCCGGAGAGGCCGAGCGGTGAGCCGATGGCGAGCACGGTGTCGCCGACGGCGGGCTCCGCGTCGGGGGCGAGACGGGCAGGGGTGAGGCCCCGGGTGCTCTCGGGCCGCAGGACGGCGACGTCCAATGCCGGGTCGGTGCCGAGCACTTGGGCGGGCACCCGCCGTCCGCTCTGCAGCACCACGACGACCTGCGGGCTCTCGCCGACGACGTGGGCGTTGGTGAGGATGCGTCCCTCGCTGTCGAAGACGAACCCGGAGCCCTGACCGCCGGGCGCTTCCACGGAGAGCACGCTCGGCAGCACCTGTGCGGCCACGGCGTCGAGTCCGGCGGAGTCGCGGCCTGCGCCGGCGGCGGGTGGTGCGCCGCGGTCGTCCCCGAACTGTCCGGCCGCGTAACCGGCGCCGCCGCCGGCGAGCACCGCGGCGACGATCGCTGCCAGGACCGGACGCGCGGTGCGCTGCCGGGGCGGCGCGGCCGGCTCGGGCGTCGGGTAGTACGCCTGCGTCGGATACTGCTGCCCGAACGGGGGCGGCGGCCGCCCGGGGGTGAAGGCGGGACCTCGGGGCTCGCCCAGACCCTGGTAGTAGGGGTCGCTCATGCTTCCTCCCAAGTCAGCGTCACGGCCAGCGCGCGAAGCGTCACAGCTGCCGCGTGCAGCGTCACGGCAGCCGCGAGAACCAGAGCAGCGACGCGGCCGCGGTCAGGAGCGCCGCCGTCAGACCGGCACCGACGAACCACGCCCACACCTCACGCTCCTGGGTGCGATGTCCGACGGAGCTGCCGATGTCGTCGTAGACCTCCTCCAGTTCTTCCCCGGACGCCGCCTCGTGGAAGGCTCCGCCCGTCGCCGAGGCGAGCTCTTCGAGTGCGGGGCCGTCGACGGGTACGGGCACCCGTCCCCCCGAGGGTGTCTCGATCGCCCCGTCCTCGGTGCCGTAGGCGATGGTCGAGACCGGAATCCGCGCCGCGGCCGCGGCGGCGGCCGCCGAACTCACCGAGCGTCCCACCGTGTTGGCGCCGTCGGACAGAAGGACGACATGCGCGGGCGGAGGGTTCTCGCCCGCTTCGGCGTCGAGCCGTCGGACGGCGTCGCGCGCGGCGATCACCGCGTCGCCTATGGCGGTCCCTTCGCCGGTACGCAGGGTCTCGATGGCCGTCCGGAGCGCTTCCCGGTCCGTGCCCGGCGGCACGGCCACCGACGCGGAGCCGCTGAACGGCACCAGACCCGCGTTGAAGCGCTCCGGCAGCCGATCGACGAAGCCGAGCGCCGCGTCCTGTGCGGCCTCGAAGCGGCTCGGCGCCACATCGGTCGCCTCCATGGACGCGGAGACGTCGAACGCGACCATGATCGTGGCCCGTTCCCGCGGCACCTGGACGTCCATACTGGGCCGGGCGAAGCCGACGACGAGCAGGGCGAGAGTCGCGCAGAACGCCGCGGCGGGGACGTGACGGCGCCAGCCGGGACGGGACGGCGCCACCTTGTCCAGCAGATCGAGGTTGGTGAAGCGGACCGCGTACTTCTCGCGTCTGCGCTGCATCACCACGTAGAGGCCGATGAGCACGACGAGCGGCACGAGGAGCAGGAGCCAGCCGGGCGAGGCGAGGGTCATGCCACGCCTCCGGACCTGCGCTGCTGCTCCGCGAGATGGCGTACGACATCGCGGACCCAGTCGCGGTCGGTGCGCAGCCGCAGATGGGCCGCGCCACCGGCCCGTATCGCCTGCTTGATCTGGGCACGCTGTTCCAGCGCGGCGGCCGCGTAGCGCTCCCGTAACCGACGTGCCTGGGTGGGCACTTCGCGCCGCCGGCCGGTCTCCGGATCCACGAGGGTGAGCAGTCCGACCGGGGGCAGCTCCAGTTCGCGCGGGTCGACGGTCTCGACGGCGAGCACCTGGTGCTGGCGCGCGACGGCCCGCAGCGGCCGCTCCCAGCCGTCCTCGAGGAAGTCGGAGACGACCGCGACGAGTGCGCGCCGCCTCAGGGAGCGCAGCGTGCGCAGGGTGTCGCCGAGGGAGTGCCGCTGCGGGCCTGCCGCGACCCGGGGGCGGTCCAGTGCGGCGTACAGGATCGACAGGAGATGGCGGCGGCCGGTGCGCGCGGGGATGCGCAGGATGCCGTCGGGGCCGCTGATGTGGGCGCCGATGCGGTTGCCGGAGCGTTCGGTGAGGAAGGCGACGGCCGCGGCGGCGCCCACCGCCAGGTCGCGCTTCTCCATCCGTCCCGTGCCGAAGTCCATGCTGGCGGAGGCGTCGAGCACGATCCAGGTGGTGAGTTCGCGTTCGGCCTCGGTGAGGCGGACATGGGGGACGGTGGTGCGGGCGGTGGCGTTCCAGTCGATCCGGCGTACGTCGTCGGAGCCGGGTTCGTAGACGCGGGTGCGGTCGGGTTCGGTACCCGGGCCCGTGTTCAGGCCGCGGTGGTCGCCCTGGAGCATGCCGTCCACGCGGCGCGTGAACAGTAACTCCAGGTGCCGTAAGGCCTGTTCGGGGGTCAGCTCGCCGAGGGTGGTCATGCCGCCTCCTCCCCGTCGGTGACCTCGCGCGGGCTGATCCTCGGCTGTTCGACGGCCGTGAGCACCTCGTCGACCAGGGCCCCGGGCTCGACTCCGTCGGCCAGGGCGTCGAAGGACAGGACGAGGCGGTGCGCCATGACGTCGTGGGCGAGTGCGTGGACGTCGGCGGGCAGGACGTGGCCACGGCCGCGCAGCAGGGCCAGCGCACGGGCGGCGGCGACCAGGCCGAGTGTGGCGCGGGGACCGGCGCCGTGCGCCAAGCGCCGTTCGGGACCGGCCAGTTCACGGGTCGCGCACACGAGCCGTACCGCGTACTCGGCCACCGCGTGGTGCACGAACACCTCGTCGGCTGCGCGCTGCAGCGACAGGACGACGGACGGGGTGAGCACGCGGCGCGGGCGCGGCGGGTCGGTGCTCATGCGGTAGAGGATCGCCAGTTCCTCCGACTCGCTCGGCACATCGATCTCGACCTTGAGCAGGAACCGGTCGCGCTGGGCCTCGGGGAGTTGGTACACGCCCTCGGACTCGATGGGGTTCTGCGTGGCGAGTACGAGGAAGGGTTCGGGGACCTCGATGGTCGTGCCGCCGAGGGAGACCTGGCGCTCGGCCATCACTTCGAGCAGCGCCGACTGGACTTTGGCGGGTGCCCGGTTGATCTCGTCGGCGAGCACCACGTTGGCGACGACGGGTCCGGGTTCGACGGTGAAGGTCTCCTGCGACGCCCGGTAGATCCGGGTGCCGGTGATGTCGGACGGTACGAGGTCGGGGGTGAACTGGATCCGGGCGAAGTGCCCGCCGACCACCTCGGCCAGGGACTTGGCGGCGAGCGTCTTGGCGACTCCCGGCACGCCCTGCAGCAGACAGTGGCCGCGGGCCAGGACCGCGGTGAACATCCGCTCCACCATCCGGTCCTGGCCGACGATCACCCGCTTGACCTCGAACAGCGCTTCTTCCAGAAGCTTTTGGTCATCGGGTGCGAGGGCGACGCTCACAGCGCCTCCGCCGGAACCTCGGAGTCGGAGGCCGGAGCGTTGCTGCCCTTTCCGGGGCAGTCCTCCTTGCCGGCCGTATCGTCCGCCCCGGCTCCGCGTTCGTCGACGACGATCCGCACGTGCTTCGGCGAGTCTCCGCCGTCGTCGGCGAACGCGCCGCCGGCTCCTGTGGCGATGCCCGCGGCGGCGAGTGCGGCGACCGAGGCGAGGACGTACTTGCGCGTACGAGACATGAGTCTGGCCTCCAGAGCAGTAAGGGCTCGGAAGGCCAGACCATCATCACGAGGCGAAAACGGGCTTAAAGAGCCCTCGGCGTCCTGCTGAGCGGTCAGTGCTCGACGCCGTCCTCCAACTTCTGCCCCCGCAGCAGGAACCAGGCCGCCACCGCGGTGGCGAGCAGCACCGCCGAGGCGACCCCGGCGGCGGTCTCGAACCCGCTGGTGAAGGAGTTCTGCGCAGCGGACAGCAGCGCCGCCCCCTGCTCCTGCGGCAGGTCCCTGGCCGCCTCGACGGCCCCACCGAGCGAGTCATGTGCCGCAGCGAGGGTGTCCCCGGAAACCCCCGCGGGCGCCTCGAACCCGCGGTAGATGCCGGTCACCACGGAGCCGAGCAGGGCGATACCGAGGGCCGCACCCAGTTCGTACGCCGTCTCGGAGACCGCGGACGCGGCGCCCGCCTGCTCCTTGGGCACGGCCGTGAGGATGACGTCCGCGGTCACGGTGAAGGCCAGGCCGGCGCCCGCGCCGCCGATGAACAGGGCCAGACACATCTGCAGCGCCGGAGTGTTCGCGTCGAGCAGGGTGCACGCGGCCAGGGCGAGCCCGATCGCGGTGAGACCACCGGACACGGCGAGCCGCACCGATGCCCTGCGGGCGATGACACCGGCGTACAAGCCGGTGAGCACCGCCCCGATGGCGGCAGGCAGTTCGATCATTCCCGCGCCCAACGGCGAGCGCATCTGCACCAGTTGGAGGAACTGCGAGAGGAAGAACACCAGGCCGGAGAGGCCGAGGATGGTCAGGAGGTCGGCGAGCACCGCGCCCGAGAAACCCCGGTGCTGGAAGAGCCGCATGTCGAGCAGCGGCGATTCGAGCCTCGTCTGCCGTCGCGCGAACCAGATCAGACAGAGCACGCCAAGGACGGCGGACACAGCGGTGTCCCATCGGAAGCCGTGTACCGCCGCCTCCTTGATGGCGTACACGACCGCCACGATGCCGACCAGGGAGAGGCCGACACTGATCAGGTCCCACGGGCCCGGGTTCGGGTTGCGCGATTCAGGGAGCATCTTGATGCCGACGATCACCAGGATCGCCATCACGGGCAGGTTGATCAGGAAGACCGAGCCCCACCAGAAGTGCTCGAGGAGCGCGCCGCCGACGACCGGTCCGACGGCGGCACCCGCGGAGGCGGCCGCGCCCCAGATGCCGATGGCGACGCTGCGTTCCTTGGGGTCGTGGAAGATGTTGCGGATCAGGGCGAGCGTGGAGGGCATCAGGGTCGCGCCGGCGACACCCAGCAGCGCCCGGGCCACGATCATCATCTCCGGGCTGGTGGCGTACGCGTTGAGCACCGACACCGCGCCGAACGCGACGGCGCCCACGAGCAGCAATTTCTTACGGCCGATCCGGTCGCCGAGGCTGCCCATGGAGACCAGCAGACCGGCGATCACGAAGGAGTAGACGTCGCCGATCCACAGGAGCTGGGTGCCCGAGGGCTTCAGGTCCTCGCTGAGGAACGGGGTCGCGAGACCGAGCACCGTCGCGTCGACGGCGACGAGCAGCACGGCGAAGACGAGTACGGCCAGTGCCAGCCAACGACCCGGATGGCGTTCGATCTGTGGTGCGGGCGCCTGCTGCGCGCTGGTCATTTCCCCACGCTCCGTCGTACACCGCCGAGCAGCAACTCGACGATCATGAATTGAAAGTCCTTGGCGGCGACCCGGCCGTCCTGCACGGCCCAGGCGCCAGAGCCGACCAGGCCGTAGAGCGCCTCGGTCAGCCACGCGGGCGACAGGTCGATCCGGAACTCACCGGACTCCTGGCCGCGGCGGAACAGTGCCGAGATGCGGTCGTCGATCCGGGTCCAGCCCTCGTTCATCGCGTCCGTCTCGAAGAGCTGGTTCTCGGTGACGAGGAAGGCGAGGAATCCGGCGACGGGCTCCACCTCGGCGATGAGCCGGCGTACGGCTTCGGAGGCGCTGTCCTCGTCCAGGCGGGCCGCGTCGAGCGCGGACTCCAGCTGCTGAAGCCCCAGCGCCTCCAGTGCGCGGATCAGCGCGTCCCGTCCGGCGAACTGCCGGTGCAGGGTGGCGCGGCTGATCCCCGCGGCTTTGGCCACCTCGTCCGTCGTGGCGGTGGCCTTACGGGTCAGGAGGGCCGCGGCGGCCCTGAGGATGCGTTCGCGGTCGACTGCCATGAGACGACTGTACCCCGGATGAGACATTTTTGTCTCATCCGGGACCCGAACGTCTCTGCCGCAGGACCGCGAAAGGGCCCGGCCACCTGGACGGTGACCGGGCCCTGCTTCCCGTAGGAACTACTTCTTGGCGTCCGCCCATGCCCGCTGGACGGAAAGGTCCTGCTTGACCTCGGCCAGCTGGACCGCGACCGCCGACGGCGCGGTGCCGCCGCGGCCGTCGCGCGAGGCCAGCGCGCCCGGGACGGTGAGGACCGTGCGGACCTCGGGCGTCAGATGGGCGGAGATCTTCGCGAACTGCTCGTCCGTGAGCTCGTCGAGCTCCTTGCCCTCGGACTCGGCGACCTTGACACACTCCCCCGCGACCTCGTGCGCGACACGGAACGGCACGCCCTGCTTGACCAGCCACTCGGCGATGTCGGTGGCGAGCGAGAACCCGGCGGGCGCCAGCTCTTCGAGGCGCTCCCTGTGCACGGTGAGTGTGGCCATCATGCCCGTGAACGCGGGCAGCAGGATCTCCAGCTGGTCGCAGGAGTCGAAGACCGGCTCCTTGTCCTCCTGGAGATCGCGGTTGTACGCGAGCGGCAGCGCCTTCAGCGTCGCCATGAGCCCGGTCAGATTGCCGATCAGCCGGCCGGACTTGCCCCGCGCCAGCTCGGCGATGTCCGGGTTCTTCTTCTGCGGCATGATCGACGAGCCGGTGGAGAACGCGTCGTGCAGCGTGACGAAGGAGAACTCCTTCGTGTTCCAGATGATGACCTCTTCGGCGATCCGCGAGAGGTTCACACCGATCATCGCGGTGATGAAGGCGAACTCGGCGACGAAGTCACGGGACGCCGTGCCGTCGATGGAGTTGCCGACGCTGCCGTGCTCGAAGCCCAGGTCCTTCGCGACCGCCTCCGGGTCGAGACCCAGACTGCTGCCGGCCAGCGCACCCGAGCCGTACGGCGAGACGGCCGTGCGCTCGTCCCACTGCCGCAGCCGCTCGGCGTCCCGGGACAAGGACTGCACATGCGCCAGTACGTGATGGGCGAAGAGCACCGGCTGGGCGTGCTGAAGGTGGGTACGGCCCGGCATCGCGACGTCCGGGTGCGCCTCGGCGAGACCGACGAGCGCGTCCTGGAGGTCGGCGATCAGGCCGCCGATGATCCGGGCGTGGTCGCGCAGATACATCCGGAAGAGCGTGGCCACCTGGTCGTTACGGGACCGGCCCGCGCGCAGCTTGCCGCCGAGGTCGGGGCCCAGCCGCTCGAGCAGACCCCGCTCCAGGGCGGTGTGCACGTCCTCGTCGGCGATGGTGGCGGTGAACTCGCCGCTCGCGACGTCCTGTTCGAGCTGGTCGAGCCCGCCGGTCATGCGCGCGAGCTCGTCGGCCGTGAGCAGCCCCGCCTTGTGCAGTACGCGGGCGTGGGCACGCGAACCGGCGATGTCGTACGGCGCGAGACGCATGTCGAAGTGGACGGACGCGGACAGCTTCGCCAGCGCCTCGGCGGGACCGTCGGCGAAGCGGCCGCCCCAGAGGCGGAGGTTGTCGGCGGGGGTGCTCACTGCGGGGTGCTCCTCAGGAGGGTGGTTGTACGGTCGCCTCCCCGCCACAGGACGGGGAGGCGACTGACGTTACGTGCGGCGGGCGCCGGTCAGTCGGTGCCGAACTCCATCGCGGCCCGGTCCAGGGCCTCGTCGTCGCCCGCGGACTCGCCGCGCGAGGCGATCGCCTGGGCGCCACCCTCGGGCATGGTGCCGATCAGACCGGTGGCGGCCGCCGACTCCACACCGAGGATGCCAAGGCTCGCGTACTGCTCGAGCTTGGCACGCGAGTCGGCGATGTCGAGGTTCCGCATGGTGAGCTGGCCGATCCGGTCGACCGGGCCGAACGCGGAGTCCTCGGTGCGCTCCATGGAGAGCTTGTCCGGGTGGTAGCTGAAGGCCGGCCCCTGGGTGTCGAGGATCGAGTAGTCCTCGCCGCGCCGCAGCCGCAGCGTGACCTCGCCGGTGACGGCCGCGCCTACCCAGCGCTGGATCGACTCACGGACCATCAGCGCCTGCGGGTCCAGCCAGCGGCCCTCGTACATGAGACGGCCGAGCCGTCGGCCCTCGTTGTGGTACTGGGCGAGGGTGTCCTCGTTGTGGATGGCGTTGACGAGGCGCTCGTAGGCGGCGTGAAGGAGGGCCATGCCGGGGGCCTCGTAGATACCGCGGCTCTTGGCCTCGATGATCCGGTTCTCGATCTGGTCCGACATGCCCAGGCCGTGCCGGCCGCCGATGGCGTTGGCCTCCATCACCAGGTCGACGGCGGAGGCGAACTCCTTGCCGTTGATGGTGACGGGCCGGCCCTGGGCGAAGCCGATGGTGACGTCCTCGGTGGGGATCTCGACCGACGGGTCCCAGAACTTCACGCCCATGATGGGGTTCACGGTCTCGACGCCCGCGTCGAGGTGCTCGAGGAGCTTGGCCTCGTGGGTGGCGCCCCAGATGTTGGCGTCGGTGGAGTACGCCTTCTCGGCGGAGTCCCGGTAGGGCAGTCCGTGGGCGACCAGCCACTCGGACATCTCCTGGCGGCCGCCGAGCTCGGCGACGAAATCGGCGTCCAGCCAGGGCTTGTAGATCCGCAGGTTGGGGTTGGCGAGCAGGCCGTAGCGGTAGAACCGCTCGATGTCGTTGCCCTTGTACGTCGAGCCGTCGCCCCAGATCTGGACGTCGTCCTCGAGCATCGCCTTGACCAGCATGGTGCCGGTGACCGCGCGGCCGAGCGGCGTGGTGTTGAAGTACGCGCGGCCGCCGGAGCGGATGTGGAACGCGCCGCAGGTCAGTGCGGCCAGGCCCTCCTCGACGAGCGCGGCGCGGCAGTCCACCGCACGCGCGATCTCCGCGCCGTAGTTCTTCGCGCGGCCCGGCACCGAGGCGATGTCGGGCTCGTCGTACTGGCCGATGTCGGCGGTGTACGTGCACGGAACGGCGCCCTTGTCGCGCATCCACGCGACCGCGACGGAGGTGTCGAGACCACCGGAGAAGGCGATGCCGACGCGCTCGCCGGCCGGAAGGGAAGTGAGGACCTTGGACATAGGAAGAGTATGCATGACTCCGCATGATCATGCAACCGTGGGCTGGTTCGGGCACCCGAAGTCCTCACAGGGGACGAGGACCAGGGACGAGGGTCAGGTCGTCGAAGATCTGGCTACGGAGGCGGAGCGGGCCGCTCAGCGATCGTTCTGGGCGAGCCGCAGCATGTGATCGGCCAGGGCCTGGCCGCCGGCCGGGTCGCGGCTGATCAGCATCACGGTGTCGTCGCCCGCGATGGTGCCGAGGATGACGTGGAGTTCGGCCTGGTCGATCGCGGAGGCGAGGAACTGGGCGGCGCCGGGGGGCGTGCGCAGGACCACGAGGTTGGCGGACGCCTCGGCGGAGATGAGGAGTTCACCCGCGATGCGCTTCAAGCGCTCCTCCTTCGCCGACTCCCCCAACGGCGCCTGCGGCGTACGGAACCCGCCCTCGCTCGGCACCGCGTAGATCAGCTCACCACCGGTGTTGCGGATCTTCACGGCCCCGAGCTCGTCGAGGTCCCGCGAGAGCGTCGCCTGCGTGACGTGCAGCCCGTCGTCCGCGAGCAGCTTCGCCAGCTGGCTCTGCGAGCGCACCGGCAGCCGGTTGAGGATGTCCACGATCCGGCGGTGCCGTGCGGTGCGCGTCTGCGGTACGGACGGGCTGCCCTGCTCGTTCTCCTGCGCCTGGCTCATCGTCGTCGTCTCATTCCGCGTCACTCACTCCCCGTCGGCCGGCCGGCCGCGAGCGCCTGGTCGAGGATGCCGGGCAGTGCCTGGAGGAACGATTCCACCTCGGCGTCGCCGATGGTGAGCGCCGGCATCAGGCGGACCACATCGGGGGCGGGTGCGTTCACCAGGATCCCGGCGTCCTGAGCCGCCTGCTGCACCAGGGGCGCGAGCGGCTCGGTGAGCACCATACCCAGCAGCAGGCCCGCACCCCGGACATGGCCGACGAGCGGATGTCCGGAATTCTCGATTCCGTCGATGAGCTTGGCGCTCTTCGCCTTGACGTTGTCGAGCAGCCCTTCGGCCTCGATCGCCTCCAGTACGGCGAGTCCCGCGGCGCACGCGATCGGGTTGCCACCGAAGGTCGTGCCGTGCTGACCGGGCTGCAACAGGTCGGCCGCTGCGCCGAACGCGACCGTCGCGCCCAGCGGAAGCCCGCCGCCGAGCCCCTTGGCGAGCGTGACCACATCGGGCTCGACGCCTTCGTGCGCGAGGTACTCGAACCACTGCCCGGTCCGCCCGATCCCGGTCTGCACCTCATCGAGCACGAGCAGGGTCCCGGTGGCCCGGGTGATCTCGCGCGCGGCCTTGAGGTAGCCGGCCGGCGGCACGACCACACCGTTCTCGCCCTGGATCGGCTCGATCATCACGAAGGCCGTCTCGGTCGTCACCGCCGCACGCAGCGCCTCGACATCCCCGTACGGGACATGCGTGACGTCACCGGGCAGCGGCGCGAACGGCGCCTGCTTGGCGGGCTGTCCGGTGAGCGCGAGAGCGCCCATGGTCCGCCCGTGGAAGCCGCCGTCGGTCGCGACCATGTGGGTGCGCCCGGTGAGGCGGCCGAGCTTGAAGGCCGCCTCATTGGCCTCCGTACCGGAGTTGCAGAAGAACACCCGGCCCTCGCGGCCGAAGCAGCGCAGCAGGTGCTCGGCGAGGGCGACGGTCGGTTCGGCGATGAAGAAGTTGGAGATCTGGCCGAGGGTCGCGACCTGGTCGCTGACCGCGCGGACGACCGCCGGGTGGGCGTGGCCGAGCGCGTTCACGGCGATACCGCCGACGAAGTCGAGGTACTCGGTGCCGTCGGCGTCCCAGACCTTGAGGCCCTCACCGCGGGCGAGCGTCATACGCGGGGCGCCGTAGTTGTTCATCATCGCGCCTTGCCAGCGCCCGGCGAATGCGGCGTTGCTCATGCTGCTTCCCCCTCGGGATCGGCATCCGGCACGACCATCGTGCCGATGCCTTCATCGGTGAAGATCTCCAGAAGGATGGAGTGCGGTACGCGACCGTCGATCACACGGGCGGTGTGCACCCCGTTGCGTACGGCGTGCAGGCAGCCCTCCATCTTGGGCACCATGCCGCTCGCCAACTCCGGGAGCAGCTTCTCCAGTTCGGTGGCGGTGAGTTTGCTGATGACCTCGTCGGAGTTCGGCCAGTCCTCGTAGAGGCCCTCGACGTCGGTCAGGACCATCAGGGTTTCGGCATCCAGCGCAGCAGCGAGTGCCGCAGCCGCCGTATCAGCATTGACGTTGTAGACATGTCCGTCGTCCTGGGAGCGGGCGATCGAGGAGACGACCGGGATCCGGCCGTCGGCGAGCAGGGCTTCGATGGCGCCGGTGTCGATCTCGGTGATCTCGCCGACGCGCCCGATGTCGACCAACTCGCCGTCCACGCGCGGCTGGTGCTTGGTCGCGGTCATGGTGTGCGCGTCCTCGCCGGTGAGACCGATGGCGAGCGGGCCGTGCTGGTTGAGCAGCCCGACCAGCTCGCGCTGGACCTGACCGGCGAGGACCATCCGTACGACGTCCATCGCGTCCTCGGTCGTGACCCTGAGGCCCGCCTTGAACTCGCTGACGATGCCGTGCCGGTCGAGCGCCTTGCTGATCTGCGGGCCGCCGCCGTGCACGACCACGGGCTTGAGGCCCGCGTGGTGCAGGAAGACGACGTCCTGCGCGAAGGCGGACTTCAGCTCCTCGTCGACCATGGCGTTGCCGCCGAACTTGATGACGACGGTCTTGCCCTGGTGCCGCGTGAGCCAGGGCAGCGCCTCGATGAGGATCTGCGCCTTGGGCAGGGCGGTGTGCTTACGGGTCGTACTCACCTGTGGCTTCTCACTCATGAGCTGTACGCGCTGTTCTCGTGCACGTAATCGGCGGTCAGGTCGTTGGTCCAGATCGTGGCGGTCTCGGCGCCGGCGGCGAGGTCGGCGACGATGTGCACCTCGCGGTAGCGCATGTCGACGAGCTCACGGTCCTCGCCGACGCCGCCGTTCTTGCAGACCCAGACGCCGTTGATGGCGACGTTCAGCTGGTTCGGATCGAACGCGGCCTTGGTCGTGCCGATCGCGGAGAGCACCCGGCCCCAGTTGGGGTCCTCGCCGTGGATCGCGCACTTGAGGAGGTTGTTGCGGGCGATGGAGCGGCCGACCTCGACGGCGTCGTCCTCGCTCGCGGCGCCCACGACCTCGACCTTGATGTCCTTGCTGGCGCCCTCGGCGTCGCGGATCAGCTGCTGCCCGAGGTCGTCGCAGACCTCGCGCACGGCGGCGGCGAACTCCGCGTATTCCGGGGTGACTTCACTCGCCCCGGAGGCGAGAAGCAGCACCGTGTCATTGGTCGACATGCAGCCATCCGAATCGACCCGGTCGAAGGTCAGCCGGGTCGCGTCCCGCAGCGCCTTGTCCAGTACGTCACTGTCGAGCGCCGCGTCCGTCGTGAGCACCACGAGCATGGTGGCGAGCCCGGGCGCGAGCATGCCGGCGCCCTTCGCCATCCCGCCGACGGTCCAGCCGCCCTTGCTCACCACGGCCGTCTTGTGCACCGAGTCCGTGGTCTTGATGGCGATGGCGGCCTTCTCGCCGCCGTGCTCGGACAGCTGGGCCGCGACCTGCTCGACGCCCGGAAGCAGCTTGTCCATCGGCAGCGTCACGCCGATGAGCCCCGTCGAGCAGACGACCACCTCTCCGGCGTTGTGCCCTTCGAGGACCTCGGCCACCTTCTCGGCGGTGGCGTGCGTGTCCTGGAAGCCCTGCGGTCCCGTACAGGCGTTGGCGCCACCGGAGTTGAGGACGACCGCGGACACCACACCGCCCTTGAGCACCTGCTCGGACCACAGGACCGGGGCGGCCTTGACGCGGTTGGAGGTGAAGACGCCGGCGGCGGCCTGGCGGGGGCCGCGGTTGACGACGAGCGCGAGGTCGGGGTTCCCGTTCTCCTTGATCCCGGCGGCGATACCCGCGGCCTGGAATCCCTTGGCTGCCGTCACACTCACGGCGCGACTCCGATCGTAGAAAGCCCGGTGGTCTCGTCGAGACCCAGAGCGATGTTCATGGACTGAACGGCACCGCCCGCGGTGCCCTTGGTGAGGTTGTCGATCGCGCTGATCACGACGATGCGCTGCGCGCTCTCGTCGTACGCGACCTGGATCTGCACGGCGTTGGACCCGTACACGGAGGCGGTGGCGGGCCACTGCCCCTCCGGCAGCACGTGCACGAACGGCTCGTCCGCATAGGCCTTCTCGTACGCGGCCCGCACGGACTCGGCGCTCACGCCCGGCTTCGCCTTCACGTTGCAGGTGGCGAGGATGCCGCGGGCCATCGGGGCGAGGGTCGGCGTGAAGGACACGGTGACCTTCTCGCCGGCCGCCGCGCTGAGGTTCTGGATCATCTCGGGCGTGTGCCGGTGCCCGCCGCCCACACCGTACGGAGACATGGACCCCATCACCTCGGAGCCCAGCAGATGCGGCTTGAGCGCCTTGCCGGCGCCGGAGGTGCCGGTCGCGGCGACGATCACCGCGTCGTTCTCGGCGAGACCGTGCACGTACGCGGGGACGAGGGCGAGCGAGACGGCGGTCGGGTAGCAGCCGGGAACGGCGATCCGCTTGCTGCCCTTGAGCGCATCCCGCGCCCCGGGCAGCTCGGGCAGCCCGTAGGGCCAGGTCCCGGCGTGCGGGGAGCCGTAGAACTTCTCCCACTCCCCCGCGTCCTTCAACCGGAAGTCGGCTCCCATGTCGACGACGAGGGTGGCATCGCCCAACTGCTCGGCGACAGCCGCGGATTGCCCGTGCGGCAACGCGAGAAACACCACGTCATGCCCGGCGAGCACCTCGGCGGTGGTCGGCTCGAGCACACGGTCGGCGAGCGGCAGCAGATGCGGCTGCAGCGCACCGAGGCGCTGGCCGGCGTTGGAGTTCCCGGTCAGCGCGCCGACCTCGACACCGGGATGCGCCAGCAGCAGACGCAGCAGCTCCCCGCCCGCGTATCCACTCGCTCCTGCCACTGCGGCCCGTACCACCATGGTTGCCTGCCTCCCTCTTGATGGCATGACTATACGTGACACCGTACTGTTATGCAAAGGCATATCGCTGCCCGCCGGTCTTCTGCCGGGGCGGGCGTCCACCCCGGCGCTCGGCCGCAACCTCGCCGCGGCCTGCGCTCCCTGCGAAATGGTTTGCGCGCACGGACGTGTGCGGACGACCCTGGCCGCATGCTGCACGACCTTTCGCCGTCCACGCTGACCTGGGACGAAGTGGATCCCGCGGGCCACCCTTTCGACGTGGAGGGCGCCGAGAAGGTGGTGCGCTCACTGGGGCCGGCCCGCGCGGTGCCGAGTCGGCCGGACGTGTCGTACGGCGATCCGGGCTGGGAGACCTGGGCACACGAGGTGTCCTCGAGCTGGGCCGACGCCATGTCGTACGCCCTGATCGAGTACTACGGTCCCTGGGCATCCGGCTGGCGCTGGGCCCGGGACGAGGGCGACTTCGACGGTGGACCGGTCGACAGCTGGTGCTGTCCGCATGACTCGATGACCACGCCCGAGGAGACCCTGGCCAAGGTCGTGGCCTCGCTGCGCGAGTGGCGGGCCTGGCTCGAGGAGCTCGCGGCCTGCTTCGAGGCCCACCCCTTGGATCAGCTCACGGTGGCAGACGATCCGCTCCTGTGGGAAATGGGCGCACGCCGTCTGATTCTCAAGGTGTCGGACCGGACAGGCTGCGGAAGCGGCTGGTACGGCCACTGCCGGCAGGTGCTCACCTGGTTCCTGAGCCGATGGGATGTCACGCCCGACGTGGCCGAGGACTTGGTGCGCCAAGCCGTGGGCGGACGGTTCAACAGCTGGTTCGAGCCGGATCCGGCGGTGGTGGCTGATGTGGCGGACCGTCTGGCGTCCTCCCTGTCCGCGGCGCGGAGCACCGAACCGTCAAAGCAGGAACCTCAGGGACCTGACCGGATCCCCCAGTGGCTGGCGCTGCGCGATGCGGCGCCTTGGCATGAATGCCCGCAGGCCGACGCGGCACAACCGACACCTCCGCCCCGCGACGGTGCCGTCGAGGACATACGGACCTTCGACGCAGGCATCTCACCGGCCCGAGCCGAAGGCCTGCTCGCAGCACTGCAGTTGGTGCGCACGGACGCCGCGTTGGGCCGGCCTCTGAGTTTCGAACTGCTTCGCACCTGGCAGCAACAAGTCCTCGGCACACCGGAACCACCAGGCTTTCGCACCGCCTCCGCCTATGCGAAGCGGGGCCGCGAACGCTACGGCCTGGCTCCGGACACCCGGGCCCGCTTCGACGCCTGCCCGTCCGATGCCTTCGAGCCCGGACTTCCCCTCACGGCTCGCGCGGCACGTGCGTACTTGGACGTGTGCTACTTCCACCCGTTCGCAGACGGCAACGCCCGCGCGGCCTTCCTCGCTCTGGTCTACGTCCTGGCCCGCGCGGACATCACGCTCGGCAACGTCCGGCTGCTGCGGCGGGTGACCTTCCAGGTCGACAGCCCCGAGGATCCACTCGTCCTCGCCCGGTACATCGACGTACACCTCCGCGATAACCGGCGTACCGCTCACGACAGTTGAGCGGCACGCACCACCTCGCGCAGCAGCGACTGCGGCAGTGCCGGATTCGCCGCCGCTGCCTCGGCCACCCGCTCGTCGGGATGGTCGAGCAGATCCGCGAGGGCGGACGGCGCCAGCGCCGGATGGCCGGCGGCGAGCACGCGGGCCTGTACGTCCGTCAGGCAGATCCGCAGCGCAGGATCCGTCGCGTTCGGATGGCGGGCGATTTCGCGGAGCGCCTTGCGTACAGGAGCGGCCTTGTTCGCCAGCTCCTCGAGGAGGGACGAGGGCGCGGCCTGGTTCGCCGCCACCTTCGCGTACACCCGGGCGCCGTGCCGGCGGGCCATCGACCGCAGTTGGGACTCGTCCAGTCCTGGATGCGGCGCGACGGACTTGATCACTTTGGCGTCCGGGTCCGCGGCGAGCGCGTCCCGCACGGCCGGGGGCAGATCACGCCGCTCGGCCACGAACATGCGCAGAACCGGGTTCCGCCAGCGGGCCAGGTGGTCTGTTTCGGCTTCGGTGGCCGCGGCGATCCGCGGAAGCAGGCCGGAACCGATCCTGGTGGTGGTCGTCAGGCGCTCGAGGAGGTCGAGCGGAATCCGGGGATTGCGGGCGACACTTCGACGCACGAAGTCGACCTCGTCCTCGGCGAGCCGGCGCAGCAGGCCGTCGGAGATGGCGGGGTTCTTCGCGACCGCGTCCCGGATCCCCGGCACCGGGTGCCCTGCCAGCAGCTCGTACGTCTCCGACGGCAGATCCGTCCGTGCCGTCAGGCCCCAACCCGGCCACACCTCATCGTGGTTGACCTGCGGCACGACGGCCTCGACGGGTGTGGACGGGTTGAGCAGGGCCGCGTACCGGACGGCGCCCGCGTCGTAGTGCGCCTCGGCGCACCGCTCGCACTCCTCCAGCGGAGGGAACCCCTCCCCTGTGACCAGCGCGGCAAGGATCGCGGGGCTCGTCGCCTCGTTGCACGCGACGGCGCGGCGGACCATCGTGTGCGGGTGCTCCGCGAGGCGCGCCGTGACCTCGGCCGTGGCCCACAGGGCTAGCTCGGCGACCACCCGTTCGTCCGCGTCCGACGTGAGGACGTCCACGACGTCGCCCGGCAGCCCGGGACACTCCGCGAGCCTCGCGCGGTGTTCGACCATCGCGCTCCGCACCAGGACACGCGCGAACTCCGGCCCGCCCCGGCCCTCTTCGAGCAGCGCGAGGGCCGCATCCGGCCGTGCCACCGGATCGATGTCGGCTGCCGCCAGATGCCCCAGGCGCGCGAGCAGCGGGGCGCACTCCGGAACCCGGTCCCCCAGCACCAACGCCTGCGCGCGGCTCAGATCCGGGCGGCACGCCAACTCCTCCGCGATCTCCGGGTCGGCGAGCGAGATGAGCCTCTCGACCAGGTCGGCCGGCAAGGCCGGGTTGGCCGCGGCCCCGAGCAACTGAGGGTTCACGGCAAGGATGGTGCCCCAGGTGCCGCGCCCGGCGCTCGTCAATTTCCCAGGGGACCGACGGCTACGGTCGTGCCATGGATCTGCCGGTGATGGTGCGCAGCAAGGCCCTGAGCCTGGGCAAGCGGGGCCGGCAGTGGCTCGACTCGCTCCCCTCCCTTGTACGGGACATCGAGCGCGAGTGGGCGATCAGCGTCGGGGAACCGCTGCCGGGCGGCACGGCGGCGTATGTGGCGCGGGCCCGCACCTCGGCGGGCGAGAACGTGGTCCTCAAACTCGCCGCGCCCGACGACGCCTTCGCGGGGCAGACCCGCACGCTGCGGCTCGCGCGGGGGCAGGGCTATGTGCTGCTGATCCGGCACGACGCGGATCGCCATGCCCTGCTGCTCGAAGCGCTCGGGGAGCCGCTGGAGCAACTACCTTCCCCAGAGCAGCAGTTGGACGTACTCGCCGAACTTCTGCAGCAGGGCTGGAGCGTGCCGCGCCCGCCCGTCACCGGCCCCTTCGAGAACAAGGCGCATGGCCTCTACGAGTTGGTGGACCGCTTGTGGCACGAGCTGGGGCGGCCCTGTCCCGAGGCTGTGGTGGCCCAGGCCCTCATCTACGCGGAGAAGCGTGCTCTCTTCGGGCCCGAGGACTGTGTGCTGGTCCACGGGGATCCGCATCCGGGCAATGCCCTGCGGGTGCGTGCCGAGCGGCCGGGGGCCGAGACGGGGTACGTATTCGTCGACCCGGAGGGCTTTCTCGCCCCGGCCTCGTACGACCTGGGCGTCGTGCTCAGGGAGTGGTGCACGGAACTGCTCGCCGCCGAGGACCCGGTGCGGCTGGCCCGCGGATACTGCGCACGGTTGGCCGGCGCCGCGGGCGAGGACGAGACGGCCGTGTGGGAGTGGGGGTATCTGGAGCGAGTGTCGACCGGGCTGTACTGCATCGCCCACGGGGCGCCCGAGGTGGGCCGCCCGTTCCTGGAGACGGCCGCGCTGCTCCTACGGGAGGGCTGATCCGGATCGAGCGCTGCGCCGGAGCGGTCGACCCCTGATCGCCTACGCGAACCCCTGATCCTCACCTCGAACGAGAGCGCCGGCCGTCGCAGGGACGGCCAGCGCTCTCGGCGGCTCGGCGGCTCAGCGGTCCTGGGCGTCGGCCTCGGCCTTGGCTGCCTTCTTCTCCTTGAGGCGTACGGTCTCCTCGCGGACCTTCGCCTGCGTGGCGCGCTCCTGGCGCAGCCACTCGGGCATCTCCTCGCGGAGCGCATCGATCTGCTCGGTCGTGAGCGCCTCGGTCACGCCACCGCGGGCGAGACCGGCGATGGAGACGCCGAGCTTGGCGGCTACGACGGGGCGCGGGTGCGGGCCGTTCTTGCGGAGGTCGGCGAGCCACTGGGGCGGCTCGGCCTGCAGAGCGTTGAGCTCGGCGCGCGAGACGACGCCCTCCTGGAACTCCGCGGGGGTGGCCGGAAGGTACACGCCCAGCTTCTTCGCCGCGGTCGCGGGCTTCATGGTCTGGGTGTTCTGGTGCTGGGTCATGGCATCAAGGGTAGCGATCACGGGCGGTCCGGCCGACCACGAGGGCGCTCAGCCCTGCGTCCCGGCGGGTAATCTGGCGAGGTGACAGGCGCTGCAGAACCCCCGGTGACAGGCTCGGACGACCCGGCGGAGTTCCGGCTCGCCTACGTTCCGGGCGCCACGCCCGCCAAGTGGGTGCGGATCTGGCGTGAACGGCTGCCCTCCATCCCGCTGACGCTGGTCGCGGTCGAACCCGCCGAGGCCGCCGAGCTGGTGGAGTCGGGCGGCGTGGAGGCCGGGCTGCTGCGGATGCCGGTGGACAAGACGCGGTTCAACGCGATCCCGCTGTACGCGGAGACGACCGTGGCCGTCGTCCCCAAGGACCACCTGGTCACGGCCGCCGACGAGGTGACGCTCGCGGATCTGGCCGACGAGATCGTGCTGCACCCGCTCGACGACACCCTCGGCTGGACCGAGCTGCCGGGAAAGCCCGCGCTGGAGCGGCCGGCCACCACCGCCGATGCCGTCGAGCTGGTGGCTGCGGGCATCGGCGTGCTGATCGCACCGCAGTCGCTCGCGCGGCTGCACCACCGCAAGGACCTCACGTACCGGCCGCTGACCGATGCGCCCGAGTCGCGGATGGGTCTGGTGTGGCCGCAAGGGGACACCTCGGACCTGGTCGAGCAGTTCATCGGGATCGTCCGGGGCCGCACGGTGAACAGTTCGCGGGGGCAGTCTCCGGCGGAGGTCGAGGCGGCTCGCGGACGGAAGAAGCAGGCCAAGGACGGCAAGGGGCGCGGCGCCGCGAAGGGCACGTCGGCCAAGGCCGGGCCCCGGGGTGGCGCGGGGAAGGGCGGAGCGCGTTCATCCGGGTCCGCGTCCGGAGCACGCCGAGGCAAGCCGAAGCGTCGGGGATAGCCGTACGCCCCGGGCTAGCCGCACGCCCCGGCGACACCACGCGAGCCGGCTGTGCCGGCTCGCGGAGTCCGGTGTGACGTCCCGTCCAGTCCGAGAGGCCACCGGACTGCGCTGGGCGCGTGCGGTGTCGTCGTGGGGTCGGTGCCGGTCCGGGGTACCTGCCATACGGGCAATGGCGCCGTTCCCGCGAAGGGTTGCCGTGGCCGTCGGGGGTGCCCGTATGACAGGCACCCCTCCCCGTCCCCTTCCGCCGGTTCCGCGGCTGCGGGCCGGTGGGGGTTCCGTCCTGCAATTACGGGTGGGTGGGGTTCCGTCTCGCAGGCGCGCGGCTGCGCGCCGGTGGGGGTGCGCGACGACACGTCCGCGCTTCCCGGGTCCCGTTCCGTTGTCGCGCGACTGCGGGGCGGTGGGGTGCGCGGCACGTCCGCGCTCTCCGGGTCCCCTTCCGCCGTCATGCGGCTGCGCGCCGGTGGCCTCTTCCGCGTCACGCCGAACTCTGCGGGCCGGCGGCCTCGTGGGCGTCACACCGCCTCACACCGCACTCTGCCCGGGGTCCGGGGACCGGGACC
>NZ_JAAKZW010000481.1 GCF_011044995.1 Streptomyces mesophilus | reverse complement strand
GTCGGGTGCAGCGGTGACCGAGGCGGCGGGGCCCGAGGCGCCGGGGTCCCCGACTCCCGGGCTGTCCGCGCCTACTGAGCCCTCGGAGCTCTCTGAGCCCAGGCCCACTCCCCCGAAACCCGCTCCGCCGAAGCCTGCACCCTCGATGTCCTCCCCGACCTCGGCGGCGAGGGCGATTTCGCCGACCTCGGCACCCCCGGCGACCTCAGCGACCTCAGCGACCTCAGCGACCTCAGCGACCTCAGCGACCTCAGCGACCTCAGCGACCAAGCCAACCGCTCCGGTACACACCTCGCGGCCGGTCACGTCCACGACCGGCCAGCCGGTCCCTGCAAAGGAAGCCGCGCCCAGCACCGCACCGCTCGCCCCCTCGCGCGCGGCGACCTCGCCCGCGGAAGCGGCCGCGGGTTCCCGCACCCCGGCCCGGGCCGACTCCGTACGCCCCGCCGACTCCGCACCCACCCAGCTCGCAGCCGCTTCCCGGCCCGGCAGGGCGGAGGCCGACCAGAACGCCAAGGCCGCTCCCGGCCCCGCCGAAACCGGAGCCCCCGCGCCGGCCGACGTCCCCCTTGAGTCAGCCGGGGCCCCGCGCCGCACCTCCACCACCCCCAGGCCGGTCCAAGCCCCGGCCGCCACCACCGCATCCGCACCCAAGCCCACCGCGACCCCGGCCCTCACCTCAGCCACCTCCAAACCGGCCGAGGCCCCGACTCTCACCGCAACCACCGCCAAACCAGCCGAGGCCCCGACTCACACCGCAACCACCCCTAAGCCGACCAAGGCCCCGGCTCTCACCTCACCGACCGAGGCCCCGGCCCGCACCTCACGGACCCCTGAACCGTCCGAGGCCCCGGCTCTCACCTCCGCAACCC
>NZ_JAAKZW010000480.1 GCF_011044995.1 Streptomyces mesophilus | reverse complement strand
CGTCGGCAGCGTAAGCTGTGTATAAGAGACAGGACCCCCCCACCGAACCCACCGGAAGGCCCCCGTGCCCGAGACGGCAGCCGTACAAGTCACCCAACTCTGGAAGAGGTTCGGCGAACAGATCGCCGTAGCCGGCATCGACCTCACCCTCCCCGCCGGAAAGTTCATCGGCCTCGTGGGCCCCAACGGAGCCGGCAAAACCACCACCCTCTCCATGATCACCGGCCTCCTCCGCCCCGACATGGGACAAGTCCACGTCGTCGGCCACGACGTCTGGAAGGACCCCGCCGAGGTCAAGGCCAGAATCGGCGTACTCCCCGAGGGCCTACGGCTCTTCGAGCGACTGTCCGGCCGCGAACTCCTCACGTACACCGGACGCCTGCGCGGCCTCCCCGCCGACGACGTCGAGAAGCGCACCACCCAGCTGCTCGACGTCCTCGACCTCACCGGCGCCCAGCACAAACTCGTCGTCGACTACTCCACCGGCATGCGCAAGAAGATCGGCCTCGCCGCCGCCCTCCTGCACAACCCCGAAGTCCTCTTCCTCGACGAGCCGTTCGAGGGCGTCGACCCCGTCTCCGCCCAGACCATCCGCGGCGTCCTGGAGCGCTACACCGCCTCCGGCGCCACCGTCGTCTTCTCCAGCCACGTCATGGAACTCGTCGAGTCCCTCTGCGACTGGGTCGCCGTCATGGCCGCCGGACGGATCCGCGCACAGGGCCCCCTCGCCGAGGTACGCGGCGACGCCCCCAGCCTGCAGAGCGCCTTCCTCGAACTCGTCGGCGCGCACGACCGCGCGAACGGCGACACCCTCGACTGGCTCGGCGCGACCGGCGGCGGCACCGCGTCATGACCACCACGACCACCGACGCCCCGCGCCC
>NZ_JAAKZW010000479.1 GCF_011044995.1 Streptomyces mesophilus | reverse complement strand
GCCGAAGCCGTCTGCGCCGGGCCGGGGGAGAGCGCGGGCTCGGCGCAGACGGCTTCGGCGGCGTCGAGGGTGAACCCGCCCGCGAACACGGCGAGTCGGCGGAGCACGGCGCGTTCGGGCGGGCCGAGGAGTTCCCAGCTCCAGTCGATCATCGCGCGCAGGGTGCGCTGGCGGGCGGGTGCGTCCCGGCGGACCTGGCTGAGCAGGCGGAAGCGGTCGTGCAGCCGGTCGGCGAGTGCTTCGACGCCGAGGGCGCGGACGCGGGTCGCGGCGAGTTCGAGCGCGAGGGGGATGCCGTCGAGGCGGCGGCAGATGAGCTCGACCGACTCGCGGTTGGCGGGGGTGAGGGCGAATCCGGGCGCGGCGGACGCGGCCCGTGCCACGAACAGGGCGACGGCCTCGGGTCCTTCGAGCGGGGCGACGGCCTCCACCGTCTCGCCGGAGACGTTCAGCGGCTCCTGGCTGGTGGCGAGGACGCGTACGCCTGGTGCGGCGCGCAGCAGCCGGCCGACCAGCGAGGCGACCGCGTCGACCATGTGCTCGCAGTTGTCCAGGACGAGCAGCAGCTCACGTGAGGCCAGGGCGCGCAGCAGGCGGTTGGCGCGGTCGGTCCGGGGTGCGTCCCCTTGCGTTGCGGATGGGGTTTCCTGATGTGTCGCATCCGCATCCGCGTCCGCGTCCGCATCCGCTGCCGACTGGGGATGGAGGTGGGGCTGGGGTTGTGGCTGCGGGTGTGGCTGGGGTTGTGGCTTTGGCTGTGGCGTCGGCTCGGCCGAGGGCTCGTCACGTATGCCCAGTGCCGCCGCGATCGCATCGACCGGATCCCTCCGCGCACCCGCCAGCTCCACCAGCCAGACCCCGTCGGGGAGTTCGGGGCAGGTG
>NZ_JAAKZW010000478.1 GCF_011044995.1 Streptomyces mesophilus | reverse complement strand
GCGGCACCGCCACCCCCGCCAGCCGCTCCCGCAGCGAGGCCGCCCGGCGCCGTGCATCGCGCACCGTCAGCGGCAGCGGGGACCAGTTCGTGAGGCGGCCGAGGCCCACCACCGGGGGGAAGACCGGGGACACGGCCATGATCTCGGCGGGCGAGCCGAGCACCGGGGCCTGGCCCGGACCGGGCAGGAGCACCACCTGGTCCGCGTACTGCACCACCCTTTCCAGGCGGTGCTCGGCCATCAGGACCGTCGTGCCCAGATCGTGCACCAGGCGCTGCAGCACCGCGAGCACCTCTTCCGCGGCCGCCGGATCCAGTGCCGACGTCGGCTCGTCGAGCACCAGGACCCGCGGGTGCGGAGTGAGGACCGAGCCGATCGCGACCCGCTGCTGCTGGCCGCCCGACAGCGTGGCGATCGGGCGGTCGCGCAGGTCCGCGAGGCCGAGCAGGTCGAGGGTCTCCTCGACGCGGCGGCGCATCACGTCGGGCGCGAGGCCCAGGGACTCCATGCCGTACGCGAGCTCGTCCTCGACGGTGTCCGTGACGAAGTGCGAGAGCGGGTCCTGGCCCACGGTGCCGACCACATCGGCGAGTTCACGCGGTTTGTGCGTACGGGTGTCACGCCCCGCGACCGTGACCCGGCCGCGCAGGGTGCCGCCCGTGAAGTGCGGGACGAGTCCGCTGACCGTGCCGAGCAGGGTCGACTTGCCGACTCCGGACGGGCCGACGAGCAGCACCAGCTCGCCTTCGGGGACGGTGAGTTCCACCCCGCTGATGGTCGGCTGCGCGACGCCGTCGTACGTCACCGAGACATCCTCGAAGCGGATCATGAGGCTTCCTTCCGAGGAGGGCGCACAGAAGCGGGGGCGGGGGCGGAGGCGGATTTGGAGG
>NZ_JAAKZW010000477.1 GCF_011044995.1 Streptomyces mesophilus | reverse complement strand
CCCCCTAGCTCTCCGTCCCCCCGAACAACTGCCGCACCGTAGTCCGATAGTTGGTCTGCACGTGCGTGAGGGCGCTCGCGCGGGCCCGGTCGCGGTCGCCTGAGGCGAGGGCCGTGTACAGCTCGTGGTGTTCCTCGAGGAGGGTGCGCCACTCCTCGTTGCGCCGCGTCATCCAGCGCATCCGGCCGTCGACCGGCTCCATCACCGACATCAGCAGCCCGTTGCCCGCCATGGCGAGGATCCGGTCGTGGAACAGGGTGTTGACGTCCGTGATCGTCTCGGCGTCCTGGGCCTCGGTGGCCACGGTCGCCCGGTCGAGGAGCTCCGCCAGATCGGCGAGCGCCTCCGGGGTGGCCCGCTCGGCCGCGAGCCCGGCCGCGTAGACCTCCAACGCCTCCCGCAGTTCGAAGAGTTCCTGTACGTCGGTGGCGTCCAGGCGCCGTACCAGCGCACGCCGCGGCGACTCGAAGTACACGAAGCCCTCGGCCACCAGGGCGCGCACCGCCTCCCGCACGGGCACCCTCGACACCCCGAAGCGCTCGGCCAGTTCCCGTTCGACCAGACGGTCCCCGGGGCGCAGCCGGCCGGCGACTATGTCCTGCCGCAGCTCGGCGAGCACCTTCTCGCGCACGGCTCCGAGCGCGCGTTCAGCAGTGGTCATGAGCTCATTTAACCTGCCGCGACCCAAATGCACGTGGCCGGGGGCGAGATGGGCCGGGCCCGATCGGCCGCCCGGGACCGCCGCTCCTTTTACCTACTCGTAACCGACGGGACATTGCCGCGTGCCGGTGGCGGCGGGACGATGACCGCGTCGCGCTTGGTATACCAAACGTGCCGCTCCCTCCTGTCCCCGTCCCATGGAGGCTCCATGTCCGTCCTCGACGGCACGCGCCCTCCGGGTGCCCCCACCACC
>NZ_JAAKZW010000004.1 GCF_011044995.1 Streptomyces mesophilus | reverse complement strand
CCTGGGTGGGCGGGGCGGTGGCGGCCTCAGCAGCCGTTCCGTCACCTGCTCCTCGCGGCGGCGCCACACCGCACACCCGGCTCAGCCTCCTGCCCGGCATCCCCGACCTGTCCCTGTTCCCGCGTTCCGCCTGGTCCGCGGCCCAGCGCGGGGTGCTCGCCGAACTGCCCCACGCCTCGCTCGGCTACCCGGATCCGCGCGGTCTGCCCCGACTGCGTACCGCCGTGGCCCAACTCCTCGTCCGCAGAAGGGGCGTGGTCGTCTCTCCCGAACAGGTCGTGATCTGCTCCGGGGTCTCCCAGGCCATGACGCTGCTCGGCCTGGTCCTGTACGCGCGCGGTGAGCGGACGGTGGCCGCGGAGGACCCGGGCAGCCCCGAACACGCGGAGCTCTTCGCCCACTCGGGGATGCGGACCGTACGGATACCTCTGGACGCGCAGGGCCCTGACCTGGCACTGCTGCGCGAGCACGGGGTGCGCACGCTGGTGGCCACACCCTCGCATCAGTTCCCGTCGGGGATCGCCTACTCGGCGCGGCGGCGTGCTCAACTCCTCGACTGGGCACGGTCGGTGGACGGCCTGGTCATCGAGGACGACTACGACGGGGACTTCCGCTACGACCGCGCGCCGGTGGGCGCCCTGCAGGGCCTCGACCCGGACCACGTCGCGTACACCGGCTCGGTCAGCAAGTCACTGGCTCCCGGGATGCGGCTCGGCTGGGTGGTCGTGCCCGAGGGACTGACCGAGGCGATCGTGGCCCGCAAACGCCTCATGGACCTCGGGAACCCCGCACTCGACCAGGAAACGCTCGCGCGGTTCATCGAACGCGGCGACTACGACCGGCACTTGAGGCGCTGTCTGCGGACGTATCGCGAGCGGCGCAACGTCCTGTTGGCGGCGCTCGCGCGGTGGCTGCCGGGCACAGATGTGACGGGGATCGCCGCCGGTCTGCATGTGATCGCCGCCCTTCCCCCGGGCGCAGGCGCGGGTCCCGCGCTTGCGGAGCGGGCGGCGGAGCTCGGCCTGTCCATCCGTCCTCTGGAGGCGTACTCCTCCGCTCCCCCGCCCGGCGGCCGGGCGCATCTGGTCATCGGATACGCGCACTTGGCGCCGGAGCGGATCGCCGAGGCCGTGGGACTGCTCGCTCAGGTGGTGCGGAACGCTCAGCTGCTGCGGAACGATCAGGCGGATCGCGGTGATCAGGGACTGCCCGCCGCCAGATAGCCGAGGATGAGCAGACCGAAGCCCACCGGCAGATAGACGAGGGTGAGCAGGACCGGCATCCAGCCGACGACCCAGCCGCGCAGGCAGCGGCCGGGCACCATCTTGTTGTTGGCCCTGCGCACCTCGTCCTCCAGTCCGAGCCGCTCGGCAGCCCGGGCGGACACCACGACGCCGGCGTCGATCGGCCGTTCCAGAAGCGCGCGGCGTACGAGCCGGTCGACGTCCCCGGTGCCGCCCCGCAGCTTGTTCACGATGACCCGTACACCATGGGCGTCCGTCAGGATGAGCCGGTCGTCCGTGGAGCCCTGGCCCGCGACCTCGCTCCGGCCGACCTTGGTGAGCCGGGCGAGGTCGAGGGTCCGGCGGCCGGTCAGCGTGCGCGCGGACAGCAAGTCCTTCTCGTACGGCGTGACATGCCAGCCGGTGGAGGCGTAGAAGAGGACCAGGAGGCTGATCAACGGCGTGGCCATGTTGCCGAAGACCAGGGCGTCGGAGACGAGCTCGGCCTGGACGAGGAGCGCCGTGGCCACCAGGTACACCGGGGGCAGCAGCCACGCGAACCAGTCCGTCACCTGACGCGCTCTGCGGCCTTTGCCCGGGGATGTCGCGAGATCGGGCAGGGCTGTGGAAGCACCGGAGTTGAGCGTCATGAGCATGACGCTATCGCGGAGGGCTCCCGGTTCAGGAGTTGGACCAGGCGCGGGTGCACAGGACGAGGCGGTAGCCGTCGGGGTCCTGGAGCGTGACGCCCCATTCGTTCCAGTACGGGTTCGGCGACTGGACGCGCTTGCCGCCGTGCTCCTCGATCCGGGCGATGAGCTCCTGCGGAACCGGTCCGTCCAGGTAGAGCACGAGGAGGTCCTCCTCGGTGGGGCGCGGGGCGACCGGGTGCTCCGCGTCGTGGACGAGCTCCAAGTGCCAGTCTGCGTCCGGCCGACCGAGCATCAGCAGGTCGTGGGCGCCGGGACCGTGGTCGCCCTCGGTGCGCCAGACCACGCTCAGGCCGAGCCCGTCCACGTAGAACCTCTCCGCGGCGGCGAGGTCCAGGGACGGGCGGGCGATACGGATGTGGCTGCGGCCGTCGATGGTCATGCGGGGCTCCCCCAGGTCGTTCCCGATCTTGCGGGGCAGCCTATGCGGCACCGATCACCAGGTCATCGGGCTCTGGTCGTACGACCTGGGGCGACCGGGCCGCGACCCTAGGACCCTGTGCCTCGCGCGGGCCCTGGGCCCCGGTGCCTGGAGCGCCGCCTCATGAGGGCGGAGTCAATGTGCCTTGTTCGGCGAAGCTGTGGCCCTCTTCAGGCTGGACAACAGACACACCCGATCCGGGAGGGCCCTCTGTAGACGCGCCGCGCATGCGAGCCATCCACTCATGAGGCCGCGTGTGCCGCCGATACAGGTTACAGGGCAACACATGTTCGACACATCGCCGGTTCGCGCAAACCCGAACGAAAGTCGTTCGCGCGTGCGGGATTTGGCCGTAGCGTCGACGGTCATGAAGCTAGTAGTGCAGGTGAAGCTACTGCCGTCACCCGACCAGGCGACGGCACTCAAGGCGACTCTGCGCTCCTGTAATCAGGCTGCAAACACGGCGTCCGAGGTGGCGTTCGCGAACGGCCTGAAGCGACGCAACACGCTGCAAAGCGTCGTCTACCACCGACTCAGGGCCGACTTCCGGCTCGGCGCGCAGGCTGCGGTGCGGGTCGTGAAGAAGGTGTGCGACGCCTACAGCGCGCTCAACGCGAACCTCGCGGCGGGCAATCTCGGGCGCGAGGGCTCCAAACGTCGCATCCGCGCCCTCGCGAAGCCGATCCGCTTTCGTGCGGATGCGGCGCAGCCGTTCGATGACCGCATCCTGTCCTGGAACCTCAAACAGCGAACGGTCTCCATCTGGACGATCGTCGGCCGGTTGAAGGGCATCAAGTTCATCAGCTCCGAACAGGCGCTCGTGCTGCTTACTTCGCGTCACGGCGAGTCGGATCTGGTGTGCAGCGACGGCGAGTTCTACCTGATGGCGACGATCGAGATCGCCGAACCGAAGCCATACGAGCCGAACGGATTCCTCGGTGTGGATCTGGGGATCGTGAACATCGCGACCACCAGCGACGGCCACAGCATGTCCGGCCGCAGCCTGAACCGGTACCGCAAACGGCAGCAGGCGCTGCGGGCGAAACTGCAGAAGAAGCGCACCAAGTCTGCGAAGCGCCGGCTCAAGCGGATGTGTCGCCGTGAGTCCCGGCACGCAACACACACCAACCACCGCATCGCAAAGGCGATCGTTGAAACCGCTGAACGCACCTCGCGTGGGATTGCCCTAGAGGACCTGGGCGGTATCCGGCAGAGGGTCACGGCCAAGAAAAACCAGCGGTCCCGCCTGCACTCCTGGGCATTCGCCCAACTCGGCAAGTTCGTCGAGTACAAAGCTCGCCGGGTGGGTGTGCCCGTGGTCTTCGTGGACCCGCGCAACACCTCCCGCCAGTGCTCGGAGTGCGGCTACACCCACCGTACAAACAGGGTGAATCAAGCAAAGTTCGTGTGCCGGTCCTGCGGGACCGTGCAGCACGCGGACCACAATGGCTCCCGCAACATCTCCGTACGTGGTGATGCTGTGTGGCAGCGGGGCGCAGTCAATCGCCCCAGTACGGCGACCGACCACCGTACCGGACGCAGGGGACCCACGCCGCAGCCAGCCGCGCTCCACTTGCAATCAACGCCCGGCAAACACCGAGTGACAAGCTCGGTCTGTTCAGGGACGAGAAGTTGACTTGGGGTTCGCATGCGCGCCGCTGTGCACCAGTAGGTCTGTTCCCGCGCACTTGTCGGTCCCGTCCCAGGAGGCTCACCCGATGTCATCAGGTCAGCAGGGCTCCGTTCCCGGCCGCCGCTCCGTGCTGCGCGGTTCGCTCGCCGCGTCCGCCGCGCTGGCACTGCCCGCGGTCGGCGCCGCTCCGGCGCTCGCCCTGTCGGGGCGTCCGCGCGCCGAGTGGGGTGTGCAGACCGGGGACGTGGACGCGCACTCCGGTCTGGTGTGGGTGCGCTCCGACCGGCCGGCCCGGATGATCGTGGAGACCTCCGCGAGCGAATCGTTCCGCCGTACGCACACTTGGCACGGCCCACTGCTCGGTCCGGGCAGCGACTTCACGGGAACGACGCGGCTGCGGGGGCTGCCCGCGGGTGAGCAGATCCACTACCGCGTGACGCTGGCCGATCCCGAGGACCCCCGGCGTACCGGACGTCCGATCACCGGCACGTTCCGCACCGCGCCCGAGCGGCGGCACCAGGATGTGCGCTTCGTGTGGTCCGGTGACATCGCGGGCCAGGGCTGGGGCATCAACCCGGAACTCGGTGGCTACCGGGTCTTCGAGGAAATGCGCCGCAGACACCCCGATTTCTTCCTGTGCAGCGGCGACACGGTGTACGCGGACGGGCCGCTGCAGCCGACGGTGACGCTGCCGGACGGGCGGATCTGGCGGAACGTGACGACCGAGGAGAAGGCGAAGGTCGCCGAGACGCTGGCCGAGTTCCGCGGCACGTTCCGCTACAACCTGCTCGACGAGAACCTGCGCCGCTTCAACGCCGAGGTCCCCTCGATCGTCCAGTGGGACGACCACGAGGTCCGCAACAACTGGTACCCGGGCCAGACCCTGGACGACGTCCGCTATACGGAGAAGAACGTCGACGTGCTCGCCGCCCGGGCCCGGCAGGCCTTCGGCGAGTACTTCCCGATCAGCACCCTGCCCGGCGGGCGCGACGAGGGGCGGGTGCACCGGGTGGTGCGCCACGGTCCGCTGCTCGATGTGTTCGTCCTGGACATGCGCACGTATCGCAACGCGAACTCCCCGAACCGGCAGACCGACGACCCGGTGGGCATCCTCGGTGCCGAGCAGCTCGCCTGGCTGAAGCGGGAGTTGTCGCGTTCGCGCGCGGTGTGGAAGGTGATCGCCTCCGACATGCCGCTCGGCCTGGTCGTGGCGGACGGTGCGGTGAACTTCGAGGCGGTCGCGCAGGGCGACCCGGGTGCGCCGCTGGGGCGCGAGCTGCAGATCGCGGAGCTGCTGCGGTACATCAAGCACCAGCGGATCACCGGCACCCTGTGGCTGACCGCCGACGTCCACTACACCTCCGCGCAGCACTACGACCCGTCTCGGGCGGCGTTCAAGGACTTCGCCCCGTTCTGGGAGTTCGTGTCCGGGCCGTTGGCAGCGGGCGGGTTCCCGGCGGTGAAGCTGGACGGCACGTTCGGGCCCGAGCAGTCCTTCGTGAAGGCGCCGACGCGCGCCAATGTGTCGCCGGCCGAGTCGCCGCAGTACTTCGGTGAGGTGGACATCGACGGTGGCAGCGGGGAGTTGACGGTGCGGCTGCGGGAGGACACCGGGGCCGTGCTGTTCACGAAGGTGCTGCAGCCGGGCCGGGTCGGGCAGTGAGCGGCCTCAACCCGTCCTGACCTGCGGATTGTTGATGCCCACGGCCGTTGTCAGTGGCGCCGTCTACGGTCTTTTGCATGACGCGATCACTGCAGGCCGTGGCCTATCACCGACCCTCCGCGCTGGAGTCGGGACCGCTGGGACAGCGGCTCGGACTCGAGACCTCGCGCGGGGCCACTCCCGCGGGGCGGGTGGACCATCCGCGGTTCTTCTCGGGGTTCGTGACCGAGCCGCGGACAGCCGCCGCGGCGCTCCTCGCCGTGGCCGATGTGGCGGCCGCGCGGTATTGGCAGCCGCAGCGGCCCGCGTCCTACGACCCGGTGGTGACGGGCAGCGGTGACCGCTTGCGGTTCGAGTCCTTCTCCGGGTGCGGTGGTGTGCTGGCCCGCCTCGACATCCTGAGTGAGGGCCTGGACGGGGGCGAGGTCGGGCACGGTACAACCAATGTGGACGTCAACCATCCGCTCAGGGAGGCGTTGTCGCGGGTCGGCTCGGACGATCCGCTCCATCTGCGGGTCGGCCCGGAGGAGTTGGCGGTCACCACCGTGGACGGTGCGGTGATCGAGAAGAAGGTGCCGCTGCCCGACCGCTGGCTGCGCGGCTTCGCTGAGGCCCAGGTGGTGGCCGCCGGCTTCGAGTTGCGCGCCGAGTTGCCGGCCGCGGAGGCGGTGCGCTTCCTGCGCGGTCTGCCGCGTGCGGGCGCACGGGGCGCCTCCCGAGGGGCGATGTGGGTGGTGCCGGCGGGACGGGGACTACGGCCGACCACCCGTCCGGTGCCCGGCGCGGTGTGCCTGCCGGGACCCGAGCGGCTTTCCGCGCTGCAACGGGTGCTGCGCCATGCCACGGCGCTCCGGGTGTACGGACCGGCCGCCACGGACGCGTCACCGCTGGCCGGAGCGTGGGAGGCCGTGCTGCCGGGGATGCGGCTCACCCTCACCCTCTCCCCCGATGCGGCCCGCGGATTCTCGGGCGAAGGCGGTGTGCTGGATGCGCTCGCGGGGGCCGAAGCGGCCGAGGACGCGGAGCTGATCTCGGTGCTGCTCGCCTGGGAGCCCCGGATCGACCTCGCCGAACTGGCCGCGTCCGCCGGGCTCTCCGTGGAGCGGGTGCGGGCGGCGCTCGTGCATTTGGGCACGTCGGGCCGGGTGGGGTACGACGCGGCGGAGGCGGCGTACTTCCATCGCGAACTGCCGTATGACAGCGACCGGGTGGAGCGGCACAACCCACGGCTGAAGGACGCGCGTGCCCTGGTGGCCCGCCACGCGGTCACGCTGGACGGACAGATGGCCACGGTGCGGGCCGAGGACGGGCATGTGCATCGGGTCCGCGCGGAGGGTGGCGTGCTGACCTGTACGTGTCTGTGGTGGGCCCAGTACAGGGGCGGGCGCGGACCGTGCAAGCATGCGCTCGCGGTGCGGCTGGTGCGGCGGGGTGAGACCGGCGTGGCCGGTGCGTCCGTTGAGCCGCGTACGCCGGTGACCGAGGGGGATGTGCGATGACCATCAGACTGTTGACCGGTGGGGCCGTGGACGCGGCGCTCGCCGAGGCCGGGCCCGGCGTGCTCGACGTGTACGAGGCGATTCAGCAGGGCAAGGCCGAGCTCGCGGCGCAGTACGTCGTCAAGCTCGACCTGGCGGAACGGCGCTCCTGCATGGGCCTGCTGAAGAAGCTGAGGTCGGCCAACCGCGGCGTGTGGAACTGGCAGAACCGTGAGCGCACGCGGGCACTCGCCGTGGCCGGAGCGGGCTGCCAGACCGGTGCCGCCGCGGCCGCTGCCTGGCTCGCGTCACGGGACACCTTGTGGACGGAACCTCCGCACGCGCTGCTCCTCGACGTCCTGGCCGAGCGCGACCCCGCGTGGCTGGCCGACGTGGCACACCGGCTGGCCGAGCGGCCCCGGTCGGCCGGGATCCCCTATGACTTGATGGCCGGACTCGTCGGAAGGTCGGGCTGTGCGGCCCCGACGACCGAGAGCTATGTGCACGGCTGGATGTTCTCGCACTTCCGCAGCCGGAAGGGGTCCCTGCTCACCCGGCTTCGCCACGATCCGGATCTCACCCGGCTCATGGCCGCGTTCTTCGTGACGCCGGACGTTGGCAGCTACGCCCAGTTCACCTTCCCCGGCGAGCCGGGCCAGAACACCTGGCCCGAAGCGCTGGCTCTGCTCACCCGGGACGGCGTCCTCGACCGGCCCACCATGATCGCCTCCAGTCTGGCCCGACTGCTGCGCGGCGGGCGTCAGATGGACGAGCGGATGTTCCTGCGGCTGCTCGAAGAGCTGGCCCCGACGCGTGCGGAGCAGCTCGCCCATCTCGCGGACTGGACCGCCCTTGCCGCCGATGCGAGCTCACCGGTCGCCGCACACGCGCAGTCCGTGCTCGGGGCCTTGGCCCTCGACGGCGGCCTGTCCGACGGGCGGCTGGCGGACGTGTCGCGCGCGATGCTGTTCCGTACGGAGAAGAAGCTGGTGCGGGCGCAGTTGGTGCTGCTCGGCAAGGTACTCAAGGCCCGGCCCACGGCAGCCGGGGAGCTGCTGCCGGCGGTGGCGGAGGCGTTCGCGCATCCGGACACCGACGCCCAGGAGCGGGCGCTGAAGCTGGTGGGCCGGCACACCGAGGCGCTCGACCGGATGCAGCTCGCCGAGCTGGCGACGGCGGCGGAGTTGCTCACGCCGGGGCTGCGGGGCGGCGCTGCGGAGATCTTGGGGCAGGCGATCGGTGAGGGGGACGAACTCCCTTACGCGTACGAGGAGTTCCTGCCTCCTGCGCCCGAGTGGACGCCGGTGAGCCCGGCCGGGGCGACACCTGCCGAGGTGGCGGAGGACGTCAGCGTGCTCCTGGCAGGGGCGCCCAATGACCTCGTCACGTTCGAGCGGGCCCTGGACGGGCTGATGCGGCAGGCCGCACGCGACCGCGCGGCGCTGACCGACGCACTGCGTCCGGTGGTCGAGGGCCGGCGCTGGTGGGAGCACATCGGCTCATGGATCGAGCGCCAGGACTCCTTTCACTTCCTCGCGAGCGGTATCGAGATCGTCGTCGCGGCAGTTCTCGGCCGGCTGCGCATGGAGGTGCTGCACCGCAGGGCCCAGCACACTTCGTCCGGAGCCTCGGCCACGCGGGGCGGGCCGGCCGCTGTCCACGATGCGCGCTGCTGGGAGGCGGCTCATCGGATCCACTCGGACCCCAGCCCGTTCCTTCTCGCGCCACCGACGGACAGCTCCGGCGCCATCGAGGCGGCGATCCTTGTCGAACGCCTGGAGGAGTACACGCGGTTCGGGGCCCGTGTCGGCGAGATGGACTTCGGTCAGGCGCTGCTGCGCGTTCGGTTCGAGGGCCCTTCAGGCATCGACGGCGCCACGGGTGCCGGCGTCCCCTCGGGACCTGACGGCCCTGCGGGAGATGCGCAGTTGAGTGCCCTGGCCGCCCGGGCCGATGCCCTCGGCACCTCCCACGGAACACGCCTGGCCCAGCATCTGCGCGAGGGATCGCTGCCGGCGCCGGCGTCGCACCGCGAGCACCGCGAGGTCTACCGCGCCCGCACGGTGCTGGTCGACCTCGGGGAGCTGCCCGGGCTGCGTGAGCGCTTCAGCGGGCCCCTCGCTCGCCTCGGGCGTCCGGTGACTCCGGCAGAACCCGATCACTCCCCTGTCACGCACTACCGGCATCTGCTCGCCGTGCTGCCCGCACAGCCCGAGCTGGTCGCCGCGCGGCTGCTGCACTTCATGTCGGGTGTGGCCTGCCACAACTTCGGGCCGCAGCAGGGCTACCTGCCCGCCCTCGCCGAAGCACCCGGCCCTGCGGGCCAGGCCGTGCACCTCTCGGTGGCGTACGGGCTCGCCGCCCGTCGGCCGCAGGACCGCCTCGAAGCCGTCGACGCCCTGCTCGTCCTGGCCGCCCGCGGCGTGCTGGATCCCGAGCGCTTGGGAGCGGACATCGCCGAGCTGTCGGAGCTGACGCTCATCAAGCCGGGCCGTTTCGCGGACGGGTTGCGCGCGGGGGCCGGCACGGGTGCGTACGCCACCGTCTGGGCGATACTCCGCTCCGCCCTGCCCGGGCTGCTCACCCAGGAGAATCTTCCGGCCAAGGCACTCGGCGACTTCCTCGAAGTCGGAGCCGACTGCGCGGAACGCTGCGGTGCCCGTGCCGAGATACCGGAACTGACCGAGCGGGCGGGCCGGACCGGCACGTCGCGCGTGCAGAACCAGGCCCGGCGCCTGCACCGGGCGTTGGGCGGATAGCGGGCGGCTCGGTGCGGACGGCCCGGCGCCGATGGAGAGCGGCTCAAGAACGGGTGGAGCCGTGCGCCGGCCGACCGACAGCCGCCCGCCCCGCCCCCGTTCACAGCCGCTCCGACCTGGGGCGATTCCCGATGCAACCCGGAAGCAATCTGACCGCAAAAAGGGCAGAAGGGAACTTAACCGCTCAGTCACAAAGCGTTCGTGATCACGCAACACCGATCGTCCAGAGTGCTGGCATGACGGAAGTGACTTCTGAGACCACCACCCGGTCCACACCCGGGACCCGGACCAAGCCCACGTCCCGACGGTGGGGCAAACTCCGCGCCGACCGCTCCCTGCGCACCGCACGCCATCACTGGCGTCGTGATGTCGTCGAGCTCGCCGCGCTGTTCACCGCCGTGGCGGTCGCGGACACCATCGCGAAGACCGTGGTCAAGGGGCCGCGCGGCCCGTTCATGCTGATCGCCTCGGCCGTGGCCCTGGTGGCCACAGCCGTATTTCACACCTGGTGGGCGCGACGACATAGCCACGCACCGCCGGCCCCGCCACCGCCCGCACCAGCCCTTGCCGAGGAGCACACCGACGCCACACCCCTGGAGCTGCCGACCACCCTGTGGCGGATGCGGACCACCGTGCGCGACGCACCGGGTTCGCTGGCCGCGCTGTGCGCCGCGCTCGCCGGGCTGCGGGTGGACATCCTGAGCCTGCAGACGCATCCGCTCGCGCAGGGCACGGTCGACGAATTCCTGCTGCGCGCCCCGCAGTCCCTCCCCACCGCCGACCTCACCCGCGCGGTCGCGGCGGCCGGAGGCTCCGGCACCTGGATCGAGCGGGCCGATACCCACGACCTGGTGGACGCACCCACCCGCATCCTGGGCCTGGCGACCCGTACGGCCCTGGACGCCGCCGAACTCCCGCTCGCGCTGAGGCAGTTGCTCGGGCGGTGCACCATCCGCTCCGTGCCCGCCAAGTCCCGGGCCCGCACCGCGCAGAACTCGCCCGTCGAGGGCCGTCTCGACGACTGTGTACTGCGGCTGCAGGACGGTGAGGGCGGCGAGATCGTGATCGAGCGGCCGTATCTGCCGTTCACGCCCACCGAGTTCGCCCGCGCCCGGGCCCTCGTGGAGCTGGACGCCCGGCTCGGGCCGCGGATTCCGCGCGCCCAGGACGTACTGACGCTGCCCGAGGGCAACGCGATCACGGTGCGCCGCGCGGACCTCTCCGACGTCGGAGCGGCCAAGGCGATGCACGAGCGCTGCTCCCCCGACACCCTGCGGCTGCGCTACCACGGTCCGGTCGGCGACGCCGACAAGTACCTCAACCACCTGCTCGGCCCGCGCCACGGACGCACCCTCGCCGTGCAGACCGCATCCGGCCGCCTGGTCGCGCTCGGGCATCTGCTGTGGGACGGCGACGAGACCGAGGTGGCGCTGCTCGTCGAGGACGACTGGCAGCGCCGCGGCATCGGCGCCGAACTCCTCGACCGCCTGGTCGCGATGGCGGTCGAGGCCGGCTGCGCGAGCGTGTACGCGGTGACCCGGGCCGCCAACACCGGCATGGTCGCGGCGATGCGCGGCCTGGGTCTGCCGCTCGACTACCAGATCGAGGAGGGCACGCTGGTGATCACGGCACGCCTCGACGCCGTCCCCGTCAACTCGCCGCTTCCGTCCGCCGTCCGTCCCTCGCCCGCAGACCCCGAGGACCGCTGAGCGCCTGGTCCAGATCGGCCCACAGGTCCTCGACGTCCTCCAGGCCGACCGACATCCGGAGCAGCCGGTCGCTCACACCCGACGAGCGGCGGTCCCCGGCGTCCACGATCCGATGGCTGATGGACGCCGGGTGCTGGATGAGGGTGTCGACGCTGCCGAGGCTGACCGCAGGGGTGATCAGCCGTACCGAGCCGATCACCTCGTGCGGGTCGCCCACCGTCTCGAAGGCCACCATCGCCCCGCCGATCCGCGGATAGTGCACGGCACTGATCCGCGGATCGGCGGACAGCCGCGCGACCAGTTCCGCGGCAGTGGCGGACGCCGCCCGCACCCGTACGGGAAGGGTCGCAAGCCCCCGGAGCAGCAGATAGCCGGCGAAGGGGTGCAGCACCCCACCGGTCGTGAACCGCACCTGCCGCAGCTTGCGCGCGAACTCCTCGTCGCAGGCCACGATGCCGCCCATGACATCGCCGTGCCCGCCGAGGTACTTGGTCGCGCTGTGCAGCACGAGGCGCGCCCCGCTCTCGACCGGCCGCTGCAGCACGGGTGTGGCGAAGGTGTTGTCGGCGAGCAGCGGCACCGAGCCGCAGGAGTGGGCGATGGCCCGCAGATCGAGCTCGCGCAGCGTGGGGTTGGCCGGGGACTCGACGAGGACAAGACCGGTGTCGGGCCGGATCGCGTCGGCGATGCCCGCCGGATCGACCCAGGTGACCTCCGTACCGAGGAGTCCGGCGTTCAGGAGGTGGTCGCTGCAGCCGTACAGCGGGCGGACGGCCACGACGTGGCGCAGGCCGAGGCTCGCGCGCACCAGGAGCACGGCGGTCAACGCGGCCATCCCGCTGGCGAAGGAGACGGCGCTCTCGGTGCCTTCGAGCTTGGCGAGCGCGGTCTCGAAACGGGCAACGGTCGGATTGCTCAGGCGCGCGTACACGGGCGGCCCGTCGTCGAGCGCGCCGGTCGCCGCGAAGGCGTCGATCCGGGCGGCTTCGTCGCGGCTGTCGTACGAGGGGTAGGTGGTCGACAGATCGAGCGGCGGGGCGTGCAGTCCGAGCCCGGCGAGGTCCTCGCGGCCGGCGTGCACGGCTTCGGTGGCGAGCGCCCGGGATACGGCGCTGAAGTCGTCGGTTGCCATACGCGGATTCTGAACACTGCACCGGAATCAGCCGCAGAACCCCGTGCTACGTTCGGCCGATGAACGACTCCGTCGCACTTGATCCGGTCGATCTGGACATATTGCGTCTGCTGCAGAACGACGCCCGGACCACCTACCGCGATCTCGCCGCCGAGGTGGGCGTCGCCGCCTCCACCTGCCTCGACCGGGTGGCACGACTGCGCCGGGCCGGTGTGATCCTCGGGCATCAGCTGCGCCTGGATCCGGCGAAGCTGGGGCGGGGACTGCAGGCGCTGTTGATGGTGCAGGTGCGGCCGCACCGGCGGGAGCTGGTCGGGCCGTTCGTGGAACGGATCCGGGCGCTTTCGGAGTCACGGGCGGTCTTCCATCTGACCGGCCCCGACGACTATCTGGTGCATGTGGCCGTGAGCGACACCGCCGATCTGCAGCGGCTCGTGATCGACGAGTTCACCTCGCGCCGGGAAGTGGCACGGGTGGAAACCCGGTTGATCTTCCAGCAGTGGGACTGCGGACCACTGCTGCCGCCGGCCGTAGGCTGACCGCTTATCGTGCGCTAGGTTCCGGATTCCGCCACGTCAGGCGGAAAGCCGAGAGCGGAATCCGGTGACGCGAGGCATGTCGCCGTATGAAGATTGCCCGCATGTCAGACACCACTCGCAGCCTTCTCCCCCGTCAGGTCGCCGATGCCTACGTGGACGACCTGATCGCCCTCGACCCGGTCACAGGCACTTATCTCGGCGACCCCGAAAGCGCCACCCGGCTCCCGGACTTGTCGCCCGAGGGCACCCGCCGGATGGCCGAGCTCGCCCGCACCACGCTCAGCCGGCTCGACGCCGCCGAGCAGGTGCCCGGTGCGGACAGCGAGCACGAGCGGCGCTGCGCGCGCCTGCTCCGCGAGCGGCTGACGGCGCAGCTCCAGGTGCTCGACGCGGAGGAGACGCTGTGCGCGATCAGCAACATCATGTCGCCCACGCATGAGGTGCACGATGTGTTCGCGCTGATGCCGGTGGACACCGAGGACGACTGGCGCGCGGTGGCCGCGAGGCTGCGGGCCGTGCCCGCCGCGTTCGCGGGATACCAGGAGTCGCTCGCGCTCGGTCTGGAGAAGAAGATCTACGGCGGACCGCGCGCGACGGCCACGTTCATCGAGCAGCTCACCGAGTGGGCGGGCACGGAGCGCGGCTGGTTCGAGGAGTTCACCGACCCGGCGCCCGCCGCGCTGCGCGCCGAACTCGACGCGGCCGGACGCCTCGCGACGGCTGCCGTGGTGGAGCTGCGCGACTGGCTGCGCGAGGTGTACGCCCCGGCGGTCGCGGACGCGTCCGACACGGTCGGGCGGGAGCGATACGCGCGCTGGTCGCGCTATTTCAACGGGACGGATCTCGATCTCGACGAGGCCTACGCGTACGGCTGGACGGAGTTCCACCGGCTGCTCGGCGAGATGCGCAGCGAGGCCGAGAAGATCCTGCCCGGCGCGGAAACCCCCTGGGTGGCGCTGGCGCATCTCGATGAGCACGGCCGTCATATCGAAGGCGTGGAGGAGGTGCGCGCCTGGCTGCAGCAGGTGATGGACGAGGCCATCGAGGCGCTCGACGGCACCCACTTCGAACTCGCCGAGCGGGTACGGAAGGTGGAGTCCCGGATCGCCCCGCCCGGGGGCGCCGCGGCTCCGTACTACACCTCGCCGTCCGAGGACTTCTCGCGCCCGGGCCGCACCTGGCTGCCGACGATGGGCCAGACCCGCTTCCCCGTCTACGACCTGGTGTCCACCTGGTACCACGAGGGTGTGCCCGGCCACCATCTGCAGCTCGCGCAGTGGGTGCACGTCGCGGACAACCTGTCGCGCTACCAGGCCTCCGTGGGCATGGTCAGCGCCAACGCCGAGGGCTGGGCGCTGTATGCCGAGCGGCTGATGGACGAGCTGGGCTTCCTGCGCGACGCCGAGGAGCGGCTCGGCTATCTCGACGCGCAGATGATGCGCGCGGTCCGCGTGATCATCGACATCGGGATGCATCTGGAGCTGGAGATCCCGGCGGACTCGCCGTTCCACCCCGGCGAGCGCTGGACGCCGGAGCTGGCGCATGAGTTCTTCGCGGGGCACTCCAGCCGGCCCGCGGATTTCGTGCAGAGCGAGCTGATCCGCTATCTGTCCACGCCGGGCCAGGCCATCGGCTACAAGCTGGGCGAACGCGCCTGGCTGCTCGGCCGGGAGAACGCCCGCCGTGCGCACGGCGACTCCTTCGACGCGAAGGCCTGGCACATGGCGGCGCTGTCGCAGGGGTCGCTGGGACTGGACGATCTGGTCGAGGAGCTTTCGCGGCTTTGAGTTCCACGGTCCACGCTCCACGGTCTACGGGGAGAGGGCTGCGTCGCAGTTGCCCGTGACGCAGCCCTCTCGCTGTCCCACCGGACTCAGCGCCGGAATCCGCCCTCCGAGTCGATCACGTTGCCGGTGATCCACTCGGCCTCGTCCGTGGCCAGCCAGGCGATCAGGCGGGCCGGGTCGTCGGGCATGCCCCAGCGGCCGGCGGGAAAGCGGTCCGCGATCGCGTCGTAGATCTCTCCGGTGAGGTAATCGGTGTCCACCGGGCCGGGGTTGACGGTGTTCACGGTGACGAGGTGTTCGCCGAGCGCCGTGGCGAGGGTGCGGGTGGCCGAGGCGAGCGCGCCCTTCTGCAGGGAGTACGCGATCTCGTGCGGCATACCGCCGGCCTGGTCCTGTCCGGAGGTCATCATCACCACCCGCCCGCCGGGAGCGGGTTCGGGCAATGCGGCCCGCAGGCGGGCGTAGGCCTGCACGAGCAGCAGCACCGAACGGGTGTCGACGGCCCAGTGCCGGTCGAGCATCGCGGCGTCGATCTCGTGCAGTTGGCCGTCGCTGCCGCTGAGCGCGTGGTTGGCGACGAGGATGTCGAGCCGCCCGCCGAGCGCGGCCGCAGCAGTCTCGATCAGCTGGGCGGGGACGGCGGGGTCGGACAGATCGCCCGGCCCGTCGACGACCACCGCTTCGGGGTCGCCGAGCACTTCGCGTACGCCTGCGACGACCTCCTCCAGGCGGTCACCGCCCCAGGGCATCTCGTCGTCGTGCGGCACATGGTGGTGCAGATAGACGCTCGCGCCGTACGCGGCGAGCCGTCGGGCGACCGCGTAGCCGATGCCGCCGCGCCGGCTCGCACCGGTCACCAGCGCGGTGCGGCCGCGCAGGGGAAGGGGGTCGCGGCGGAGCTGTCCGGGTGTGGGGTGCGGGAGTTGAGGCATGACGGATCATGATGCCTGCCGTCGGCGGCACCCTCAAACACCTTTTGCCGCCGGACACCCGCGCCCTCCCGTCAGCAGCCGCAGTCGCCCTCGACCGGCGCGGTCAGCGGGTCGGCGTCGCGCTGGGCGGAGCCTTCCCAGGTCTCGTACGCGAAGCCCTCACGCGCCCAGTACTCGAAGCCGCCCAGCATCTCCTTGACCTGGAAGCCGAGTCGGGCCAGGGCGAGCGCCGCGCGGGTCGCTCCGTTGCAGCCGGGGCCCCAGCAGTACGTGACCACGGGGACGGACCTGTCCAGGAGCTGCTCGGCCTGCTCGGGTATCTGCGCGGTCGGCAGGTGGATCGCGCCGGGCACGTGGCCCTGGTCCCAGGAGGCGGTGGAGCGCGTGTCGATGACCACGAAACCGGGGTCGCCGCCGGCGGCCAGGGCGGCCGCGACATCGGAGACGTCGGCGTGGAAAGCGAGCGAGGCGGCGAAGTAGGCGGCCGCCGCGGCAGGGGCGGCCGGGGGCACTCGCAGAACGGGGTTGTCGCTGGTCAGGGCGGTCTGTGTCGTCGTCATGCCCAGTAATCTATGGCCGGTGATCATGCGTCGGCCAGGGAATTCCCCCGGCGTACACCTTGATCGGCCGGTGATTCCCCTGCTATCTCTCGGACATGACCGGCTATTCCCCAGACGCCACCGACTGGCTGATCCTCGACGCCCTGCAACGTGACGGACGGGCCAGTTTCGCGGAACTCGCCCGCACCGTCTCCATGTCCTCGAGCGCCGTCACCGAGCGGGTGCGCCGCCTGGAGGAGGCGGGCGTGATCCAGGGCTATTCGGCCGTCGTCGTCCCCGAGGAACTGGGTCTGCCGATCCTGGCCTTCGTCCGTCTCAGGTATCCGAACGGCAATTACAAGCCGTTCCACGATCTGGTGGAGGTGACCCCGGAGATCCTCGAGGCGCACCATGTCACAGGTGACGACTGCTTCGTCCTCAAGGTCGCGGCCCGCTCCATGAGCCACCTCGAGGAGATCTCCGGGAAGATCGGCACGCTGGGCTCGGTGACGACGAGCGTGGTGTACTCCTCGCCCCTGCCCCGGCGCGCGATCAGCCGCTGATCAGCGGGCCGGGCATCAGCCGGCCAGGCGCTCGCGCAGCAGCTTCTTGCCGAACTCGGCACCCTTGCGGCTGTCGGCCTGCGCCTTGCGGAACAGTTCGACGACCGCTTCGTCCTTCTCACGCTCCGCATCCTGGATGTACGTCTCCAGACGCAGCACGTTGTTCAAACAGGACTCGACATACCAGACAAGGTTGTAGTCCTTGTCCTTGGTACCCGTGACGGCTCCGGTTTCGCGGCCGGTGGGCATGGTGGCATTCCCTCCTTCGGGATGGGTTCGCCGCCGCTTGCCTTGCTGATGGCGACGTGGCCGCCGAGTACCCGAGGGCAGCTGCCGTACGCACCGGCAGACCGTAAAGCGGGCCGCGAAACGGTCAGCCCGAAAGCCCCCGCTGCCGCACCACCGAGCCCGCGCGCCCTTTCACCACTTCCAGCTGGGCGTGGATGCGCCGCCGCAGGTCCGCGACGTGGCTGACGATGCCGACGCTGCGGTCGCGTTCGCGCAGCGAGTCGAGGACGTCGAGGACCTCGTCGAGGGTCTGGTCGTCGAGGCTGCCGAAGCCCTCGTCGATGAAGAGGGTGTCGAGGCGGACCCCGCCGGCCTCGTCGGTGACCACATCGGCCAGGCCGAGGGCCAGCGCGAGCGAGGCGAAGAAGGTCTCGCCGCCGGAGAGCGTCGCGGTGTCGCGCTCGCGTCCGGTCCAGGCGTCGATGACGTGGAGTCCGAGTCCGCTGCGCGCTCCGCGGCCTGCGCGGTCGTCGGAGTGGACCAGGGTGTAGCGGCCCCCGGACATCCGCTGCAGCCGCATGGTCGCGGCGGCGGCGACCTGTTCGAGGCGGGCCGCGAGCACATAGGACTCGAGGCGCATCTTGCGTTCGTTGTCCGCCGAGGTGCCGGCCGCGAGCGTCGCCAGGCGCGCGACCCGGTCGTACTCCTCGCGCAGCGGCGCCAGTTGGCGCGCCTCCGATGCGGCCTGGCGCGAGAGCCGGTCGAGCTCGCGGCAGCGCTCCTCGGCGGCCGCCTGGGCGCTGACCGCACGCCGCAGCGTCTGTTCCGCGCTCTGCGCGGCCTGCTCGGCCGCGGCCGGGTCGGCGGCCGGACGCCGGGCGGCGGCTTGCGTGTCGGGTTCGGCCAGGACCGCTCGTACGGTGAGGTCCTCCTGCTGCCAGGCGTCGAGCCGGCGCTGGAGTTCCCGGTGGGATGCGGCGTCGAGTGCGGCCGCGGCCGCGGACCGCGGGGTGTCGAAGCCGGCCCGGTAGGCGGCTTCGGCGAGCCGGCCGTCGGCCTCCTTGAGTCGCTCGGCCGCCTCCTGTGCGGCCCGTGACGCCTCGGCCGCTTCGGTGAGCAGTGCGGCCTGCCGCTCCAGCTGCCGTGCCCGGTCGGCGACGTTCGCCGCGCCGCCCCGCGCCTTGGTCAACTCCTCCTGGAGTAGCACCTGTTCGCGTACGAGGTTCTCGCGCCGCGAGGTGCGGGAGGCGGCGCGCCGCTCGGCGTCCTGTTGGGCGGCGACCCGTCGGTCGTGCTCGTGTTCGTCGTGCGCGTAGGCCTCGCGTGCGGCGTGCAGGGTGGAGGCGAGGGCGCGGACCTGCGCGTACTCCTGCTCCAACTCGCTTAGTGCGGCGGCGAGTTCATCGGCGGGAGCGCCGCCCGCGGAGGCGGTGGCGGCGGCGAGGGCCTCGCGTACGGAGGCGAGTGCGCCTTCGGCTTCGGCGCGCTCCTGGTCGGCTCGCTGGTATGCGCCGAGGGCCGTTTCCTCGGCCTGGCGGTCGACGTGTCCTTCGCTTCTGCGCGCGGGAGCGGGGTGTTCGACGGAGCCGCAGACCGCGCAGGGGTGGCCGTCGGCCAGCTGGGCGGCGAGTTCGGCGGCGATGCCGCGCAGACGCTGCTCCTTGAGGGTGAGCCAGTGCTCGCGCGCGTCCCCCGCCCGCCGGCCGGCCGCGAGCGCCTCTTCCTGGGCTTCGGTGACGGACGAGCCGAGCGCGTCACGGCGCCGGGCCGCCTCGACCTGGTCGCGGGCCGGGCCGATCCGGCCTTCGAGCTGTCCCGCGCGGGTGGCGGCTTCCTGTGCCTCGTCGATCCGGCTCTGGTGGCCGTGGCGTACGGCGTCCCAGTCCGCGAGCCACGCCGAGGCCTCCTCCAGAGCCGCTGCGTCGGCGCGCTCCTCGTGCTCCAACTCGCCGAGTTCGTGGCCCAGTTCGCGCAGGCGCTGCTCGGCGCGCCGGGCGGAGGTGAGCGAGCCCAGCTCTTCGTGGGCCTTGCGTGCGGCGGCGGCGAGCGCGGCGGCCTCGGCCCCGTCGAACGACTCGGGCAGGGCGCGCCGTGCCCGGCTCTCCTCGTCGGCGGCCCGCCGCTGTGCGGTATCGGCCGAGGAGCGCAGCGCAAGGGCGGGCGCCACGGCCTCCGCCTTGCGCGCCCGCTCCATCCGCTCCTGGTCGGCGCGGTGCTCCTCGATATGTCCGGCGAGCCGCTCGGCGTGCTCCTGCGCCTCGGTGTGGCGGCGCTGAAGCCGATGTGTCTCCCGTACGCCGTCAAGGTTGTCCTGGGCAGCGTCCCGCGTCCGCTGTGCGGCGTCCTGGGACACGCGCGCGACCGTGAGGGCCTCGCGCGCGGCGGACCGGGCGCAGGCCGCCCAGGTCAACACGCCTTCCGCCAGGCCTGGTTCACCCGCGGCGACCTCCGGAAGCGGCAGCTGCGCCACGCGCCCGGCGGCCTGTTCCATCCGCTGCGCGGCGGCGAGCAGCCGCTCGTCGGCGGATCGGACCTGCGCCTCGGTGCCCCGGCGCAGCTCGGCGAGATGCTGCTCGACGGCCGCGAAGCGCCGGGTGTCGAAGAGGCGGCCGAGGAGCTTTCCGCGCGCCTCGGCGTCGGCCCGCAGAAAGCGCGCGAAGTCGCCCTGCGGCAACAGGACCACCTGGCAGAACTGCTCCTTGCTCATGCCGAGCAGCTGCCCGATCTCCTCACCGATCTCCTGGTGGGAGCGGCTGAGGTCCTTCCACGCATCCGCCGAAGCGTCGTACTCGCGCAGCCACGACTGGGCCTTCTCCATGGTGGTGCCGGTGCCGCGCTTCTTGGGCCGCATCCACTGCGGCTGCCGCCCGACCTCCAAGTGCCGCCCGGCCACGGTCAGTTCGAGCACCACTTCGGTACGGGCCGCGGGCGCCGCATGATCGCTGCGCAGGGTCGTGCCGGCGCCCTGTCTGGCGCCGGGTACGGAGCCGTACAGGGCGTAGCAGACCGCGTCGAGGACCGAGGTCTTGCCCGCGCCCGTCGGTCCGTGCAGCAGGAAGAGACCGGCCTCGGACAGCGCACCGAAGTCGACCTCCTGTACGCCGCCGAACGGTCCGAAGGCCGTGAGGGTCATCCGGTGCAGCCTCATCGGGCCACCTCACGGAGGGTCTCGTCGACGCGTACGGCGTCGAACGCCCCGCGCAGTACGGTCTGTTCGGCGTCGTCGGGGCCCGCGCCGCGCACATGCGCCACGAAGTCCTCGGCGATCTGCTCGTCGCTGCGGTCCTTGAGCCGTTGCGCGTACGACACCTGCGGTTCGCCCGGCTGCCGTTCGGGAGCGAAGACGAGGCTGAGGACGTGCGGGAAACGCTCGGCGAGCTGCGCCATCGGCTCGTCGGGCCGTACGGGGTCGGTGAGCGTGGCCTCCACCCAGTGCTCGGTGACGCCTGCGAGGTCCGGGTCCGCGAGCAATTCGTCGAGCTTGCCCTCGATCCTGGCGAGCGGGCGGGGCACGGGGCAGTCGATGCGTTCGGCGCTCAGTTCGCCGCGGGGGCCGAGGTCGATCAGCCACATCGACTTGCGGTGGTGCTGTTCCGAGAAGGAGTAGGCGAGCGGGGAGCCGGAGTAGCGGACGCGTTCGGTGAGGGTCTGGCAGCCGTGCAGATGGCCGAGCGCCACGTAGTCGACGCCGTCGAAGACCCCGGCCGGCACGGACTGGACGCCGCCGACGGTGATGTCCCGCTCGCTGTCGCTGGGTTCGCCGCCCGTCACGAAGGCGTGCGCGAGCACGACGGAACGGGTGCCTGCCGCCCGTACGGAAAGATCGGCGCGCACGCGGTCCATGGCCGCGGCGAGCACCGTCTCGTGGGCGGGCTTGTCGACCTTGAACTCGTCCTTGACCAGGGCCGGTTCGAGATACGGCAGTCCGTAGAACGCGATGTCGCCGTGCTCGTCGGCGAGCACCACCGGGGTGGCGCACGCGGCAGGTGAGGTGCGCAGGTGGATGCCCGCCTTGCCGATGAGGCCGGCGCCCACGCCGAGGCGGCGGGCCGAGTCATGGTTTCCGGAGATCATCACGACCGGCACATCGAGGTCGGCGAGCCGGTGCAGGGCGTCGTCGTACAGCTCCACGGCGGACAGCGGCGGCACGGCCCTGTCGTACACATCCCCGGCGACGACGACCGCGTCGACCCGCTCCTCGCGTACGACGGATACGAGGTGATCGATGAACGCGGCCTGGGCGTCGAGCAGGCTGACGCGGTGAAAGGCCCGCCCCAAGTGCCAGTCCGATGTGTGCAGCACTCTCATAGAACCGCTCTGACCTGCAATTTCTCTCAGTGACCCCAGAAAACAGCACCCGTCGGCCCAGCAAGCCGGATCGACAGCCACCACGCTAACGCCTGACGGCACCTGACTTACCACCGACCTCGGAACGCATCGACCTCATCGACGCATTACGTCATGGCGCCCGATACCGGACCCTCCCGCTGCCCTCGTAGATTCGCACCACTTCCGTCACACTTCGCACCCGAACGTATCTGGAGACGACCATGCGCAAGCTGGTGGAGACGACGTTCCTGACCCTCGACGGCGTGATCTCGACGCCGGAGAAATACGGGCCGCCCTACTGGGACGACGAGCACGACGCCTACGCGGCCAAACTCGCGGACCGCGCCGACGCACTGCTGCTGGGCCGCAAGACCTACGAGGGTTTCGCCCAGGCCTGGCCGCAGCGGTCCGATGCCTACGCCGACCACATCAACTCCATGCCGAAGTACGTCGCTTCGCGCACGCTGCCCGCCGGGGATGCTCCCTGGAACGCGACCGTCCTGTCCGGCGACCTGGCGGAGGCGGTGGCGGAGCTGAAGCGGCAGCCGGGCCGGGACATCCTGAAGTTCGGTACGGGGGACAGCGACCGGACCCTGATCGAGCATGGCCTGGTGGACGAGTTCCACCTGTGGATCCTGCCCGTCATCGCCGGTGGAGGGGAGCGCATCCTGGACGGCCTGGACGTCACCCACCTCAAGCACACCGGCAGCACCACGCTCACCAGCGGGATCGTGGTGGCCACGTACGCACCGAAATAGCACGATTTCCTGGACCGTTCCCGGGCGGTCCGACGACCTCACGGCAACCCGCGACCCATCTTTGGGAAAGAGGCTGATGTCCGACACCACCTGCCACATGTCCATCTCGCTCGACGGCTTCGTCGCCGGACCCGAGCAGAGCCGCGAGAATCCGTTGGGCAAGCGCGGTAAAGAGCTGCATCTCTGGCATATCGGCGACCCGCGCGCGACCGGAGCCAACAAGACGGCCGTCAGTTGGCTGATGCGACCGCGTGGCGCCTACGTCATGGGCCGAAATATGTTCGGGCCGGTCCGAGGCGAGTGGAACGAGGCGTGGGACGGATGGTGGGGCCCCGAGCCCCCGTACCACGCCCCGGTCTTCGTGCTCACTCGCTACGCCCACGAACCGATCAAGATGGAGGGAGGGACCACCTTTCACTTCGTCACCGAAGGCTTCGCCGCCGCTTACGCGCAGGCGCTCGAAGCCGCCGACGGCAAGGGGGTGGACATCGCCGGTGGCGCTTCGACGGTTCGCCAGGCACTCACCGCCGGCGTGATCGATGAACTCACCCTCGACATCGCACCCGTGCTGCTCGGCAGCGGCGAGCGCATTTTCGACGGCGTCGAGACGTTCGATTTCGAGCCCGTCGAGGTGCTCCACTCACCGCTGACCACCCATATCCGCTATCGCAAACGCGACGCCGGCTGAGCAGCAACCGGGGCTTCGCCGTCTCCATCGGGGATCCCCCAACGAACAGCCGGCTTCTTGGACATCCAGGGACGGCGACCTGCGCGGTCGCCGTCCCTTTGTCATGCACCGATTGCCGTGGTCACGCCATGACCGCATTAAGTCATGGCGACCGATACCGGCCCGCCCGGCCGGCTTCCTAGGTTGATGGCACACACCAAGACCTTGGAGAACGCATGCTGTTCCGATCTGCGACCGACGCCGACACCGACCGCGTGGCGGCTGTCGTGGTCGACGAGCCCGTGGGCTGGATTCCCGCCGACCGTTACCTGGACGAGTTGCGCCAGCGGATGTACCGGCCCGAGTGGACCTGGCTGGCCGAGGACGAGGGCCGGGTGGTGGGCCGCGCGCTGTGGTGGGGGCAGTCGACCGCCGAGCACCCGGTCGATCTCGACTGCCTGTGGGTGGACGCCTCGGTGCCGGACCGCGCCAAGGTCGCGGCGGGCCTGCTGGCCGCCGGCCTCGAGAGCTTCACGGCGCGGGGCGCGGCCGACCTGCCGATCCTCACCGTGAAGCTCACCGACGGCTGGCGCGACGACCCGGCCGTGTCCGCCGCCGCCGAGTGGCGCCACGACGGCGCGCTGGCCGCCGGACTGAGCCACGTGGTGGAGCGGCTGCAACTGGAGTGGACACCCGACGCCGCACTGCCGGCCGCCGGGACCCGGCTGACCTTTGCCGCCGCCACGGACGAGGAGTTCCTGCCGGTGTTCCGCGGGATCGCCGAGGGCAGCCTGGACGCAAGTACCCGTAAGGACATCGCCGAAGTCGGCGCGGATGCCGCGGCCCGCAAGGCGATGGACTTCTATCTGGACTGCCTCGGGGAACGCGACTGGTGGCGGCTCGCGTACGACGCCGACGGCGCGGTCGTGGGCCTGGCGATTCCCTCGGCGACACCGTATGCCCGCAATGTCGGCTATATAGGGGTGCTCCCGGAGTTCCGCGGCCGTGGCTACGTGGACGAGGTGCTCGCCGAGATCACCCGCTTCCAGGCCGCGGCCGGCGCGGAGCGGATCACCGCCACCACGGACCAGGGGAACGTGCCGATGGCCGCGGCCTTCGCGCGCGCCGGCTTCCGGGTCACGGAGATCCGGATGGTCTACTCGGTGCCTTCCGCCTCATGACTCCAGAAGGTCGGACAGTTCCGTACGGGAGCTGACGCCGAGCTTGGGGAAGGCGCGGTAGAGGTGGTGGCCGACCGTGCGCGGGCTGAGGAACAGCTGCGTGGCGATCTCGCGGTTGGTCGCCCCGGTGGCGGCGAGCCGTACGACCTCGCGTTCCTGCGGACTGAGCCGGCCGATCCGGGTGTCCGTGCCCGGGTCGTGCGCTTCCCCGGCGGCTTCGAGCTCGGCGCGTGCCCGGTCCGCCCATGGCGCGGCGCCCGCTCTCGCAAAGATCTCCATCGCGGTACGCAGGTGCTCGCGGGCCTCGACGTTGTGGCGTCGGCGCCGTAGCCACTCTCCGTAGAGGAGTGCGGTGCGGGCGCGGTCGTGCGCGCTGCCGTGCTCGTGCAGGACCAGGGCCTGCGTGTAGTGCTCGGCCGCCTGCTCGTCCGGGCCGGTCAGGGCCGTGCAGCGGTGGGACAGCGCGGTGAGCGCGGGCTGCCCGACGGTGGCGGCCCAGGCCGCGAGGCGGGCCGCCGGTTCCCCCGCCTCGTCCGGCCGCCCGGCGCGGACGGCGGCCTCGACGAGGTCCGGGAGCAGGTGCTGCGCGAGTGCGGGGTGGGCCCGTTCGCGGGCCGCGGCACGCAACTGTGCGAGCGCCGACTCGGCGCGACCCAGACCGAGTTCGAGCAGCCCGAGCGCGTGCAGGGCGTCCGCCGTGGCCCGTCCGACGCCACGCGGGCGTGCGTAGGCGAGAGCTTCCTCGGCCTGCTCGCGCACGTCCGCCTCGCGGCCCTGGACGGCGGCGAGCAGCGCAAGGCGGGAGCGCAGATGGGCTGCCCGGTGGTCCAGGTCGTAAGAGTCGGCGAGGTAGAGCCCCTCGGTGGCGTGCTCCTGCGCGTGGCCGGTCCTGCCGAGCGCCGTCTCGACCCGCGCGAGCAGATCAAGCGCCGTGGGCAGCCAGCCGCCGATCCCGCTGGCGCGACACCGGGCGACGGCTGCGGTGGCGTGCTCGTACGCGCGGGGGTGGTCGGCGAGGAGATGCGCGCAGTGGGCGGCCATCAGGAGTGCCATGTGGTCGTCGCCGGTGGGCGGTGGGGAGTCGTGACCGGCGGGTGGCGGGTGTGCGGCGGGCGAGTCGGGCGCCCCGATCGGGAACAGCCAGGCCGCAACGGCCAGTTCGGGCAGGTGCGGAGCGCGGGCGGCGATCTCCGCCAGCAGCCCGGTGTCCTCCGCGGACAGCGCCGCGTGCAGCGCCTCGGTCAGCAGGGGCGCCATCTTGTCGGCGCCGGCGAGCCCCGACGTGTCGCTGCCGACGAGCCCGAATGTGTCGCGGTCGGCGAACCTCGATGTGTCGCCGTCGGCAAGCCCCAATGGGTCGCTGCCGGCGAACCCCAGTGTGTCGCCGCCGACAAGCCCCAGCTCGTCCACGCACGCGAGCAGCGTGCGAGCCGCCCGCACCGGGCTGCCGTATCCCAGCTCGACGACCGCGCGGGCCCGGGCGAGGTCCGCCGCCGAGGCCGGGTCCGACAGCGGAAGCGGGACCTGGTCGGCGAGGCGGCGGCAGCGTTCGTCCTGGCCGGACTCGCTCGCCTTCTGCGCCGCGTCGATCAGACGCCGTGCGCGCAGGTGCGGGTCGGCCGTGAGCTGCGCCGCCCGCTCGTACGCCGCGGACGCGGAGGCCGCCCCCTGCCGGCTGCCGGCCCAGGCGGCGACCCGTTCCAGCTCCCTGGCGACCTGCTCGTCGGGGCCGGTCGCCGCGGCGGCCAGGTGCCAGGCGCGGCGGTGCGCATGCCGTTCGGAGTCCAGCGCCGCCGCGAGCGCCTGATGGGCGGCAATGCGCCGGGCGAGCGGCGCGGACTGATAGGCCGCGTACCGGCTCAGCGGGTGCCCGAAGCGCACGGCCGCGGCCGAAAGCCGTACGATTCCGGCCTGTTCGGCGGGTTCGAGGTCGGCCACCGTGCCACCGAACCGGCCGATGGCCCCCACCACCACGGCGAGCTCCCCCGTGTCGTCGGCGGCGGCCACCGTGAGCACGGCTCGGGTGGCCGCGGGCAGCCGTCCGATCCGTTGCGCGATGAGATCCTGCAGGCGGCCGGGCAGCGGGGAGACGTCGTCCGGCAGCGCCAACGGGCCCAGCTGTCCCTCCCGTTGGGCCAGCGTGAGCGCGTCGGCAAGGACGCGCAGGGCGAGCGGATTGCCCTGCGCCTGCTCGGCGATCCGGTCCGCGACCGGCGGCAGCAGCCCGGTCAGCAGAGCCGCGGCCGACTGACGGTCGAGGCCCGCGAGAGGGAGCCGGGGTATGCCCTTGAACCGAGGCGCGTCGTCCGTGACAGACGCGTCGCCCGTATCCCCCGATCCGGACCCACGGCCGGTATGCCCCGCTCCGGACCCACCCCCGTCCCTCAGCCCGAACAGCATCACGACACCCTCGGCGCACAGCCGGCGGGCAGCGAACGCCAGGACGTCCACGGACGGTTGGTCGAGCCACTGCACGTCGTCGATCACACACAGCACCGGGCGCTCGGCCGCGGCCTCCGCGAGCGTGGACAGCGCGGCCAGGCCCACGACGAAGCGGTCGTGCACCGCGCCGCCGGCCAGGCCGAAGATCGCCCGCAGCGCCGTGGCCTGCGCGTCCGGCAGCCGGTCGAGGAGGTCGAGCGCGGGCAGGAACAGCTGGTGCAGCCCCCCGAAGGCGAGGTCCGTCTCCGACTCGACGCCCTCGATGCGCAGCACGCGCATCCCGTCGGCCGCCCGAGCGGCGGCGTAATCGAGCAGCGTGGTCTTGCCGATCCCGGCTTCCCCATGGACGAGCAGCGCCCCGCTCACCCCGTCGCGGGCGGCCGCGAGCAGCTCGTCGATCCGCCGCACCTCGTCGTCCCGCCCACGGAACACCGGCGCGCCTTCGTGCCGACCGCCGGTCACTCGCGCCTCTTTGCGGGGCCCACCGGCCACTCGCGCCTCTTCGCGCCGCTCACCAGGCACCTGCTGCTCTTCGCGGGGTCCGCCGAGCACCCGCAGCTCCTCGTCCCGCCCCCGCGGCTCGTCGTCCCCCACTGCTGATGAATCCTTCCCACGTACCGCGCCGACCTTGCACGATACGCCCTGCCCAGCGGCGGCTCAGGCCCCGGACAGGCGACGGGCGGCCGTCGTCAGGACCGGCCGCCCGCCTCCTACCCGTTCACCGCGCCCGGCTCAGGTCACCGGCCGGTACCCGAGCACGAACGTGGCCGGCGCCCCGCTGCCCGGGTTCCCCGGCGTACTCGGCTTGGCGAGCGAGTACACGGGCGCGTTCACCGCGTTGAGGGCCTCGAGTGCCTTGGCCTCGGTGGCCGCCGCACCGTAATAGAGGTGGAACTCGCCCACCAGACCCGCATTGGGATTGCCCGGCACCGGCTCCACCGGAACGCTCACGTCCAGGACGGTGCCCTGGTCGTACGGTCCGGCGTCGGTGAAGGAGCCCTCGTGGTGCAGCTTGGGCCGGCCGGATCCGGGGTCGGGTCCGGCGAGTCCGTAGTCGCTGGCGAACTCGACCTTCGGATGGTCCGCCTTGAGGGTGACGTACTCCTTGAGCGGTGTCGGCTCCACGTCCCAGTCGACGACCCGGCGATAGCTGATGTGCGGCTGGTCGCCGGGCGGCGCGAGGGACGTGACCGTCACGGTGACGTCGTACAACTCGGGCCGTGCGGACGGCCGGTACTCATGCGTGACGTACACCGGGTAGTCGGTGCCGACCAGACGGACCGTCGACTTCGCGGTGGTCGGTGTCGTGGTGAACTCCGTGATCTCGGCGTTCTCCGAGAGCCCTTGGACACCGTGCGACCAGCCGCTCCACTGGCCGACGCCGCCCGGCGGGGTGACCTGGATGCCCCAGCCCTCGCAGTGGCAGGCCACGGCCGAGACGGCCTCGTAGTTCGTGGGCCTGTGCCGCAGGCCCACCTCGGTGGTCTTGGTGCCCGCGCTGGGTGTGCCGCCCTGAGTGATCAGGTTGCCGCCCGGCTGGACGCCGATCTGCACGTCCGTGGTGCCGACCGAACCGCCGAACAGAGAGGTGTACTTGGTCTCCCAGCGGCCTTCCTCCTCGCCGTCACCGGGCCGGCCGTGGCTGATCATCAGCGTGACGACGTTGCAGTTGCCGCCGATACGCGTGTCGAGAGTCTTGTCCTCCTCACGGGCGCTCTTGTCGTCCGCGAGGCAACGGCGGGGAATCTTCTCCCAGTTGACGACGGTGAACGTCAGGCGCTTGTCGTCGTCCTGCATCGTGCGGACGGCCATGTTCCAGAGCTTGGAGGGGTCGGCCTGACCGACGAGGTCCACGTAGTGCACCCCGCCGCCCTTGACGGTCCACTTCCCGGAGGCCTTGCCGTCGGCGGGCAGGGTGATGGTCTCGTGCTTGGGGCGGGCCACCGCGAGGGGGCCGTCCGCTCCGGTGGTGCCCAAGGCGCTGCACCAGTCGTCGGCGTCGCCGTCCTGGTAGCGCCAGTACGAGCCGTAGTCCGCGGCCGTACTGCCGCCGCACAGCTGGTAGTTGGCGACACCGAAGACGCGGATCTCCTCGTGCACATCACGGTCGTAGTCGTCCGTGATCATGTCGCGGATCTCGGTGGCGCCGTCCGGGAACCAGGCGTCCTCGATCCGCTCCCACGAGTGCCGGATCGCATCCGCGCCGAGCCGCTCGTCGAGGAACTCGGCGAAGATGAACGCCCCGTACTGGCGTCCGCCGCCGAAGCCGTCCTGCTTGGTCAGCTCCTCCTCGGGCCGCGCCAGGAATTCGTCGAGGTCGTTGGCGTAGATGTAGCGGCTGCCGGAGGGAACCGCGGGGTCGGCGGCCACGGCCTGATGGGCGCCCCACTCGGCGGTCGCCTCCATCCACGCGTTGAGGCTCCGCATGTTCCAGATCAGGCTCCAGCCGACGTACTTGTACTGCATCGAGTGGAACAGCTCATGGCGCGGCAGATAGAACTCCTCCGCCACGTCCGAGGAGTCGAAGTCCGTGCCGATGTGGATGATGTTCGCGTCGGCGAGCTCATAGGGCTGGACGAAGCCCACACCGGGTTCGACGTGCGTCGAGCCGAGGAAGAGGGTGACCTTCTTGTCGTGGTCCTCGCGGGGAGCGTAGCCGAGCGAGGAGTACGTCTTGCGTCCCTCTTCGAGCGAACGGGTCATCCGCTCCACGTAGTTGGGGACTCCGTTGTCCTGCACGTCCCCTTGGGCGGCGTCACCGGAGCCGTCGTACGGGTTGACGGCGTTGTCGCCCGCGGCGTTGTAGAACACCGAGAAGTTGGCGCTCTGGTGCAGGCAGTCGAACACGCCCGGCAGCTTGCCCCGCTGCCCGCACTCGCTCAGCGGGACGGCGAGCGCCGCAGGAGTCTCCGCCTGGCGGGCGATCAGGGGACGCAGGATGTCGGCCTGGGCCATCCGGTTCTGGATGCTCCGGCGCACGGGGTGGCCGAGACCGGCGAGTTCACGGCCGAGCGTCATCCCGAGGATGACCCGCTGCTCCGCGGGCAGCTGGTCGTCCCGGTAGTGCTGGGGCACACCGCCCAGGTAACCGAGCTTGGCGTAGGCGTGGTTGACGAAGGCTTCCTCGTTGAGGCGGCCGGAGCGCAGGTCCTCGAGCAGCCTGCGCAGACCCGGCCGGAAGTCCTCGTACGACTCCGGTGCGGGCCGCGGCGGCGGTTCTTCGGCGCGGGTGCGCGGCGCCGGGTCGTACGTGGGCATCTCGTACGGCGCCGGTGCGGCCTGCGCGTTCACCGCCTCGCTCTTGGCGACCGCGCCGCCCGGGTCTCCCCCCTCGGGCTGCGCGGTGGCTGGCGCCTGGAGCAGCGTCACGGCGAGCGATGCGGCGGCCAGCGTCGTGATCGCTGTCCGCCGCGCTCTTCTGCGGGCACGGGGTCTGCGTTCGGGCCCGGGCGGCACACTCGATACGTGCCACATGGTGGTTCCCCCCACGGTGACGGCCCCCGGCCGGCCCTGCGCCGGCGGTGGGCCGTGGTGCGGCTGTGCTGAGCCGAGATTAGAGGCAACGCGAGGCACCTGAACATGGCCCTGACAAACGCGACGACTCGGCCACAGCTGTGCGCCGGCTCTGCGGCAGACCCGGCCAAGAGGCCTTTCGCGGCCAGGAGAGCCGATACGCTGCGAAACAGCCGTGAACCGGACGGAGTCGGGGATCGTGGCGGTCCGGCGGCGAGGGGGCGGGGCATGGATCCACGGATGCACGGCGCGGTGGCCGGATACGTCTGCGAGCGCGAGCTCGGCCGCGGCGGGCAGGGAGTCGTCTGGCTCGCCCGCGACCCGGAGGGCCGGCAGGTCGTCGTGAAGTTCCTGCTCCCGGGCAAGGAGTACGACGAGATCGCGCTCGCCCGTGTCCGCCGGGAGTTCGGCGCGGCCAGCCGGGTCGGCGAGCTGGCCACGGCGCGGGTCCTCGACGCCGATCTGACCGGGCGTACCCCGTACATCGTCAGCGAGTTCGTGCCCGGGCCGACGATCGGTGAGCACGTGAGCGGCAGCGGGCCGCTGGCCTCCGGCCGGCTCCAGTCGCTCGCCCTGGCCGTCGCGCACGCGCTGGCGCAGGTGCACCGGGTGGGGATCGTCCACCGGGACATCAAGCCGTCCAATGTGCTGCTCTCGCCGGACGGGCCGCGCATCATCGACTTCGGCATCGCCCGCGACGACCGTCTGCTCGAGTCGGCGCTCACCACACCGGGCAGCCTGGTCGGCTCCCCCTCCTACATGTCACCGGAGCAGGTCAGGGCGCAGCGTGTCACCAGTGCGTCGGACGTGTTCTCGCTCGGCAGCACGCTGTACTTCGCCGCCACCGGCCGGCATCCATTCGACGGCTCCGGCTCCTACGAAGTCCTGGTCGCCGTATGCGAGGACGAGGCCGATCTGACGGCGGTGCCGGAACCGGTGCGTTCGGTGATCGCCGACTGTCTGCGCAAGGATCCTGCGCAGCGTCCCACCGCGGCCCAGCTCGTCACCCGGCTCGCGGGGGCGGCGGAGGCGGTGGACGGCACGCCGACCGTGTCGCTCGCGCCCCGCCCATCGCCCGGAACCGTCTATGGCGACCGCGACGGCGACCGGGGCAGGCAGCTGCGCCTGTGGGGGTTCGCGGCCGGCAGCGCGGTCGCGGCCGTGCTGCTCGCCGTCGTGCTCAGCACGAGGGGGGACGGATCGGGCGGCGGTGCGTCGGGCCCGGGGAAGTCCACGGACTCGCCGCCGCAGTCGTACGCCGACGATCTGACCGACTCCGGCGACTGGACGCACAAGGACCCGGACCTGGGGAAGGTCACGCACAAGGGCGGCACCATGCTGGTGAGCCCCAGGCTCCAGCTGGAGGTGTGGCCGCAGGCGCCCTTCGAGCCGGCCACGTCCGCGGTGCGGATCAGCACCCAGGCGGCCTGGTTCGGGGGTGACGGCGGGATCGGTCTGTGGTGCAACGGCTCCGGCGACTACGAGAAGGGCTCCCGCTGGTCGGGCTATGTGACCACGGGCCAGGAGGCCTTGATCGTGCGGGAGTTCCGGCACAAGGGGGAGTTCCAGCACGACCGGGTCGTCGAGAAGAACCTCGCGGACCTCGGCCTGAAGGTGAAGAGCCAACAGGAGATCGACATGGCGCTGACCTGTACGCCGGCCGGTGACGGGCGGATCAAGGTGGAGCTCGCCCTCGACGGCAAGACCGTCGCGGCCTACACGGGCGACGCCTTCGCCGCCCGCGGCTGCGGCGTCTCGGCCTTCCACTACAACGAGACCGACCCCGAGGGCACGGCCTTCCACGCGGGCTTCGAGCGTTTCACGGCCGCGGAGCCGGGGGCGGACTGAAGCGTTGCGTACGTGCGGGGTTGGCTGTGCGTACGTGCGGTTGGCGCGTGCCGTCACGGTCACGCGTCCCCGTACGCCTCCGCGCCGATCTCGAGCGTCGCCGTGCCCGCCGTCGCGTCCGCGAGCCAGCCGCGGAAGGCGTCGACATCGGCGTCCGGAAGGCCGATCTCCAGCGTCACCGCCTCCCCGTACCGCATGTCCCGCACCTCGCGTCCGGCCGTGCGCAGATCGTTCTGCAGCTTGCCCGCGCGCTGGTGGTCGACGGTCACGGTGACCAGCCGGAACCGGCGCTTGGTGATCGTGCCGAGTGCGTCGAGCGCCTCGCCGACCGCGCCCCCGTACGCCCTGATGAGCCCGCCGGCACCGAGCTTCACGCCCCCGTAGTAGCGGGTGACGACGGCGACGACGTACCGCATCTCGCGGCGCGTGAGCATCTGCAGCATCGGCAACCCCGCCGTACCACCCGGCTCCCCGTCGTCGCTGGCCTTCTGCACCCCGCCGTCCGCGCCGATCACATACGCCCAGCAGTTGTGCGTCGCCGTCGGGTGCTCCTTGCGGATCCGGGCGACGAAGGCCTGGGCCTCCTGTTCGGTGGCCGCCGGGGCGAGCGCGCACAGAAAACGGGAGCGGTTGACCTCGGTCTCGTGCACACCCTCGTGGGCCACGGTGCGGTACTCGTCCTGCATCCGCCCAGCGTATGCGCACGTGGCGGGTGGTGAGCGCCATGCACCCGAGCCGCCCGGGCACCCCGGCAACGGCAACGCTGTGTGACGTTCCCCCCGGGGGCTTGTGGGCGGGCGAACAGGGGCAGGTACCCCGCGGAATGGATGGAGGCTCCATGAAATCCGAATCCGCACCTGATATCTCGCCCCCTACAGCGATCGCCCCCACGGCAGCAGCCTGGGAATTCACGGACGACCGCGGTCACTTGGTGGTCGCGGCCCGCAGGCCGACCCGGTTGGTCGCGTACATACAGGTCGGCGCGGCGCTGTGGGACCACGGTCTGCGCCCGGCCGGCATCTTCGGGTCGAGCCATGACGACCCGGCCGTACCGGACCCGGCGAAGGCGGGCGAGCTGCCGCTTGCCGGGCTTCCGTTCTACGGGGCCGGCGCGGCCCTCGACGTGGACGCGCTGCTCGCCGCGGACCCCGACCTGATCGTGGCGGTGACCTACGGCGGCGGGCAGACGTACGGCATCACGCCCGAGGCGGCCAAGCACCTGGAGGAGCACATCCCGGTGGTCGCCGTCGATGTGAGCCGGGGCCGTACGCTCACCCAGGTCCGCGAGAGCTTCGCGCAGCTGGCCCGCTCGCTCGGCGCGGCCGCCGACGAGGCCGCCGAGGCCGAACTGACCGCCGCGGAGCAGCGGTTGACGCTTCGCGCGGCCGCCGACCCGCGGCTGCGCGTCCTGGCCCTCTCCCCCGCCGACGGGGGCTCGGTGCATCTCGCCCGCCCCCACGCCTGGCCCGATCTGAGCGAGCTGACCGGCCTCGGCGTCCTGTTGCTGGAGCCCGCCGAGGGTCCGGGTGCCAATTGGTCGACGGTCTCCTGGTCCGAGGCCGCCGCGCTCGCACCGGATCTCGTCCTCGTCGATGTCCGCGCCCACGCGGGCGCCCTGCCGGCGGACTTCGCCTCGACCGTGCGCACCGCGCCCTGGAACCCGGAACTCCCGCCGAGCCCGCAGGCGCACACGCGCTTCCTGGACACGGTCACGGCGGCGCTCCAGGCCATCGCTTAGGCAGCATCCAGCCGTGGGCTCCCTGATCCGATAGGCAGCACCCGGCCGTGGCTCCCTGGTCCGGGCCCGGAGCAGGGAGCACGGCCGGTCGTGCACTGCCCGGACTCCTCGCGTTCAGTTCTTCTGGACGGTGAACGTGGAGCAGCTGTCCGACGGCGTCCCGTCGTCGTTCATGACGGTGCCCGTGATCGTCTGCGGCGACTCTCCGTCGACATCGGCCGCGAGCCCCACCATGAGGTAGTCCTCGGGCTGCTGGATCCAGCGGTCGCCCAGCAGCTCCAGGCGCCCTCCCGAGAAGGTGCCCTTCATGGCGAAGGTGCCCGGCGGGACGTCGGGGTTGGAGTCCACCGCGTAGAAGTCGAACGTGGCCGCTACGGTCCCCGAGTCCTCGGACATCGTCAGCGTCAGGCCGGTGTTTCCCTGAAGACAGGTGTACGTGCCGCGCCATTCGCCCGTCACAGGCGACGGGTCCTCGGCTTCCGGCTCGGTCGGCTGCTGCGAATCCGCCACGGGAGGCGCTTCGGAGCGCTCGACGGCGGGAGCGGACGAGGTCGCGCCGCCGCCCTGCGCACCCGACGATCCGTCCCCGTCACCGGAGTTGAGCGCGAGGGCCACGCCGACGACTCCGGCGACGGCGAGCGCGACGACAGCCGCGATCACCCCACCGCGGCGCCGCGCCACATCCTTGGCGGGCCCCGGATATGTGGGCTGCGGATACGTGGGCCCCGGAGGCGCGGGGTGGTGAAAGGCGCCATGTCCGGAGGCGTACGGAGGCGACGTCTGAGGAAAGGCGTGCGGAGCGGGCGGTGGGCCGAACCCGGACGGTGGCGGGGTCGGCGCATCGGCCCCGGCCGTGCGCGTGGGGGCCGTATGAGGAGAGGCGGGCCGGGGCGGTGTCACCTCGGTGACCACGGCGGTGGGCGGGACCCGGTCCGCCACCGAACCCGGGGCGATCTCCTCGGCCTCGAGGTTGAGCAGCACTTCGCCACGGCGTGCGATGGCCGAGGCGACGGGAGCGGGCAGCCAGTCACCACCTGGCTCGGTGCGCGCTGCGGCCCGTGCCTTGAGCGCGCTCGGACTCGGCCTGCTCTCCGGCCGTCTGCTCAGACACTCCCGTACGACCGAGGCGAACTCTTCCGGTGCACCGGTCAGGTCCGGTTCATGGTGCACGATCCGGTACAGCAGTTCGGGTCCTGAGCCGCCGCCGAACGGATTGTTCCCGGTCGCCGCGAACGCGAGCACCGCGCCCAGCGCGAACAGGTCTCCTGCCGCGGTCACCATCTGCCCCTCGGCCTGCTCCGGCGACATGTATCCGGGCGAACCCACCACGAGTCCGGTCCCGGTCAGCGCCGCATCGTCGGCGGCCCGTGCGATCCCGAAGTCGATCAGCACCGGGCGGTCGAGGGACAGCAGGACGTTCGACGGTTTCAGGTCCCGGTGCACGAGCCCGGTGGCGTGCACCACCTCCAGGGCCTCGGCAAGGCCCGCAAGGAGGCGCCACAGCGCGGGTTCCGGCAGAGGTCCGTACCGGTACACGGTCTCCGACAGCGAAGGCCCGGGTATGTACGCGGAGGCCAGCCAGGGCACATCGGCCTCCGGATCGGCGGCCACGACGGGCGCGGTACCCGCACCGGAGACGGCGCGCGAGGCGTGCACCTCGCGGGCGAACCGCTCCCGGAAACCCGGGGTCGAGGCGAGTGGGGCGTGCACGAGCTTCACGGCCACGGTCCGGCCGCCGGGCGAGCGCCCCAAGTAGACCCGCCCCATCCCGCCTTCACCGAGACGCATCAGGATCCGATAGGGGCCGACCTGCCGCGGATCCCCGCCGGTCAACGGCTCCACGGGCAACTCCTCGGCACAGTAGGGGACTTGATCCCCAATCGTGCCATGCGTATGCACACACGGACAGTGCAGAACGAACTGTGCGGGCCACCCGTGACGGCGCATTCCGGGGCGCAGGCGCCGAACACGCCCTGTGGGGGCCGCAGTTCACAGGGCGGGCGCGAGGCCCTCCCAGCGCACCGTCCAGCCCTGGTCCGGGAATCCGGGCGCGGTTCCTCGCGGTCCAGGACGCCCCCGTTCCCCCACCGGACCGCCGGGTGAGTCGCCCCAGCCGGCGCACATCATGGCGGCGGCATAGAGCAGGCCTCCGGCGGCGGGGAAGTACGGGGAGGGCACCCCGCTCTTGCCGCTGGCGGGCAGCCCGGTGTCGGTGAAGCCGAACCGTTCGTGCAGCAGGTAGTCCACGGCGCGGCCGGGTTCGCCGAGCCGGGCGGCGTTCATCGCCAGGAGGGGGAAGTCCCAGCTGTACAGGTCGGTGACCGGCCATGTCTCACGGACCTTGCGGGTCGTCGCCCGCATCACCTCCACGTCGACGCCGTCACCGGGCAGCATCCCGAACGGTGCCACCGGATCGGGGTGGTTGGTGTTGCGCTCGGTCCACATGTCGGGCACACCCTCGTACAGGACGTAGACGCCGTCCTCGACGGGCAGCGGGGCGAGGCCGTCGAGGACGGCGTCCCAGTGCGGCTCGCGCGCCAGGCCGAGGCGCTCGCGCCACTCCTGTGCGATGCGCAGCCCGAAGCGCCAGTACGACAGCTCGAAGGCCGGGTTCAGGGTCTCGGCCGACGGGTTGCGCTCGTTGCAGCACATGATCGGCGGGCCGATGACGTACCGGCCGCTGTCCTCGCGGTGGGCGAACGAGGCGATGAACTCGGCGCTCTCGTGCACGACTTCGCGCCACTTGAGCAGCGTGGACCGTCCCGGGTGGGCCTGGTGGTCGAGTTCCGCGAGGAAGAGCGGGTGGGGCTGCTGCCAGATCAGCAGGCAGGTCGGGGTGCCGGGTGACTCGCGGCCGATGGCGTCGCCGTACGCCGTCGTCATCTTCGGCCAGCGGGCGCCGGAGAAGCCCTGGGACGTCGCGAGCCTTCGTGCGGTGGGCAGCAGGCGGGTGTAGATGTCGGTGCTGCGGTCCAGGAGCGGCCAGCGGTTCCAGAGCCCGTACTGGAAGGCGTGCCACCAGTACATCTCCATGTGGAACTTGCCGAACCAGCCGTTGTTGACCAGTCCCGACTCCTGGGCGGGGTCGTTGCCCGCGTCGTTCACGGCGAGGTGGTACTGGCTCAGGACGATACGGCGCTCCAACTCGTGCGCCCGCGGATCCTCGCTCGCCGACAGCTCGACCGCCCCGCCGGTCCGCCAGAACCGCGGCCACCAGGTCTCGCTCTGCCGCACCACTTCGGCGGCGGGTGGCACGGCGCCGTCGATCTCCGGTGCGAAGTGAGCTGTCACATCGAGTCGTTCACCGCCGCTCGTCACGTCGTAGCGGTGCCGCGCCGGGTCGGGCCGGCTGATCCGTGCGCCGGGCGAGAGCGCGAGGCCGACCTCGTACCGCGTGGCGTCCATGGTGTGCGTGACGACCGGGGTGCGGCCGCGGCGGCGGAGCGTGGTGGTGTGCTGCTCGGGACGGTCCCAGAGTCCGACGTACGGGGCCTCGAACTTGTTCCGTCCGGCCGCGGTCGCGTACGGGAAGTGCAGGAACAGCGACAGGCGGCCGAGCCGCACGAGCGGCGACTCGATGCGTACGGCGACGGCGTCCTTGCCGGGGTGGCAGGCGGTCTCGACCGTCACCGCATACCCGTCGAGCCGGAAGGAGCTGCGCAGCACGCCCGTCCACGGGTCGAGTTCCTGCACCGTGTCCGTGAGGTCGGCCTCGGCGGCCTCGCTGCCGTCGTCCTTGAGCAGCCGCAGACCGATGCGGCCGAGGTTGGCCCGGTGGGGGTTCTCCCGCAGCCAGTTGTGGAGTTCGGGTTCGTTGTCGTCGTCCGTCCAGTAGAGGACGTCGCGGCCGTACGTGTCCCAGACGGTGCCCCGGTAGTCCGCGATCTCCTTGCCGGGCGGCAGCGGGTCGGCGTGCCAGGCCCAGTCGGACAGGGTGTTGAACGGGACGAAGGTCTGCAGGCCGGTCACGTCGGCGCCGAAGGCGAACCGGCCGTTGCCGACCTGGACCGGCAGGTCGAGGTCGCTGCGGTGGCGCACGACGCGATGCCGGGACACCAAGGCGTGTCGGTCGATACGCGTGCCCTCGCGCTCGCTGCCGGGTGCGGCCGCCGCCGACTCCGCCTGCGCGACGCGGGACATCAGCGTCGCGGCGGTCAGCGCGGAGGCCGCGCCGATGAACCCTCTGCGGGAGAAGTGCCGCTGGTCGGTCATGAACCGTTCCCTTCGTTGCCGGCGTGCGCGCCCGGGACCACCGGCAGGGCGACGGTGGCTGTCACATTGACGGGGACCGCGACCTCGGTGTTCACGCCGCGCAGTCTCATGAATGCGCTGAGGCCGGTGTCAATGGGTGTGCACCGTGAGCCGGAGCGGGCGCAGGCGGCAGGCGGCAGGCGGCAGGCGGCAGGGCCGGGAATCGCACAGCCCGCTGCCTCGTTACTCCCCCGAGAGCCTCGCCCACCGATCAGGAGCCGCACATGTACGGGACATCGCAGACGGTCCGCAAGATCCTCACCGAAACCGGCGACACCTGGGCCGTGGTGGGCCTGTCCAACAACCAGGACCGTGCCGCCTACGGAGTCGCCCGGGTCCTGCAGCAGTTCGGCAAACGCGTCGTCCCCGTCCACCCCAAGGCCGAAACGGTCCACGGCGAACAGGGCTACGCCTCACTCGCGGACATCCCGTTCCCGGTCGACGTCGTCGACGTCTTCGTCAACAGCGACCTGGCCGGCCCGGTCGCCGACGAGGCGGCCTCGATCGGCGCGAAGGCCGTCTGGTTCCAGCTCGGCGTGATCGACGAGGCGGCGTACGAGCGAACGCGTGAAGCCGGGCTCGAGATGGTGATGGACCGGTGCCCGGCGATTGAAATTAATTCACTGCGTTAGCGCGTTCGCGGCCTTGAGGGGCACCGCTTCCACACCCTGCCCCCGCTGCCGCCAACCTTCCCATCACGGATCCGCACTGAGGGTCCTTGACCTGTCGAACCGAACGACGTGCGCTGGCGCCCGCGTTGTCTCCGGCCGTATGTGCTCAATGTGCCATCTAGCCCCAAAGGCGACCACACGAAGAGTCATGCGGCCGCAACAGCAGCCGCTGGCCTTGCAACCCACCGGCCACGGCTACGGACGGCCGTGTCGGCGCACCGCTCCGACCACAGCCCAAAGACCTGCACGATACGAGCGAAGGATGCAGACGCGCGGCCAGAACTGACAGCCACCAGCAAGACATGCTCGCGCGCCGATTCTTCGAGGCTTCCCAGAAACCGCCGCCCCAGGAAGACTTGATCGGCACAATGAGCGCATGGCCCAGTACATGGATCTTGCGCTGACCGACGGATCACAGGTGCGGCTCGAGCTGTCCGATGTCGGCGAGCCGCTCGCCGTGCCGATGGACGTGGCGGAGCACCCTGGAGCGCACGACCTGCCTGAGGGTTTCGGCGCCGCGATTCCGGTTTCCCGGCGGGACGGAAGTCGCTCAGCCACAGCCGCCGTGACCGCACTGAGGACTGCTCTGCGTCCGCTCGGGCCATTGCTCGACGAGGTGCACGATGCTCTGTCGGCCTCGGCGAACCCTCCTCACGAGATCAGGGTCGAGTTCGGCTTGCAGATCGGCCAGGACCTCAGGCTGGGCATCGTCGGCGCCTCGGGCAGAGCCACCATGACGGTGGCTGCGACCTGGCAGAACAGCCCTATTGCTCCTACCGATCCGCCCACTGCCGGTGGGGACCGACAGGACTGATCCATGGGATGGTTCAGACGTGCGGCGCAGTCAGTGCCGCGAATCGCCGTGTTCAGCGGCAGCTCCTCCATGGCCGCCGGCGCGGCGGCCCTGCTGTCCCCGCGATCGCTGCTGACGTGTGCACATGTCGTCAACGAAGCGCTGGGGCGGGCTCAGCAGGATCCGAGCCACCCGGACAAGGCCATGTCCGAGGAGCACGGGACGTTACGGATTCACGTCCACGGCCAGGTCGAAAGCTGGGCCTGCACGGCACGGCTCGACCTCTGGATACCGCCGCGCCCTGGCGCGCACGCACTGATGTGGCACGGCGATCTCGCCGTGCTCGCCCTGACGGAACCCGCGCCTGACTGGCTGCGCCCTGTGACCTGGCGCGAGATGAGCGAAGGGCAGTCGCTGCGGGCTTGGCACGGTGGCGGCGAACAGATTGCCTTCGCCGATACAGAAGTAAAGCGGTGCGACGGCCCCTTCGGGGTTCTGGACGGGCAACTGTCCGGAGCTGCCATCGGTCCCGGGTTCAGCGGCGGTCCGCTCTGGGACAGAGACGACGACACCGCGGTCGGTCTCGTGGTGGCGCATGTGATGTCGGGCAACGGGCCGTTGGGTTCACAGACCACGGTCCGGCGCAGCTGGGCCATTTCCTGGCAGGCCATTCGGGAGGAACTAGTCCGGGCTGGGGCGTCCTGGCCCGTGCTGGAGCCCGAGCAGCACAGTGCAGGGTACGGCGCAGGTTCCGTATCCAGTGAACTCACCGCCAGGTTCACCACCGAACTGTGGTCGTTGCTGGAGACGCCCGCCCAGCGCGCCCAGCATGCCCGCACTCTCGCGGCTCGTCTCGGCTACGACACTCCTCCAGGTGAAACGGCGCCATCCATCGAGGAGTTGGCGGGATTCCTCGCATCCGAGGCACGTGCGCTGCCCACTCTGGCGGAGACGTTAGCGCCGGCCGTCCAAGGCGCACAAGGACGCCGGTCCCTTGACCAACTACTCTTCCTCGGCCGTACAAGCGGCGCATCCCGGCTTCTGTCCGTGGCAGAACATCGGCTCCTGCTCAAGGAGTTGGAGCAGGCCACGGCACAGGACGCGGGTCTGCTGCCCCGCGCGGCGCGTGAAGCCCTGCGGTACACGCCTCTGCCCTTCGCCTTGCGCGGCGCTCGCACCACACAGGGCGAACTCGCCGACGTGGTCGATGAGCTCGAAGCCCTGGCGGACTGCGGCCCGCTGCCGGACGGTTCACCACCCGTTCCGGCCCTGCTCAAGCTGGTCGAATTCGTGGCCGCCTGCACGGGTGAGCCACGGCGCACGGCCCTGTGGTACTGGTCCGAGCAAGTGTGTGCTCGGCTCGGCGTCCACTCCTCCGCACTGCACCAGCGCCGCGCCGACGCCCGCACCTGGGCGGAACACCGCCCCTCGCCCGTGGTGCGGCTCATCGCCGAACTGTGCGGCGCAGTGCGAAAGCCCAGGCAGCCGGAATCCTTCCGCTGTGCCCTGTGGGCGGTGCGCGCGGACGGGACGACGTCAACGGTCGTACCGCCAGATCTGCCGCTCTCTCCGCACGAGGTCGGACGGCTGATCCGGGAGACCGCCGAGTCCATGGCGGTCGCGGTCGGCGACAGCGGTCACTCTGCGGACCAGGTGGGCCAGATCGACATCGTCGTCGGCCGGGACGGATTGCATCTGCCCTTCGACGAGTGGGACGCGGGCAGCTCGATGGAGTTCCTCCCAAGTCTTCCGCTCGGGGTCAAGTTCCGGCTGGCGCTGCGCTGTCCGGAGGTGACCCTTCGTGCACCGGACAGGGCAGCCGCTCTTCGCCGCCGCTGGGAGAGCGGGCAGACCGCTCCGTTCGTCGTGGACGAGACGTGTTCTTCGCCCGAGAAGATGTACGCGCTCCTGGAAACCAGCCACCGCGACACCACGCAGGTCGTGCTGCACGGCCCCCGTGCGGTGCGCGACGAACTGCTGCAGATCTGCCTGGCCGTGGGAGTGCCGGTGGTGCTGTGGGACCGCTCCGCGGAAGGTCACGAGCACGCCCATCGCCTCAATGACGTGACATCCGCGGGTCCGCTGCATCAGCTGCCCGAACGTATTCGGTACCTCCGGGCCGACAGACACGGCGCCCCCGACCTCTTCCCCGCCCAGCCTTCACTGGTCTGGGAGGACACCGAGCTGGCGTTGCCCGGCGGGCTCGGACTCATGGACCCTTCGGAAGAAACGGATGTCCGATGACGGATCATCATGGTGCACTGTCAGGTGAACCGGGCAGCGGCTGGCGGCTGTTCCGCGGAGACGGGCAGTCGCATGCGGTCGAGTTCCCCGATGCACCGCCATGGCGCCGCTTCGACGCCGCGTCCTCCACGAGGACCGAGCCGGCCCAGCCGCTGCCCTATCTCATAGGCCGAGCCGAGGCTGACGTCGTCAACGCCGCGCTGTATCTGAGGCGGCCCCTCCTGGTCACCGGCCGACCCGGCACCGGGAAGTCCTCACTCGCCCACGCCATCGCGCATGAGCTCAGGCTCGGTCCCGTCCTCAACTGGCCGGTGAACAGCCGGACCACGCTGGCCGAGGCCCTGTATCGATACGACGCCATCGGCCGGCTGCGCGAATCGAACCTGCTCCGGGACCGGAACGGGGCCTCTGGCGACAGCACGACCGATGGGCCGGATATCGGCTCGTACTTGCGCCTCGGTCCGCTGGGCACCGCCCTGGTGCCAGGTGCGCGCCCTCGCGTGCTACTCGTCGACGAGCTCGACAAAGGCGACGTCGACCTGCCCAATGACCTCCTGAACGTCTTCGAGGAAGGCGAGTTCGAGATTCCCGAGCTCGCTCGCCTGCCCGAGGAACAGTCGCACATCGATGTCCTCACCGCGGACGCGAACTCCCGCACCGAGGTGGTGCGAGGCCGGGTGCGCTGTTCCGAGTTCCCTGTCGTGGTCATCACCAGTAACGGCGAGCGCGACTTCCCTCCGGCCTTTCTGCGCCGGTGTGTCAGACTCGCCCTTCCCGAGCCCGACGAAGAGCGCCTGCTCGCCATCGTCCACGCCCATCTCGACTCGGTCGGTCCCCTTGCGGTCGACGACCTGCTGCATGCGTTCCTGACCCGTCGTGCTCGGGGCGAACTCGCCACCGACCAGCTGCTGAACGCAGTGTTCCTGCGTACGGGCGGCGTGGATCTCGACGCCGACGGGCTTCTGGACGCGGTTCTGCACCGGCTCGGCGGGACGGTATAGCGGGCGATGCTGGACGAGCTTAGGCGCATTCTGGCAGGCAGTCGCTCCGAACTGTCCTCCGAGGAGCTGCTCGATGCGTTGTGGCTCGCGGCGCGACTGCCCCAGGGAGCGTCGTCGGCGCTGGCCGGGGCTGCGGCGAGCGAGGGGGCCCGTTCCCGCGGGTCCGGTCAGGAACCGGCGGAGGACGAACCGACGCAAGACAGGCCGGCGGTAGACAGCGCCAGACCGTCCGCCGCCGAGGCGGGCAGCATCCGCGAGACGCCCTCCACCACCGACCACACCCGCCACCCATCCGAGCTGCACGCTGCGCCGGCGCCCGGCAACGGGGCCGTCGAGCGAGCCGCACCACAGAGACGGGCCGACACGCCGAGGCCGAAGAAGACCGCGGATCGGGCGGAGGCCGACGCATCGGACCGCCCCGCGGTGCCGGTACGCAGCCCGGAGGAGAAGGCACTCGCGGGTGTGGAACTCCGCCTCGGTCGTGCTCTTCGCCCCCTCAAGCAGCTCCGACCGGATCCTCATGCGTGGGACCTGGACATCGCGGCGACAGTGTCGGCGATGGCGGAGACCGGCCTGCCGGACGCAGTGCTGCGCCCCGCACGTACGCGCTGGCTCGATCTGGTCCTCCTCGTCGACGACGGGATCTCGATGCTGCTCTGGCAGCGACTCGTCACGGAGTTCCGGCTGCTTCTGGTGCGCAGTGGTGCCTTCCGCACCGTCCGCGTGCACGGACTCGACAGCCGCAGTCCCGGGTCCCCCAAGCTCGGCCGCCGCCCGTACGAAGCGGACCCCGCCCCCTTGCCCCCGGCGGCACTGACGGATCCGACGGGTCACACCCTCCTGCTCGTCATCAGTGACGGGGTGGGGCCCGCCTGGCGGGACGGCCGCATGCACGCGGTCCTGGAGCACGCGGCGAAGTTCGGGCCGACTGCCGTACTGCATGCGTTGCCCCAGCGGCTGTGGGACGGCTCTGGCATCCGGGCCCAGGAGTGGCAGGTGACCACCCGCCTACGCGGTGCTCCGAATCGAACCTGGCAAGTGCGGGATCCGGTGCTGCCACCCGATCTCGCTCCCTACCGAGGCGTTCCCGTCCCCGTTCTCGCGCCGAGCCCGGAGTCGGTGGGTGCCTGGGCCGCATTGGTGGGCTCCCCCGGCACCACCGCGAGGCTGTCGCTCATGGCGCCCATGGGATCTGACGCGGCGCCTCGCCCGTACGCGGCGACACGCGCGCCGGCCGGAGTCGGCCTGCTGCGCTTCCGTGACGCGGCTTCGCCCCAGGCCTATCGACTCGCCGCCCACCTGGCGGCCGTGGCCCCGGTGTCCGTGCCCGCCATGCGCCTGGTGCAGGAGGCGCTGGACCCGGAGATCGACGCGGGTCATCTGGCCGAGGTCTTCCTCGGAGGACTGATGCGGCGTCTTCCAGCGGAGGGCGAACTGCTGCCGCAGCACCAATGGTTCGACTTCGCGGAGGACACCCGCCGCATCCTCCTCGACACGGTGCCTCCTGCCGCTCTTGTACGGTCCGCCGGCGCAGTCAGCGCGCGTCTCGCCGAACTGGCCGATGCGAACGGGGGGTTCCCGGCCTGGATGCCGCATCCGTCGGGCGCGGACCTGGTGCGGAGGGACGGGCAGCCGTTCGGGTGGGTGGACGAGAGGCTGCTGCGGCGCCTCGGCGTTCCGGGCAGATCACACGAGACGACCAGCTCCGCTCCCGCCGTGCCGCAATGGGAACCCGACCTCCCCTTCGTCGGCCGCCCCGGTTCGCTGTGGGTGCCGGTGTCCCCCGAGTCGGAGGAGGGCGATCCGCATGCGCTGGGACCCTATCGGATCGTGGCGCGCTTCCGGGGTGGATCCCCCTCGGTCAGGCAGTATCTCGCCTCGCACGATGCCGGAAGACGACTCGTCCTGATCCGGTCTCCGCGCACAGGTTCTTCGGCAGCGGACCAGGCAGCATGCGCCGCCGAAGAGGAGGTGCTCGCCCGTCTCGAAAACCACCGGGTGCCCCGGCTCCTTGAGGTCGGGTCCGATGACGGGCATCACTGGCTGGCCGTCGAGTACCTGTCAAATCCGGGCTCACCCGAGCCGGCTCTCTCTTTGAGCGAGCACGTACGCCGCCATGGCGCCCTCTCCCGGAAGCAACTCCTCAGTTACGCGACGCAATTGGCCCTGACCGTCGCTGTCGCACACCAACGGGAGGTCGTCCACGGAGTCCTGAGCCCTCACAAAGTCTTGGTCGTCGGCGAGGAGTTGCGCCTTACGGGGTGGTCGACCGCCTCAGTGGACGGATCACACAGCGCCTACTGGACCCCCCTCTCCTGTCTGGAGGGCTTCCGCGCTCCCGAGCTCCAGAACGCACAGGCGCCGACGAAAGCCGGTGACGTATTCGCGCTCGGCCGGGCCCTCATGAGCACGGTGGCGGCACAACCGCCGAACGAGTCCTTCCCCATCGACGACGCCCTGCGTCAGGTGTTGCGTGCCTGCACGGCGACATCTCCCCAAGCACGGCCCACAGCGGACGAGGTGCTGACCGCGCTCACGGTCGAAGGTGACAGGTCGGACCCCCGGGAATCCTCACCTCCCGAGCCGGCACCTCAGGGCGAGTCCTCGCCTCCCGACGCGGTGCCGTCCGACGAGACTCTCCGCTTCGCGAAAATAGGACTCGGCTACGCCGAGGACGGCACCCGTGTGGCACTCGACCTCAACGCGTCGACGGTCGGCGGGATGGGCCCGCACGGTGTCGTCCTGTGCGAGGACGACACCGTGCGGCATCAGATGCTCGCCGGGCTCGTCCGGCACCTGGCAGGTGCACACCCCGAGGGCGATGTGGTCTTCCTCTGCGCCTGGTACGAACGCGCCGACGTGCTGGCCGAGCTCGCGGAACTGCCACAGGCCGAATGGGCCGGAGGGCTGGCGCTCTCACGGCAGGGGCAGGCTGCCGAACTGCGGCAGATCTTCATGGACCTGTTGTCCTCGTTCGGCTCGGTAGAGCCCAAGGTGCTCATCGTCCTCGACAATTACCACCTGCTACCGCTCGGCGGGCTCTCCAACGCCGACGACCTGCTCGCCACCGCGTACAAAAACGTGCACCTGCTGATCGGCGAACGCGACCGCAGCAGGCTCACCCCAGGCAGGCGCAATGCCTTGTCCTACGAGGTCGAACTCACGGGGTCAGACGGCGGTGGAACGCTCACGTCCCAGGCCGGCAGTCTCGCGTTCCTCCCCTACCCATCCAGACCTGACGCCCGCTTCGAGACTCTGCACGAACAGGGCGTCGCTCTGCTGCGGGCAGGCCAGTTCAGCGACGCGTACCAACACCTGACCGAAGCGGCGGACGGCCGGTCCGCGCTCCATGGCCCCGATGGCGCCTCAACGCTCGACTCCGTATTCGAACGGGCTGTCGCACTTCGCAGCCTCGGCGACTTGACCCGGTCCTTGCGAGACTTCCAGCGAGTTCACGCGTCAAGAGGGGCAACTCTGGGGCGTCTGGACCCTACAGTGCTCGACGCCTTGGAGCAGATCGCTTTCACCTTGAACCACCTGGCCCGCCACGATGAATCCCTGGATGCCTACCTCCAGTTGCTGGCTGGCCGTACCGCCGACCAGGGCGACCGCCATCCCGACACACTGCGGTGCCGACACAACCTCGCTTACACTTACCGCCAGTTGGGGCGCGCCGACGAAGCCCTGACTGCCGCAACCCAGGCGTATGACGCACGTCTCACCGCGCTCGGCGCCGACCACGCCGACACCCTCGACAGCTTGGAAGAACTGGGCCACATCCAGGCGCACCTCGGCGAGTGGACGCTCGCCCGCAGTTCGTACGAGCAGGTATACGCGGGGCGCAACCGGACGCTGGGAGCAGTCCACCCCGACACGTTGTCCGTCCAGCAGTACATGCTCGACGCCGCCGGCGGTGGAGGCGGGTTCCTCGGGCCACCCAAGGGACGCCCTGCCGGCGAGGGTTGACCCGGCTACCGCGGTGCGCGGCCACATTTCATCGTACCGCCATGTCCCACGGGCCAGCTCTTTGTGCGGACGACGTTTGTGCTGGTCAGCTCCGTTGCCCAGGTCCCATTGTGTCCCATCGCGCTGGGATCTTCGGCGAGCGCAGTCTGTGATGGGCCATGCCGCAGACGCGGCACCAGCCCACAGCCACAACCGTCAGGGAGTCCCCATGTCCACCACCACCGCCGTCGTCACCGTCCCGACCGTCCTGTGGGTCGGCTTCTCCGGCATCTCTTTGTTGCGAGGCGCGGCCTTCGTCGTCGGACCCTTGCAGGAGTACGGCGTGCCGCGTTCGTGGTGGACGCCGCTTGCGGTCCTCAAGCTGCTGGGCGCGTCCGGCCTGTTGGTGGGCCTGTCCTTCCCCGTTCTCGGGGTGGCGGCGGCGACCGGGCTCATTCTCTACTTCCTCGGCGCAATCGTCACGATCCTGCGCGCACGCTCCTACAAGACCGTTGTGTTCCCGTTCCTGTACTTGGCCCCCGTCGTTGCTACCGGGGCGCTCGCCTTCGCCCAGAGGACTTTCCACACCCGCTGTTCACGGGCAGGACACTCTCAGTGCGAACGACATGGCGTACCCGGCGCACGAACATGATGCCGCGCCGGCGCGCCCCGCCCTTTGAAGACTCCACATCGTGCACCGCCGCAGGAAACGCGACACGAAGGCCCGGACGACAGCTACCGCCCTGCACGTTGACCGTCCGCACCCAGCGTGATCTCCCCGATCACGCTGCTGACAAGAACTCCGTACACGCCCACTGTTAAGCCCCCATGCGCAACTTGCATCAACTACTAGTTACCCACCGCTAGTTGTGCGCACAGCGCGCAGGCACCATACGCATATGGACGGTCAATCCGGGGCATCGAACCCTCCGCCGCAGCCTGCTCCGAGACGACGCAACTCGGTGCTCCGGCTGTACGACGCCCCGTTGCACCGGGACTGGGCATTCTGGATGAGTCTCGGTTGGGGACTGATGGCAGCGGCCGCCATCCCGACCAGCAAGGAACCCAGCCCCCTGCCCACGTGGCTGGACACGATGCTTGCTGTGATCTTCTTCGTTGCCGCCTTCGGTGTAGCCCCGGCCTGGATCCGATTGCACATTAGGCGGTGGCGATGGCGTCGGCTGCAGCAGGCGAGTCAACCGCTCACCCCGGCACGGGCACCGCTCAGGGAGCCCCCTGGCGTACCACGGCCCCATCACGCGCCCCCGGCGCCACCTGACACCGCCGCCTCACCACGACCGCCACGCTCTGGTCGGGCTTCCGGGCCAACACGCTCAGGCAGGCCTCGCAGTGTCCACCAGCAATCTGCCACCCGTGTCCCCCTGTCCTCCTCACCGGTGCTGATGAACGCGCGGAACTCCTTGCCGCATCCGCTGGCCCGGGCCGTGCACGCATTGCAGCGAGCGCATTCCCCCACGGACCAGTACCAGGCGCTGTTGGAGACTGCCGAGATCTTGGCCATCACCCTCAGCGCAACTGCAGCCGCACCACTACAACGGCAGTGTCTCGGCAAGATCCAAAACAGCGGGGTTGAGCTTCCCGAAGCTCTGGAACTCCGCGCCCTCTCGGCACTGCGCAACACACTCCTCAGCAACACAGGCGCCACATTCGGTACCTGGACGAACTGGCTCACGGCTCACATCCAGCCCCTGGCCACCGCTCAGCCCGAGCTGGTCCCAGGCCTCTCGGACGCATTCCAGAGCCAGGCCGACAACAACGGGATCCTCCAGGACCTCAAGGTCCTGCGCGATGAGCGAAATCGCGCATCCCACGGCGACAAGCCCCGCAGCATGGAGGAGGCCCGGCTGCGGGTCACCGAGTACTCGCCACACCTGGAGAGGGCCCTTCAGAAGGCTCAATTCCTCAGTGATTTCCCCTGGCTGCTCATCGATTTCTGCGCGTACCGACCGCGGACGGAAACCTTTGACGTGGTTGCGCAGCGAGTGATGGGGGACCACCCGGATTCCGAATACCAGAACTTCACCTGGGAAGACCCCGTCGCCAACGACACGTTCTACGCCTTGAGCCCTGAGGGCCCCTGTGCCCTGTCACCTTTCGTGGCGAGTCGCCTGTGCCCACAGTGCCTGCGGATGGAACTTTGCTACGCCTGCCGGACCGACAAAGAATCAGACTCCGTCATACTCAAGAGCTTCGACCGTGGGCACGAAATCTCCGCGCCCGAACTGGGCGAGGACATCCGCGCACTGCCCGACTGTCGGAGAAACGGTGGCACACGATAACCGGGCCGCGACGCCGGCCGAACGCAGACGCGGCGGGATTTCGGTGAGCAGACAGCGCAGCGTGGAGTGCGCAGTAGTTCCAGACATTTGGCGCCCGGAATGCACAACTCCCCGGCGATCGAGATTCCTGCGCTGGGTTGACTCGGCCCCGGTGATCACACCTGGTAGGCGACGTTCACGGCGCCGGCGGAGGGGGATCAGCGGTGGGGGTTGCCCTGGTCCGGGTCGTCGTCCGGCGTCTGCCAGCCGTCGCCGCGCTGTGCCTGGCGGTCGGCGGAGCCCGGGCTGTGGCCGGGCGAGGTGCCCGGCAGACTGCGCCTGCGCCGGGCGGCGCGGCGCTGCCCCATGACGAACATGCCGAGCAGCGCCAGGACCAGGATGACGCCCACGATGATCAACAGCAGCGGAGCTGTGCTGGATGCGGCGAGGACCGTGATGTCGTGATGAGTCTGCATGATCGACTTGTACCCCCTCAGGGCCCGGCCGGCACGATTTGTTCGCCCGGCGCGTTCGCCCGGCGTGCCGCGGTGCACCAGCACACCGCCTCAGCAGGTCACGGCGAGCTCGGGTGATCGGCGCAGGCTCAGTCGGTCGACAGGGCCTCGATCAGGCGACCGGCTGCGGGGTCGTCCAGCGCTCGCGCGGCGTCCGCGAGCGCGACCATGCCCACCAGATCCGTACCGTCGATCACCGGCAGGCGTCGGACCTTGTGCCGGGTCATGGTGGAGAAGATCTCGTCCGCGCCGTCGTCCGCGCCGATGGTCACGGCTTCGCCCTGGGCCAGGGTGCCCATCTCCACCTCTGCCGGATCAAGGCCGTTGCCGAGGACGCCCACCACGATGTCCCGGTCGGTCACGACCCCGACGAGCCGGTTGTTCTCTCCGCAGATCGGCAGCGCGCCCACGCCCAGATCCTTCATCTTGCGGGCCGCGTCCAAGGCGTTGTCGTGGGCCTGTACGCACTCGGCGCCTGCGGTCATGATCTCTCGGGCTGTCGTGGTGGGCATGGCGGATCACCGTTCCTCTCGGAAGGGTCGGTCAGTTGCGGCAACCCCGAAGCCGGGGTTGCGACTCGGGTGACCAACTGCATGACCCGCGAAACGGAGCGGAAGCAAATTCCTCAAGGCGGTGGAACGCAGATCGGGGGCGGTGGAATGCAGAAGGGATCAGGCGTCGCCACGGTCCAGGAGATCCGGTGCACCGGCGCCGGCGCACCGCAATGGGGCCGTCCTTCCGCTCCCCCGTGGCGGACGGACGGCCCCGCGGCCTCCCTTTGAGGTGGCCGGTCGGTCAGTAGAGCTTGTTGACGGCCGTGGTCGTGGTCTTCTTGAAGGCGGCCACCGGTGCGTCCTTGAAGCCCCCCATCTGACCCCACTTCACGACGGTGACGGTCCGGCCGTCCCGCCCGACCGACAGCAGGGCGATGTCGGTGGCGCCCCAGGACGTCTCGGTGTGCAGGCCGCGGACGCGTGCGCCCTCCTCGACCGGCAGCTTGCCGTAGTTGCGGCCCTCGGCCTCGACATCGGGCGAGGACTGCTCGATCCGTGTGGCGCAGGTGCGGATCAGGTCGTCGTAGTGCTTCGCCAGGGCTTTGGCGTGGGCGGCGGAGTCCGTCACGACGGTCAACTGCACGGCGCCCGCGTCCAGGTCGGTCCAGAACTGCCGGTAGCGGTAGTCGTAGTCGAGCACGCCCTCCGTGCTCACGCAGAAGCCGAGTTCCTCCGGGAACCCTTCGGTGACCGGACCGGCGGTCCAGGACGACGTCGGGTGCGGCGGCAGCTGGGAGGCCGACAGGAACTTGGGCGCGGCGGCCTTCGAAGTGGCGCCGGCGACCGGCGCCGTGAGGACCGTGCCCGCGGCGAGTGCGGCGACGGCGAGTGCGGCACAGGCGCTGGTTCGGATGTGCATGGACATGGATGTTCCCCCGTGCATGAGTGCGTGGACATCGGTGCGTGGACATGAGAGCCGCGGCGAGGCCGGCTGGTCGGCCCGGGCCTGGCCGGTGCGACACCAAGAGCATCAGCTTTCCCAGCACCCCGGCGCAACAGCCGACGGCCGATCGGGCACGGTGGAACCATCCCAGCCCATCTGACGTGCAGGTATACGGGTGCCTGGGATGCCGTCCCAGGCCGGGTGAGGTCGTACGAGGACAGGGGGACCCCGTGGCGGCACAGGGCGACGGCGACGGCATCGACGAGGTGGCCGAGTTCGCGGCGCTGCTGCGGGCGTTGAAGGAGCGCACGGACCGCAGCTACGGCTCGCTGGCCCGCCGTCTGGGCATGAACACCTCGACCCTGCACCGCTATTGCGCGGGCGATACGGTGCCGCTCGACTTCGCCCCCGTGGAACGGTTCGCGAACCTGTGCGGGGCGACCTCGGAGCAACGCCTGGAACTTCACCGCCGTTGGCTCCAGGCGGTGGCAGCCCGCCGTCGGCCTCCCACGGCAGAGGTGGAGCAGAGCGCGCCCGATGCCGGGGCGGCGGAAGCCGGAAACGAGGGAGGGGAAGGGCCGAACATCGCGGTGGCGGGCAACGCCACACCAGCCGTGGAGCTCAAGCCCGACGGCGGCCCGGTCGCCACGCCCGACACAGCACCGCAGTCCAACGGCAGCAGCCCGGTCGCCGAAACGGAATCTGCGCCCCGACCGCCCGGCGCCACCACGCCCTCGCACCCGTCCCGCCCCTGGTACCGCCGCAGACGTCTCGCAGTCGGACTCGCCGCCGTCTGCGCCGTATTGGCGACGCTCGGGTCTTTCTCCACGCTGCCGGACGGACGGCAGGCCTCCGCCGACGGTCCTGACCGGGTCGCCGATACGGCGCGGGCCACGGCCCCCGGGCAACGGGGCTCCTCACCCGCCCCGAGCAACACCCCCAGCACCGAGCCGCCTTCCGGGTCCCCCACCGCGAAGGCGAAGCCGGGCACCTCCCGTCCGTCCGGCGCGACATCCGCCCCGCCCCGCGGCGAACAGCCCGTCGGGCTGCCGCTGACCTGGTCCGTCAACTCCCAGGCGTGGAAGCTCGGTTGCGGTCACGACTACGTCATCGCCAAGCCGCCGAGCCAGGTTCCTCCTCCCCCGGCCCCGCAGGACGCGGCGCCCTGGGCGGCGGCACAGAGCGCGGTGCACGGCGGCGAGACGCTCGTACAGCTGTCGGTCCAGGGACGCAGCGACACGGCTGTCGTCCTCGAGGCGCTGCGCGTGCGCGTGGTCGGCCGTACGGAGCCGGCCGAGGGCAACGCCTACGCCATGGACCAGGGGTGCGGCGGGGCGCTCACTCCCCGGTACTTCGCGGTGGACCTGGACAAGGACCGCCCCCTCGCCCGCGCGGTCGCCGGAAGCGACTCCGGCACGCCGATCCCGGCCGTACGGATGCCCTACCGCGTCTCGGCGAAGGACCCCGAGGTGCTGCTGGTCACGGCCGGAACCACCTCGTGCGACTGCCGCTGGTACCTGGAGCTGGACTGGTCCTCCCAGGGCCGCAAGGGCACCGTCCGCATCGACGACGACGGCCGCCCGTTCCGCACCAGCGCCATCGACGGACTGCCCCGCTACATGTACGACACCCTGGGACGCCGTTGGGGCTCCTACAGCTGAGGGCGGGACAGACACACGGCCCGGTACAACAGGTGCCTGGTACGCCTGATCGTTCGCATGGTTCGGCTTCCTCCTCGGTCCCGCCGGCACCTGCGCCGGCTTCGCTTCCGTGCCCCGAACGCGGCGCCTTATTCCAGCTGCCCCTCTCCTTCCCTGAGGGAATCTTTGTGTGCACCGGCGACATCGGGGCAAATGAGGCATCGGTCCCCCGCCCTCGCCGAAGGAGCAACGTCGTGCTGATACCCGACCCGAAGTTCGTACGCACCCTCTTGAGCCGCTACGCCGAACTCCAGATGCGCGCGGCACAAGCGCCGGACAAGCTGGTGCGGCCGCGAGCCCCGGCCGGCCCGCGCAGGCAGCCTGATACGCCCTCGGAACAGACATGAGGAGAACTCGTGGCCACTGACAAGAAGGACGCCGTAGAGCTGATTCTCGACGACCACCGGCGGATGGAGGAACTGTTCCGCCGCATGCGCAGCGTCGAGGAGGACCGCGGCAAGGCGCTCGGCGAATTCTCCGATCTGCTGATCGCGCACGGTGAGGCCGAGGAGGAAGAGGTCTACCCCGCGCTCAAGCGCTTCCGCGATATCGACAACGAAGAAGTCCAGCACGGAGTGAAGGAGCACGCCGAGGGCAACGAAGCGCTTCTGGCGCTGCTCGAGGTGCCGGTGGTGGGCTCGGAGGACTGGGACGAGAAGCTGGAGAAGCTCTCCGAGGCGATCACGCACCACATCGACGAGGAGGAGCGGACCATTCTCAACGGGGCCCGGGAGAACGTCCCGCATGAACGCCTCGTCGAACTCGGCGCGTCCTTCATCCGGGCCCGGCAGCGGCACCTGGACGCCGGCAGCGGCGATGTCGACAACGTCCGTCGCATCGTGGCCGACGGCCCGGACGCCTGATCCGCCCCGCATGGCAGGCAACACGCATAATTCACGACCGCAACTCCCGCACGACCCCCATGGGGCGCACGGCCGGGTCCCCTCCTTCGCCGAGCGGTGGCGGCGCTTCAAGGAAGGGCCGTTCCTGCCGGCCACCGTGCTGCTGTTCATCCTCGCCGCGGCTGCCGGCCTGTTCGCCGGCAGCTATACGTACTCCATGGCCAACCCCACTCCGCGCCACATCCCCACCGCGGTCGTGGGTGCCTGGGACTCCGGCCGGAGCGAACAGTTCGTCGCCGGTATGGAGAAGGCCCTCAATGCGTCCCTTGAGCTGAAGCCGTATGCGGACGGGAAGGCCGCGCGGGAGGCCGTCGACGACCAGAGGGTCTTCGCCGTCCTGCAGCACGGGAACGGGGACCGCGTGACGCTCGACGTCGCCGGCGCCTCCGGCTCTTCCGTGGCCCAACTGCTCCAGCAGGCCGCGCCGAAGGTCGGCAAGCAGGTCGGCGTGCCCGTCACCGTGCGGGACATCAAACCGATGCAGCCCGGCGACCCGCGCGGCCTCGCGATCTTCTACATCTCGCTCGCGGCCGTGATCATCGGCTTCGTCGGCGCGATCCAACTGAGCGTGCATGCCCGCGATCTCAACCCCACGGAACGCATCGGCTTCACCGCCGCCTACGCCCTCCTGGGCGGATTCACCATCGCGGCCGTCGTGGACTGGCTGCTCGACGCGGTGGACCTGCCCTTTGTGCAGTCGTGGCTGATCCTCGCGCTGACGATGTTCACGTCCGGCATGGTCTTCACGATGTTCAACACCCTCTTCGGCAGGTGGGCGATGATCCCGACGTGGGGCCTGATGGTGCTGATCGGCAACCCCTCGTCGGGCGGGGCCGTCTCCTGGCCCCTCCTCCCGTCTCCGCTGGGCATCCTCGGCCAGTGGCTGCCACCGGGCGCCTCCGTCAACGCCCAGCACACGGCCGTCTACTTCGCCGGCCACCAGCACGTATTCCCCTACCTCGTGCTCGGTGCCTGGGCCGTGGTCTCCAGCGCCGTGTTCTGGACCTGGCGCCACCGACACCCCGGCGGCAGATCGCCGACCGCGGCTCACGCGGCGGTGGCCGCGGGCTGACCCTCGGCCACCGCCGCGTGAGCCGACGTTTGTGTGGGAGGGGCTCGGGCAACCGACACCCGGTCCGCTCACCACGACGAAGAAGGGACTGAGTATGTCCGAACCGGAAATCACCCGTCGTGAAGCGCTCCAGCTGAGCGTCGATCTGAGCGACCAGGCCGAACGGGAGCACCGCACCCCGTACGCGCTCTACGTCGTCTTCGAACTCCGCTCCCAAGCGGCCGCGGAGGCCTTCGACAAGCTCGTCGCCGACGCCCTCGTCGGAATCGAAGGCGAGACGGGCACACTCGTGTACACCGTGCACACGCCTGAAGGAGGGCCGCTGACCCGGGTGTTCTACGAGCTGTACGCCGACCGCGACGCGTTCCTCGAGCACGAGGCGCAGCCGCACACGCGTCACATGCTCCAGGCCCGTGAGCAGTACCTGACCTCCGCCCCGAAGGTCGTCTTCCTCCACCAGCACCAGGGCAAGCTGCCGCACGGTCCGCTGTAGACCGCGCGGCGCGTGAGGCGGGCCCCGGTCAGACCGGATAGGCGTACTCGACGTGGATCAGACGCGCGACGCCGGCCAGCAGGAACACCGCCGGCAGCAGCAGCCACCAGCGGGCGAGGGTGCCGCGTCGTACCGGTACGTACGTCAGGAGAAGGGTGAGCGTGCCGAGAACGCACAGGAAGACGGCGGCCGCGGCGATCCCGTCGATCGCGGCCGTATCCCAGCCGCCTTCGGGCCGGATGAACAGGGCACCGTAGCCGACATAGCAGCTGAGCAGATTCGCCAGGACGAGTACGACCGTCCACGATCCGCGCGCCGCACCGGTCACACGTCCTGCCTCGCTCACTTGATGGCGCCCCTCGCGTCGTCCAGGTTCCGGTCGAAGCCCCGGCCATAGGCCTGGGCCTGGTCATTCTGCCAATACGGCCCGCCGTTGTAGCGGGCGGCCAGTTCCTGGCGCTGTTCGCGGGTCATCTCCTCGGCCGGAACGTCCGCGAAGCCGCTCTCCTCCTTGAGCATCTTCAGATACTCGCCGGCGATGAACATGTTCTGGCCCGGGTCCTGAAGGGCGGCCTCGATGGTGTCGCGCTGGCCCTCGGTCAGGTTCTCGGGGTCGTAGCCGAGCACCTCCGCGCCGCGGCGCACCTGCATCGCGATCGGACCGAAGGATGTCTCGTCGGGCGGGCTGGCGAGCCGGTCGATCGGCAGATTCTCCGGCGTCCAGGGAAGCCAGCCGCTGTCCGAGATCTCCCGGATCGTGTCGACGCCGTCGTCCATCCACCCCCACTGCCCGCCGATTTCCTGCCACGCGATGCCCGCGACCATGTCCGCCGGCAGTCCGGAACGTTCGGCGGCCGCCTTGATGATCTCCTTGTTCGCGGCGATCCACTCGCGCCTGTCCTGTTCATCGGACGGCACCGACCAGTACGCGTCCTCGGCCTCCGGCAACTGGGTGAGCCGCATCCGGATGTCGCGCAGCGCAGGCGACTCGTCCTCCGTGCCCACCCGTTGCGTGAACTCGGCCTTCGGACCGCTGCCCGCCAGCTTCGCCAGCGGGTCGTTCCTGGCCTGCGCCGCCTCGGCCCGCAGCGCCGGTATCGAGGAGAGCAGGTCCTTGGCGTCCCCGAAACCTCCGCCACGGAAGTCGGGCAGCGCCTTGTACGCGGCGTCCATCGACGCCGTACAGCTGTCCCTGGCCTCCTTCTCGACGCGCTTCGCCCGGCCGAACGCGGCGCTCGCGTCGTCGTGCGCGCGGTTCGCCTCGTCCTCGATGTCGTCGATGTCGACGGTCACTTCCGCCATCCAGTCCAGGAAGCCCGTGGTGCCGCGCAGGTCTTCCCACTGCCGCATCGGCTCGGCGCGCTGCGCCGTCTCCGTGACCGCCTCCCCCACCTGAGCGACCAGGCCCTTCAGCGTCGACTCCGCGCGCAGCCCGTCCGAGTAGTGCGACTTGGCTATCTCCAGTGCGCGCGCGTAGTGCAACAGCGCGCTCTGTGCCTTGTCGTAGCCGTCGGACAGATGCGTGACCAGCTCGTTCGCTTCGCGCAGCCGGTCGTCGTACGGCTTGCGGTTCTCACTCACCCAGTCCGTCTTCTTCGCCGCCCTGGACGCCGACGGCTCGATGCTCAGCAACAGATCGCGCAACCGCCGGAATTCATCGGCGTTCCGCTCGACGAGCGCCGCATTGCACCCTTCGAGGAACTCCACATCGGCACGGTAGGTATAGGCCACGGGTATCCCTCTCCCTCACCGCTTCTCGGGCGGCACGTACACGCCCGTTTCCAGCAGGGCGTTCATCATTCCGCCCGCCACTTCGCCGTCGTACGACACGTAGTTGCTCTTGGTGTCCCGCAGCCGCGTCGACAGCGCGGCAAGCAGCGAGGTCAGATCCTGGTACTGGTCGTCCGCGAAGCGCGCGAACCGGTCCACCTTCTCGGCCACATCCGGATGCGAACGGGGTGCGCGCGCCGTCGTGCACAGGTCCCCGTCCGGACGGCCCTCGTAGAGCAGCCCGGCCAGCTCGATCAGCAGATGCGAACTGCCGTCGAGCGACTGATGCTTCACACGGAACCCGTCGCCGGGACCAAGGCCACCGGCCCCGCCGCCTCCCGGCTCCGGCGCCACCTGATTCAGCCGCATCCCGGATGCCGCGGCGGCCGCATGCCGCTCGGCCGCGGCAGCCTTCAGCTGCTCCCACTCTTCCCACGCCAAAGCGAGCCCCCGTTGCCCTCTGTCGAACTCTCAAGCGATCAAGGGTACTTGATCGAACAGGGGCGGCCTCAGCCGCGAGGGGGCCGATCGGCGCGCCGGCCGCACGGTGCCGGGCCGGCGCTCCCGAGCTCAGCGGCTCTCGAACGTCCAGCCCTGGTAGTTGTACGCCGAGGCGCTGTCGCGGACGGCGCCGACAATGGAGTCGCACATCTTCGCCGCGACGTCGCCGGACTCGCCCCGGGTGAGGACGATGCCGTACACCACGCCCCGCATCTCCTCGAGCGAGCCCACCGTCACACCCTGCCCGGTGCTCGCGTTCGTGCACTTGATCTGCATGCTGTTACCCACTCTCGTCAGGGCATCGGAAGGGCGTGTGCCTCGGCTGCGAACGTCGCAGCCGAGGCACACGCGACCATGTCCCATAACGTGGCGTCACCGCCGCGGTGCCGCATCCGCTGGTCGCCCAAACGGAGGCCGGTGGTCCCGCGACGACCCCAGCCGCGGCCCACCCCTTCAGCCCATTCCTCCGATGTCTGGCCGTTCAGGATCAGTGCCCGTCGTCACACGCGCGAGTGGTGGAGCTCGAAGGCGGCGATCGAGGCCGCCTCGCGGGATGCGACGATGCGCAGCCGCCACTGACGGGCCGTCACCACGGCGGGCAGGGCGAGGATCCGGGAGGCACCGATCGTGCCGACCGTCGCCACGTGATGCCAGCCCCCGGCCGTGCGTGCCTCGACGACCGCCGATTCGACCTGCTGGCCCTGGCGGATGTCCTCGGCGAGCCGGATCCGGTCGACCGCTTGCTCCCGGCCGAGGTCCAGCGTGAGTGTGCCCTCGGACGGCGCGGGCGACGTCCACGCGGTGTCCGGGTCGCCGTCCACCGCATGGCCGGGTCGGCGGCCGTCGCCCCGGGCCCGGGAGTCGCGGGCGAGATCCTCCGGCAGCTCGCGTGCCAGCCGCTCACGGAACTCCCTGAGGACGGCGACGTCGGCGTCGGGCAGGCGGCCCTGCTGGTCCGGGGGGATGTTCAGGAGCAGCACGGAGTTGCGTCCGACGGAGCGGAACCAGAGGTCGGTCAGCTGCTCCACCGACTTGGGCTGCTGGTCCGCGTGGTAGAACCACCCGGGCCTGATCGAGACGTCGCACTCCGCCGGCCACCACTGCAGGTGCTGGGCCAGCGGCTGCGCCTCCACCAGCGCCGCACGGCTGCCCTGGTCGGCGGCCTCGTAGTGGAGGGCATAGTCGGTGCGGCCGTAGTCCTTCTCCCGCACCGGGACGACGCTCCACTCGTCCTCGCGCGCGAGCCCGCCCTCGTTGCCGACCCAGCGGACGTCGGGACCCGACACGGCGATGGAGGCGTCCGGCGCGAGGGTGCGGATCAGCTCGTACCAGCTGTCCCAGTCGTAGCGCTCCACCTTGTCCGGGGGGATACGGCCCTGGGCGCCGTCGAACCACACCTCGTCGACGGGGCCGTACTCCGTGAGCACCTCGTAGAGCTGATTGAGCATGTACGCGCCGTAGTCGGTGGCCTGGAGGTCGAAGGTGCGCGGTTCCTCGCCCGCCCGGTCGTCGCCGTCGGTGAGCGTGGGCACGGTGTGCGTGGTGCGGGCGCTGCCGTTGGCGTAGACGCCGTGCAGGTACTGGTTCTCGTCGGCCGGGGAGATATAGACCCCGACCTTGATGCCGTGGCCGCGCATCGAGTCGGCGAAGGAGCGCAGCACGTCGCCGTGGCCGCCCTGCCAACTGCTGGAGACGACGCTGTGCCGGGTGTAGCGGGAGGGATAGAGGACGAAGCCGTCGTGGTGCTTGACGGTGAGGATGGCGAGCTCGAAGCCGCCGTCGCGCAGGGCCCGTGCCCACTGGTCGGTGTCCAGGCCGACGGGCTGGAAGACATCCGGGTCCTCGTCGCCGGTACCCCACTCGAGGCCGGTGAAGGTGTTGACGCCGAAGTGCAGGAAGGCGGTCTTCTCCAGGCGCTGCCAGGTGATCTGACGCTCCGTGGGCCGCACGCGGGCCGCTTTGGCGACGAGCTGCTCGGGTGTGTCGTCCGTGCTGATCGGTATGCGGTAGTGCGGCTCGACGGTCGCCGCCGAAGGGCCGGCGGACGCAGGGGATGCCGCGCCCACGGTGAGCGCGTACGAGGTGCTCGACGCGGCGACCGCGCCGACGAAGAGACGTCTGCTGATGGCCATGTGGGTCCTCCGGGACGGTCAGTGGGCGGCGAGGCGCCAGACGGCGGGCGGCTGTTGGTCGGCCGGGTACTGGAGCAGCCGGCCGTCCGCGGTGACGTGGAGGGCCATCTGCGTGATCGCGTTGGTGAGGCGGTAGCCGCCGCGGACCTTGGTGAGCTGCCAGCGCTGCAGGGTGTTCGTCGCCGAGCAGGTCTCCTGGGTGACCGGAGTGCCGGGCTGCAGCGGGGTGTTGAGGGTGAGCTTGCCGCTGCGCGTCTCGGCGCACCGTCCGGTCGCCGCAGAGGTCAGCGTGGCGTAGCCGTCGGGGGTGCGGCTGATCCGCCAGTCGGCCGGGGCGGCCCTGCCCTGGGTGTCGCGCAGGGTGTACGTGCCTTCGGCCACGGGCAGCCGGGTCAGGTCGCGGTGGCCCGGAGCGTGCCCCACGGTCTTGGCGCGGGCGGCGAACGCCTCGTAGGTGGCGTCGGGGTGGGGCACGCCCCACGTGGTCTGGGCCACGTAACGCAGCGGCAGGTCCATGGCCTCGGCGACTTCGTTCTCGGTCTCGCCGCGACCGTTGTCCGGCCAGAGGCTGATCTTCGCGCCGGTGATGCCCTCGCGTGAGGCCACCTTCTCTCCTTCGAAGCTGCGCGGGTCCCACCGCTGCTCGTACAGCGACTTGGTGTTCATGTGGAAGCCGCCGCGGACGAGGTAGAGCGAGTAGGAGGCGTTGAGCAACGGGTAGCCCTGGGCGAGGAGTTCGCTGGGTTTCGTCCGTACGTTCAGCCAGTGCTCGACGGTCGTACCGGGCTCGACGGGGACGGTGTTGTCGCCGGTGAGCCCGTCGTTCCAGATCCGCAGCCGCTTGCCCTTGGCCGCGGCGTAGTCATGGACCCGGTTGACGAAGTCGATGAACGCGTCCTGCGGGGTGGCGCCCGGCCCGTACTTCTTCCTCGCGTACTCCAGGACGTGCGGGTACTTGGCGAAGTCCGAGCCGAGCATGTATTCGTCGGCGCCCATGTGCCAGGAGTCGGCCGTGAACACCTCGCCGTACTCGTCGATCAGCGACGTGTAGTAGGCGAACGCCTCGGGTGAGGTGACGTCGAGCCGGGACGGCTGCGGCTTCCCGTCGCTGTCGGTGAGCTGGAGTTCGGGCCGGTTCTCGATCCAGGGGTCCATGTGCCCAGGGGAGTTGATCTCCGGGATGATGGTGACGTGGTACTTCTCGCCCAGTGCGACGAGCCGCCGGATCTCGTCCTTGGTGTAGTAGCCCCAGCTGTTGGCCTCGGGGTGGGCGTCGCTCTTCACCTTGAGTTCGAGCAGCAGCTGGTTGAGCTTGTGGTACGCCATGTCGCGTACGAGGTTCTCCAGCCACTGCGTGGTGATGTGGATGTAGCAGGCGCAGACCCCGACGCCGCGCTCGGCGTACTGCGGGACGTCGACGGTCCGCCCGGCCGGTATCCGGTGGCCCCCGGCCAGGAGTTGGAGCAGGGTGCGGGTGCCGTAGAAGGCCCCGGCCTCGGTGGCGCCGGTGATGGTGAGGGTGCGTCCCGCCGTGAGGGCGTACCCCTCCTTGCCCAGAGCACCCTCGCGGGCAGGGTCGACGCGCACGACCACATCACCGCCGCGGACGGCTCCTTGGCCGCTGTCCGCGACGGGTACGGCGCCGTGGCCGGCCTGGCGGAGGTCCTCGGCGAGGGTGGCGGCGACGTCGCGCGCCTCCTTGTCGTGGACGTCCACGACCAGGCGCGTGTGCCGCCCGAAGGAGTAACTCCCTTCCTGGGGCGTCCAGTCCGACAGGGCAGGCACGGTGACGGGCGGCGCGGCCGCGGCGACCGAGGCGGCGGAGGCCGAAGCGGCGGCGCCGGGCAGGGGGGCCGCGATCATCAGCAGGGCACCCGCCAGCGTGGCAAGCAACCAGGGGATCGATCGTCTGCGTAGCACTGCGACTCCTGTCGAAGTGTGAGGTACAGGGGCGGATTCATCGGATCTCTGCCCGCCGATCCAAGCCAGCGACGCAGAGTCGGTCAACATCCCGTACGGAAGAAGCGCAGAACATCCAATTCCGCTTGGACTTTCGGGCCGTACGTCGACCACGAGACGACGAGCCAGGTGTCTCCACCAGGCCTGCCGGGCCATTGCGTCGGGGCCGGTACGGGTGTTCGCTGCCCATGGCACCTGTGCCTCCGGGCGGCCACACGCCGGGCCCGGCACCGGGATCGCCGCTCACGCACACCTCAGTGGTATGTGGCGTCCGAAGGGACAGAGCATGCTCAGGTTCGACTTTCCCCGAGTGACGCGGCCTCCCGCCCCCAGGCGGCTGCTGCGGACCTCCGACGGCGACACCCCCGTCATCGACCAGCCGGTGCGCATGGTGTCGGTGGACACACCCGAGAAGGCGCACTACGCCGGGCTGCCCGCCACCGCCCAGATGAAGCTGGACCGTTGCCGGTCCCGCCTGAGCGACGGCACCTTCGACGCCTTCCTTCCCGAAAGGCTGCGCGCGTACCTGGCCGGCCGGCTGACCCCGACAGCCGCCGAACGGCACATCGCCGCGGGCAATCGCGCGAGTGCCGAGTTCGACGCCCTCCTTGACCGGCGGCTCACCCGACCGTCCGGGCCGCGGCGCAGAGCGGCGATCATCCCGACCGGCGAGATCCTCGACCGGTACGGCCGGCTCCTCGCCTACCTGGCACCCTGGTTCGACGCGGACGCCTCGGATCCCCTGCCACCCAGGGACCACCCCGACCGCCGTACGTTCAACCTGGACATGGTCGCCTCCGGCTGGGGCGCCATGTTCCTCGTCCACCCCTCACTCCCCCACAACACCGACCTGAACCGGCTCGTCACCGAGGCCGACCGGGCGTGGAGCGAACGGCGGGGCGCGTGGGCCGAGTTCGGCGAGGATCTACTGCTCGCGTACGAGTTCCGCGCCTGCGTCAAGCTGGGTTCCGAGAAGCTGGACGACCCCAAGGCGGCGGTCGACGACGCCTATCAACGCGTCTGTGTCGACCTGCGCGACCTGCGCGTCGTAGGACTGCACGGCTATCACGAAGTGCCGCCGTCACACCGCCTGTTCATCTGGGCCGACGAACTCGAGCAGGCTCGAAAGGACCTCGACCTGCCCGGCCATTGAAGGTGCTGCCCTACGTCAGTTCCCGAGGGTGTGGCAGGTGAGGGCGGCGTGCAGGGTGGGCAGGTCGGTGGGGCGTGTGGCGTCGAGTCCGGTGAGGGCGGTGATCTTGCGGAGTCGGTAGAGAACGGTGTTGGGGTGGACGTTGAGGGCTTGGGCGGTCGCGCGACGGTCCAAGTCGTGGCGCAGGAAAGCCGTCAGCGTGAGCAGAAGGTCGGCGTGCGCGTCCAGCGGGTCGAGGAGACCGGCGACGTGGGCGTGGGCGGGGCCGGGACGTGAGAGCTGGTACTCGAGGGCGAGGTCTTCAAGGCGGTAAAGGCCCGGTGGGCGTGCCGAGGCGGCGGCGATACGGGCCAGTTCGGTGGCGACGGGCCACACCTGGGCGACGTCGCCGGGCCGGGCCGGCACCGCCGCGGCGAGGACGGTGGCGCCCGCGGCGCGCTGCAGACGGGTCAGGAGTTGTGTGGTGCCGTCCCAATGAGCCGGGGTGAGTTCGGCGGGGTCGGTCTCGCTGGGCAGGAGCACCAGGCCGCCGGTGGTGGTCAGTGAGGTGAGGGCGGTTCCGCGGGTGTGCAGGGCGAGTTCCGTGTGCAGGCGCCTGAGTTTGCGCTGGGCCGCGGCGTTCGTGTCGACACCGGGAGCGTGTTCATCGGCGTGCGGCCCGGTGACCAGCGCGAGAACGAGGTAGCCGGCAGGGAGCGTGAGCCCCGCTTCCTTGGCCGCCTCCTCGTCGACGCGTCCTTCGCGCAGGGCGGTCAGCAGCAGTTGGCGGGCGCTGTGCCGTTCGCCGACGGTGGTCTGCATCTGGTGCACGTAGCCGGCGGTGACGGCGGTGGTGACGTGCTGAAGGTATGCGACGAGCAGGCTGTACATGGCGGTGAGGGCCGGAAGGTCTTCGGGCCGGGCCGCCGCGGCGAAGTCGTCCGCGCAGGTCCTGGCCCCGAGGAAGTAGGCGGAGACGATGGCTTCGGCCGGCAGCCCTTCCTCCGCCCGGCGGGTGGCCGAGCCGGTCAGCAGGGCGAGTTGCTCGGGACCTGGCATGGAGCCGCTTTCCATTACCCGCGCGAAGTCGTCGAGGCCCCGGCGGATCATGCGCGCCACATCGCCGGAGAGCTGTTCGGTGGGCAGCTTCCGGTAGACGGGGAGTTCCGCGGTCAGTCGCTCCAGGATCGCCGCCTCCAGCCGGTGGGCGGATCCGCGCAGGTACTGCTGCACAACCTCGCCGGCGCCGCCCGTCGTCTCGGCGTTGTACGCGGACACAAATCACCCCTCGGAATGCTGTTTCCCGGACCGGAAGCACGCCGAGCGTGTGCCGTCATGATGTATCGCACCACAAACTTACCGGCCGGTAAACAGTGCTGTCCGCCTGCCGGCCCGCCCCCGATCCCTGGCATTGCGGTGCGTTCGCGCGCACCGCCCTGAGTCGAAGGAGCCGCACGTGAACGTCAGCCTGCGCACGGCACTGGCCGCCACCGTGGCCGCCACAGCCCTGGCAACGACCCTGGTCTCACCGGCTGTCGCTGCCGAGAGCACCGAGCCCCTCGAGTACGTGGCCCTGGGCGACTCATACGCCGCCGCCCCTCTCGTACCGCCGATCGACCCCTCGAACCTGTTGTGCCTGCGCTCGTTGGCTGACTACCCGCACATCGCGGCCAAAGCGCTGGGTGCCGAGCTCACCGATGTCAGCTGCTCCGGTGCGACCGCCGAGCACTTCACCGCCTCCCAATACCCGGGAACCAAGCCTCAGTTGGACGCCCTCACCAAAGAGACGGACGTCGTCAGCATCACCATCGGCGGCAACGACGCGGGACTTGTCCCCGCCGCCCTGGGATGCGTCAACCTGCTGGCCAAGCCCCTCGGCAGCAGCTGCGCGGCCAGGAACACCAAAGGCGGCGTCGACATCGTGAAGGCAGGTATCGACGCCTGGGCCCCGAAGTTCGCCACCACCCTGGACCAGGTCCGGCAGCGAGCCCCGCACGCCGAGGTGTTCGTCATCGGGTACGGCAACTACATCCGCCCCGGCGGCTGCTTCCCCACCCAGCCCATCTGGGACGTCGACGCGACCTACATCCAGGGCGCCACCTCCCACCTCAGCGCCGTGCTCAGGACGACGGCCGAGCAGAGCGGCGCGACCTTCGTGGACACCTACTCCCTCGGCATCGGTCACGACTCGTGCGCGGCACCCGCCGACCGGTACATCGAGGGCCTCGTCCCCGCCCACGTCGCCACCCCGCTGCACCCCAACGCGAACGGCTCCAAGGCCATCGGCAGGGCGCTGGCCGCCGCGGTCCTGTCCACCCCGCGCACCGGCTGAGCCGACCTGCCCGCGTCCGGAGGGTGGTGGCGAGCGGCGCGGCACTCCACGATGCTCCCTGCGGTCGCACACCGGCCGCTCGCACCCCTCGCAGGCGCGGGAACACGCTCGCTGCCTGCACCCCTTCGACCACGGGACACCGATGAACGACTCCGTACTCATCACCACCGGCCTGCCGATCGCCCTGGCCATCATCATGTTCGGCCTCGGACTGTCCCTGACCACCGATGACTTCAGGAGGGTCAGCCGGACACCGAAAGCGGTCATCGTCGCGCTCGTGCTGCAGGTACTGGTGCTCCCGCTCGTGGCGTTCGGGCTGGTCAAGCTGTTCGACCTCGACCCGTTGCTCGCCGTCGGTGTGATGCTGCTCGCCGCGTCCCCCGGCGGGACCACGGCCAACTTGTTCAGTCACCTCTTCCGCGGAGACGTGGCCCTCAACGTCACCCTGACCGCGATCAACTCGGTACTCGCCGCCGTCACCATTCCGATCATCACCAACCTCGCCATCGACCACTTCGACGCCCAGGGCGACCTCGGCCTGCAGCTCGGCAAGGTGGTGCAGGTGATCGCGATCGTGCTCGTCCCGGTCGCCATCGGCATGGCGGTACGCCGGCGCTCCGCCGAGTTCGCGGCGCGCGCCGACCGCCCCGTCCGGATCTTCTCCATCGCCGTACTGGTGATCGTCTCGGTCGGTGCCCTGCTCGGCGAGCGGGAGAATCTGGCCGACTACCTTCAGCAGGTCGGCTGGGTGACCGGCATCTTCTGCCTCGCGAGCCTCACCCTCGGCTACGGCGTCACCCGGCTGCTCCGCCTCGACAGGCGCCAGGCGATAGCGAGCTCCATGGAGGTCGGGATCCACAACACGACCGTGGCCCTCACCATCGCCCTCAGCGTTCTGGACAGCACCGAAGTCGCGATCCCCATCGCCGTCTACTCGATCCTGATGTACGTCCTCGCGACTGCCTTCGGCTACGCGATAACGCGGCGGCACTCGGACAGCTCGAACACTCTGGACGAACCGGTCGGCTGACGACTCCGGTACCTCGGCGCACACCGTCGCGCCCAGGGTGCGTCGTCACCTCCCCTGGCTCGCGTTCATCGGAAATGGGACCCTTCGAGGCAGATGGGACGCGCCTGGGGGGGCATGACACATGGGGACTTGGACGGCCGGGCTGCTCGGCCCGCTGCTGGGCGGCGTCGCCGTCGCACTCACCACGTACTGGACGACCCGCGCGCGGGCGCAGGCAGAGGCGCGCAAGCTGGACGCGGAGGCCGAGAAGACCAGGGCCGAGACGACGAAGATCCTCGCCGAAGTCGGCATCCACGCCCAGCCGGTGCCCACGACTCATGAACTCCCCAAGGGCTGGGGTGCCTCGGGCGGAGTTCCTGAAGACTATGAAGTCGGGGTCGATTTCGACCTGCTCCCGTCGCGGCGCGCGTGTGCCTTCATCCGGTCCCGGGAGCAGGGTCAGTTCGAGTACGCGTCACTGCTGCAGACGATCAGGGCCGACGACTACCGAGGTGCACGGGTCGAGTTGTCGGCGATGGTGAAGGCGAGGGATGTGGCGAGCTGGGCCGGCCTGTGGATCAGGGTCGACGATGCGTCGGACAACATCCTCGCCTTCGGCAACATGTACCACGCGGAACGGCGCATCACGGGGACGCAGAACTGGCGAAGGTGCAGCGTGGTTCTGGACGTGCCCGAAGCCGGCGCGTACCTCAACTTCGGGCTGGTGATGCAGCGAACCGGGCAGGTGTGGATGTACGACGTCCAGCTCGAAGTGGTCGACGACGACGTGCCGGTGACGGACTTCTTGGCACTGCTGCCTCGGCGTCCGACGAACCTGGACTTCGAGGACGGCGTGAGCTGAGCCTGCGCTGAGCACGGCCCCAGGTCAGGGCAGTTGGAGCAAGGTGAGCCGGTACTCCTCGACCTGGGGCAGGCGCTGGGCGGCCAGGCCGGTGAGCATTTCGCGGTAGGGGGTGGGCAGTGCCTCGTACATCTGCTGCGGCAGTGTGGTCAGGGTGTGCGAGGTGAGCAGGCGCGTGCCGGGACGCCAGTCCTGGAGTGCGGAGGGGTCGGAGCAGGACCAGCGCATCCGGGCCTCGACCTTGCTCAGCGCGTCATGCTGGTCCTGGGTCGTGATGATGCCGGGGCCCGCGGTGTCCAGGGCGAGGAGTGAGCCGGGGAATCGTGCGGCGATCAGGTCCACGACGCCGCGGACGTCCGGCTCGTCGAGAAACGGCAGGACGGCTTCCGCGCTGAAGAAGTACGGACCGTCGGCGGCCTTTGCCACGGACGCGGCCCAGGACTCGTCGGTGACCGAGGCCGCGATCATGCGCCTGCGTTCGGTGTCGGTGAAGAACGCCCGGCGCAGGTCGATGACGTCGGGCAGGTCGAGCTCGAACCAGCGGGCCCGGCCGTTGTCGACGCGCTCGTACCGGGTGTTCAGGCCGGTGCCGATCTCGGCGACGGTGCCCTCGGGGTGTTCCTCCAGGAAGCTGCGTACCCAGTGGTCGAAGAGCGAGGTGCGCAGCACCGTGCCGATCAGGCTGGGCAGTTCGTCGAAGCGGGCGAAGTCGTAGTCGATCGCGCCGGCGATCTCCTCGGCCCGCGGATCACGCAGGGCCGGTTCGGGCTTGCGGTTCTCCACCGCGCGCCCGTACAGCGGGATGAGCAGGGTTTCCTGGACTGTGCCGAGTTGTACGCCGTGACCGGTCATGGTCGCCTCCGTCGTCGTCGGTCGTGGTGGTCCCGGATCATGCCCGGGGCGGGCGGCGCCGTGGCTGCGACCGTCGCCCGCCCCGGAGTTCAGGCCCGCGTCGCCGCGAGCGCCAAGTGCTCGTGGTCGCCGTCGGGTTCGTGTGCGTACGAAGGTTCGTGCGCGTACGCCGGCTGGTCTGCGTGCTCGTGCGCGCAGGCCTCGTCGATGCCGGCGGCGTCCCAAGCCGGGAACGGGTCGGCCGCGGGTAGGCCTTCCCCCTCGGCCATGAGGCAGCTCTCCAGTGCCGCCCGCAGCGCCTCCACGCGCAGCCCCACGCCGATGAACACCAGCTCCTGCCCCTCGGCGGCCCCGGGCTCGCGGGCGCCGGACGGCTCGAAGCGGGCCACGGACCCGGCCTGCGACCACAGACCGGTCACCCCCGGGCGGGTCGCCAGCCAGAAGAAGCCCTTGGAGCGCAGGATCCTCCCGTACGCCCCGCTGTCCAGCCCTTCGGTGACCAGCTGCCACAACCGGCCGGGATGGAAGGGCAGTTCGGAGCGGAAGACCGTGCTGGAGATGCCGTACTCCTCGGTCTCCGGCACGTGATCGCCGTTGAGTTCCATGACCCAGCCGGGTGCCTGCTGGGCGCGCTCCAGGTCGAAGAGTCCGGTGCCGAGCACCTGGCTCAGTTCGACGCGGCCCTGGACGGCTCGGACGATGCGGGCGACCGGGTTGAGGCGGGTCAGCGTGGCGTGCAGCCGGTCGGCGGCCTCGGGGTCCGCCAGGTCGAGCTTGTTGAGCACGATGACGTCGGCGAACTCGACCTGGTCCATGAGGAGATCGCTCACCGTGCGCTCGTCGTCCTCGTACGGTGCGAGGCCTCGCTCGGCGAGTTCGTCCCCGCTCGTCAGCTCCGGCAGGAAGTTCACGGCGTCGACGACGGTGACCATCGTGTCGAGCCGCGCCAGGTCGCCGAGGGTGGCGCCGTCGTCGCGGGGGAAGGCGAACGTGGCCGCGACCGGCATCGGTTCGGAGATTCCGCTGGACTCGATGAGCAGGTGATCGAAGCGGCCCTCGCGAGCGAGGCGGTCGATCTCCTCGAGGAGATCGTCGCGCAGGGTGCAGCAGATGCAGCCGTTGGTCATCTCGACCAGGCGCTCCTCGGTGCGCGACAGGGCCGCCTCACCGCCGCGTACCAGCGCCGCGTCGATGTTGATCTCACTCATGTCGTTGACGATGACCGCGACGTGCAGGCCTTCGCGGTTGCCGAGGACGTGGTTGAGCAAGGTGGTCTTGCCCGCGCCCAGGAATCCGGAGAGCACCGTCACGGGCAGCCGGCCGTCGACCGCGTCCGCCTTGTGTGTCATCCCGGTCAGCCCTCGGGGTGCAGCAGGCCGCGCTCGTACGCCTTCACGAGGCGCTGCGGCACGAGGTGCGTCGTGCCGTCCACGGTGACCGGCACGAGCTGCGCCGTCGTCGCCTTCCACTGGGCCCTGCGGTGGCGGGTGTTGCTGCGGGACATCTTCCGCTTGGGAACGGCCATGGGTGGCTCCTGATCTCGGTCGGGCGTGCGTCGCTCACGCTACATGAAAATGGTTCCCATTAACAATGAGAGGGGTTCCGGACATCAGAGGGGTTCCGGACATCAAGGAGTGGACTGCGCACGCGAGAGCGCCAGCACGCGGGCGAGCGCTCCGTCGGGCCGTGCGGTGAGCTGGTCCCAGGTGCCTTCCTCCGCGATGCGGCCGCCTTCGAGTACGGCGATGCGGTCGGCCCGGCGGATCGTCGCGGGCCGGTGCGCGATCACGATCGTGGTGCGGTGCTCATCGGCGAGTACGGCGCCGAGTTCGGCGTCGGACACGTTGTCCAGGTGGGCGGTGGTCTCGTCGAGGACGAGGACGCGGGGCCGGGCCAGGAGGGCGCGGCCGAGTGCGATTCGGGCGCGCTGGCCGCCGGAGAGGGTGGCGCCGCGCTCGCCGACATGGGTGTCCAAGGGCGCGATGCGGTCGATGCCGCACAGCGCGGCCGTTTCGGCGAGGGTCCTGTCGTCCGCGTCGGGTGCGGACAGACGCAGATTCTCGGCGAGCGTGCCGTGGAACAGCGGGGTGTCCTGGCCCACCACGGCGACGGCGGTACGGAGGTCCGCGTCGGCGAGGTCGCGCAGGTCGACGGGTTCGCCGCTCTCCGGGGTGAGCTGGACAGATCCTGCCGAGGGGTCCCAGAAGCGGGCGATGAGGTGGGCGCAGGTGGACTTGCCGGCGCCCGAGGTCCCGACGAGGGCAAGGGTCTGTCCGGCCGGGACCGTCAACTCGGTGTCCTGGAGTACGGGTTGGTCGCCGTACGCGAAGCTCACGCCGTGCAGGCGGACACCGAGCGGTCCTGCGGGCAGGGAGCGGGGGGAAGTGGGTGGCGGCGCGAGGGTGGGGGCCTTGATACCGGACTCGACCCTGGCTGCCGCGATCCGCAGCCCCATCGCCTGGCTGAGTGCCCGGGCGGATTCGGCGACCGGGCCGAGCATGGACAGGGCGAGCGCCATCGCGGCCGGGGCCCACGCACCGTGCAGTCGCCCGGCGGTGACGGCTCCCGCGGCGGCGGCCACCACGCCGAGTACGGCGAGCACGATCAGCAGGTCACGTACGGCGGCGGCCATCGCCTCCCAGGTGGCTTCCGCCCGTTGGGCGGCCCCGAGCTTGCGTCCGCGGGCGGCGAGCTCGGCGCGGCACTCGCCGAGTGCGCCGAAAGCCAGCAGGTCGCGCAGCCCGTCGACGGTCTCCACGGTGTCGGCGGACAGGGCGGCGGCGGCCTGACGGGTGCGAGTGCCTCGGGCGGTACGTCCGCGTGCGTCGGCGAAGGGTGCGGTGGTCAGGAGGACGGCGACCGGCACGACGGCGAGCAGGAGCCAGGGCTCCACGGTGGCGAGCAGCCCGGCGCCGCCGGTGAACACGACGCCCGAGGCGAGGAGTTGGGCGGTGGTGTGCGCGTAGAAGAACTCCAGCGCCTCCACGTCGGCCATGGCCGTGGCGGCCAGGTCTCCGCTGCGCTTGCCGGCGACGCGGGCCGGGGCGCTGCGGGCGAGCCCGTCGAAGAGCCGTACGCGAAGTTCGGCCAGGACCCGGTAGGCCAGATCGTGCGAGAGGTCCATCTCGCGCCAGGTCATCAGGGCGCGCAGCACTACGAGGAGGCCGATCGCCGCCACGGTGGCACCCGAAGGCGCAGCACCCGTGATGACCGCGGCGCCGACCGTGTGCGCGGACAGGGTGACCAGCGTGACCAGCGACCCCTGTTCGAGCAGGGCGGCCGCGCAGGTACGGGCCATCATGACGCGGTGCCCGGCGAGGGCAGGCAGCAGGGCACGCAGCGAACCACGCGCGGGAACAGCGGTGTCGACGGTGCTCATGCGGCGGGTTCTCCTCGGTGCAGGTGGACGATGCTCATGCGGCGAGCCCTCCTTGCGGCATACGGCCCGCCTCGACGAGCTCCGCGTAGACGCCCCCGGCGGCGACGAGCGCGGCATGGTCGCCTTCGGCGTCCACGCGGCCGCCGTCGAGGACCACGATGCGGTCGGCGTGCCGTACGGCCGCGAGCCGGTGGGCGACGACGAGGACGGTCCGCTCCCCCGCGGCGTCCAGGAGTTCGCGGACGATGTCCGCCTCGCGGCGCTCGTCGACGGAGCTGGTGGCCTCGTCGAGAACGAGGACGGGCGCGTCGGCGAGCAGGGCACGGGCCAGGGCGAGGCGCTGGCGCTGGCCGCCGGAGAGGGTGGCGCCGCGCTCGCCGAGGACGGTGTCGTAGCCGTCGGCCAGCCCGGCTATCTCGTCGTGGATACCGGCCGCGCGGGCGGCGCGCCGCAGCTCCTCGTCGGTGGCCTCGGCACGGGCCAGGCGCAGGTTGTCGGCGATGGTGGCGTGGAAGAGGTGGGTCTCCTGGGAGACCACGGCGATGCCGACCCGGAGAGCGTCGAGGGTGTACGAGGTGATGTCCCGGCCGTCGACGGTGATCCGGCCGCGCTGCGGGTCGCGGTGGCGCAGGAGCAGGGCGATCAGGGTCGACTTGCCGGCGCCCGAGGGGCCCACGATCGCGGTGGTACGGCCGGCTTCGGCGGTGAAGGAGACGCTCGTGAGCGCACTCGCCTCAGCGCCGGGATAGGCGAACTCGACTTCCTCGAACCGCAGTTCGGGCGGCGTGCGCCAGTCGGCTTGCTCTGTTCCCGTATCGGAGACGGCTGGTTCGGCGGTGCGCAGGGCCGCGAGCCCGTCCGCAGCCGAGACGCCCAGATAGCCGGCGTGCCACTCCCTGGACAGATCGCGTACGGGACGGAAGCACTCCCCGGCGAGCAGCAGCACCAGATAGGTGCCGGTGGCCGTGGTGGACCCGGTCGCCGTCGACCAACAGGCGAGCAGGGCGGCCGCCGCCGTGCCGCCCTGGATGGCCAGGTCGGTGATACCGGTGTCGACGAGCGAGACGCGGAGCTTGGTCACGGTGGCGCGGTGCAGCGCGGCCGACCGTTCCTCCAGGCGCACTCGTGCGCGCCCGACGGCACCCGCGGCGCGCAGCGCGGGCATGCCTTGCAGGGCCTCGAGGTAGTCGGCGCCGAGTTGTTCGTACGTGTCCCAGTGCTCCTTGCCGCGTCGGGCGAGGAGCCGGTCCCAGGCGCGCGGCCCGGCCAGGGCGAGCACCAGCGCCGGTACGAGGCCGAACAGGGCGAGCGGTTCGATGACCGCGACGGCGATGAGCAGGAGCGGTGGTGCGGTGAACGTGACGATCAGCTGAGGAAGGTAGCGGGAGACGTACGCGTCGACGCCTTCGACTCCGTCGACCAGGGTGGTGCGGACCGCTCCCGTGCGGGCCGTGGTCAGGTGGGCGGCGCCGAGGAGGCCGAGATGGGCGAAGAGCTCGTCGCGCAGCCGGACCCGGACCCGTGCTCCGGCCCGGGTGGCGATACGGCGCTGCCACAGGCCGAGTCCGGCGCGGACGACCACGGTGGCCGCAACTGCCGTGAGGAGACCCGGCAGTTGGCCGGTGTCACCGCGGGCGATGGCGGCGAGGGCGAAAGCGAGCAGGACGGCCTGGCCGAGCCAGCTGAGGGTCACGGCCCCCTGCAGGGCGGTGGCCGCGAGCAGCTCACGGCGTGCGAGGCGTGCGGCACGGCGCAGCTCCGGGTGGACGATCACTCAGGTCCCCTCCTCGGGTCGGCCCAGAGCCAGGCCGTGGACGATCCAGTCTTGTTCCGGTGCGCGGCCGAGCGCCGCGCCCAGGTCGGCCTGTTGCCAGGAGCCGACGGGGCGGGACGCCAACCCTCGTTGCAGGGCCGCGACGTGTGCGCGGCCGACGGCGAAGCCGGCGCGCAGATGGGTGCGCCGGATCCGCTCGGCGTCCGCGTCGGACGGACAGCCGTAGCCGATGAGCACCGCGCCGGCGTCCGCGATCCACCGCTGACCCGCGGCCCAGGCGGCCAGGGTGGGCCGCGCCTCCCCCGCGGCCAGCCGGCGCAGCGCACCGTCCGGCGCCAACTCGACGAGCTCCGGCTCGGGTGCGCCGACGGCCACGCACCAGCTCAGTTCGCCGGCGTCGGCTTGTTGCGCTGTGGTGAGTACGGCGAGCAGGTCGGCACGCGTGAGGGTGCCGTTCAGCGGGGGCGGGGTGCTGCGGCGGGCCAGGAGGTCGCGGGGCTCGGGTGCCTGATGCGGGTTTCGGTCCGCCATGCGCCCCGCGCCCTCGCCCTGCCGCAAACCGTGCTCCCCTCTCCGCCGGCCACCCCAGTCCGGCGCGAAGTGCACGACAGCCAGCGGCTGTTCGCCTGCACCCTCCAGATCGAGGGCGGGCGCTCCGGCGCCCAAGGCCCGACCCGCGAGCCACAGCGCCGCAGCCGCATGCCCCGCGTCGAGCAGGATCAGCGGCCAGGCGCGGTGACCGTAGTGGGCTTCCGTGCGCTGCGGAATCGCGTACAGCTCGACCGCAACCCCGGGCAGCACATCGCCAGGCGCGGCGCCGAGACGATGCACCCGGTGACACAACGGGTCGTAGCCGTACCGCCCCTGCTCCATCGCGCAGTTGTCGCCCACGACAAGCTGGGCGTCGACGGGGTGCAGCGCGCCTGCGGAGGGCGCGGGCCGCAGCCGTCCGGTCCCGTCGGCGGCGGCCAGCGAAAGGCGCAGCAGCTCGCGCAGGTCCAGCTGTCCGAGCTCGGCCCGCGGCAGACGGCGAGCGGGGCCCGGCCAGTCGGGCACCATCGGCGCGGCGGGCATGTCCGGGCCGGGCACTTCGTCCGTACGGGCTCTGGCGAGGGCTTTCCCTAGGTCCATGGCGCGGCTCACATGTGCGGCGGCGGGGCCAGCGTGAAGTCATCGGGCGCGCCCGGCGCGGCGGTACGCCAGCCGCGCGCGAGGGCGGCTTCGGCGAGGCGCGGGCACCCGAAGTACCCGAACGCGGCCGGTGCGTTGGGCAGCAGTCCGGACACCAGAACCCGGGCGACCCTCAGCTGTGTCTCGGCCACGTCCTCGGTGGTCAGGTCGAAGGTCATCACACGGTGGCCGCCCTCGCGCAGGGCTGCGGCCATCCGCTCCCGGCTGCCCGACGCGACAGCGCCGAGGGGTACGACGCCGTGCGCCGGCTCCGTGAAACGTCTGGCCTCGGAAGCCATCCGCGGATCGAGCCACACCTGGACGTGGGCGCCCAAATCCCTTACGCGTTCAAACTGTTCACCGCAGGCATCGAGATAGCGACGGTCCTCCCGGTGGTCGAGGTAGAGCCCCTTGGCGAGCAGTCCGGCGTCGACGGCCTGGAAGACCCAGCCGTCGGGGTCGGTGAGCCCCTGGGTGAACACCCAGGTGTGCACCGCTTCGAGTACGGCCTTACGGGCGGCGTCGGCCGGGTCGTACTTGCAGGCGAACCCGGCGGCGTACAGATCGAGCCGCGGGTCGTACACGAGGGCGGCCATACAGGGCGCGAACTCGGAGGGCATCTCGACGATCCACACGGTGAGCCCGCATCCGGCGAGGTCCTCCGCGAGACCGGGGACCGTCGCCGCGTCGATGCCGCGCGTGGGCCCGTCGAGGTGCCACCACACCTCCAGGGCGTCGCGTTCGGCGATCTCCAGAAGGCCGCGTTCGACGGCGTCGTCGAAGCCCTGGCCGGTGGCGATGCCCGCGTAGTTGAGGTGGTGGGTGCGCGGCAGTGAACGCAGCTCGCCCTGGCGCCAGTTGAGGTGGGTGAGCGCGACAGGCGCCCACACCTCGTCCGTCGTGCCGTCGGGCAGCTGCTCGACTCCGCGCGTCCACAGGGCCGGGGTGTCGTGCGTGAGCCCACGGTAGGGGAACTTCTCGCGGGCGTACTGCCAGTCCGCGTACGAAGGCAGCGCGTCCGGCCCGTACAGCCGCAGGCCCTTCCCGGCGAGTTCGCCGGCGGTGGCGCGCAGGGGAGCGTCCGGGTGGCCCGGCGGCGGGACGCGGTTGCCGCAGTACCGCTCGATTCCCTCGGCTATGGCGGCGATACGGGCGGTGTCGGGGTCACCGAAGGCGGTGCCCAGCGAGACACGGTCGGCGGGCCACAGACCGAGCCTGCGGGCGTCCGCGACCTCGGCGGTCATCGCCGTGTACCGCGGCGGCGCACCGGCCGGATGGTCGACGGGCTTGACCTTGCGGACGATGCCGCAGACGGGGTCCACGAGGGCTTCGAGCGGCAGCGGCGTCATCGGGGGATCTCCAGGGCCGGGTCGGTGGGTGTGGGTCGGGTACGGAGCGCAGCGAGGCGGAGTTCGAGGCCGGTCGGGTCCACCCTGCGACGGGAGGCGATCAGGCGGGTGGCCGTGATCGGGTCGTCGCCGGTGTGCGGGTTGCGGGCGTGGGCCGGGAAGTGGTGTCCGGCGATCTCGAGACGGAGCCGGGTGCCGGCAGGCAGTCGTCGCGCGAGGCGTCCGATGGGGATCGTGAACTCCTTGCTGCTGTACGGAGGTTCGGCGCGGCGGACGATGCCAACCCCGATCCGCACCGCCCGCCCTTCGGGGCTCAGCGCGACAAGTCGGGCGACCCAGTCGGCGGACGGCGTGTCCGCGGTGGCGCGCAGACGCACTTCCGCGGGACCGAACGCGTCCAGCGGGCGCGGGAGCGGCGGGGTGACGAGCACGCAGCGGTCCGGCTCGCCGTCTGCGGGGACGGCCAGTTCCACTGAGCTGACCGGGCGTTCAGGGTCCGCGGTGAAGGCGGCCCCGCGCAGCAGGCGCAGATTCGGAGCGTAGGAGTCGCCCATGATGTCCGGTGCCACCCATAGTGGGCCCCCACCGAGGGCGAGCGCACCGGCCCGCCCTTCCCTGAGCCGCCCTTCGAGAGCGGCGCGGGCCCAGTCCGCATACAACTCGCCTAGCCTCAGGCGATGTTCGGGATAGGCACCGGGCCCGGGCGCGGCGACAAGGCCGTGCCCCCAGGGCCCCATCAGCAGGCGCGCGGACGGCCCGCCCCAGCGGCGCCACAGTTCCACCGTGTCCTCGGCGAAGTGGTCATGGTGCCCGCCCACGGCGAGCAGCGGCATCCTCGCCGCCGCCGCGCGGGACACAAGCCGCCCGCGCTCGCGTCGGCACCACAGCCCCTCCCAGGACGGGAGCTCCCGCCCCAGCCTCCCGGGCAACTTCACCAACGGCAGGTGGGACAACAGATCCGGATCGGCGGCGAGCGCCTTGGCCAGGGCGCTCTCGTCGGAGTCAGGCCGGTCGCCGTGGGCGGCCCACCACCCAGCGCGGTTCCACAGCCGCTCCACGCCCGAGGGTTCACGCGCCGTGTCGGCCGCTCCGAGCGCGGGTACGGCGGCGATCACGGCGTCGGGGCGCGCGTCTTCGGGCCCTTCCAGCGCGAGCGCGAGGGCGCAGTGGGCGGCGTAGGAGGCACCGCAGGCCACGAGCCGGCCGTCGCTCCAGGTCTGCCGCCGGATCCAGCGCGCGGTGTCCGCGCCGTCGGCGGCCTCCCTCTCGTACGGTCGCCACTCCCCCGGCGACGCGTACCGGCCGCGTACATCCTGGGCGAGCGCGGCGAATCCGCGCCGCGCCCAGCCGCGCAGCTCAGCACGGTGGCTGTGCCGGTCGTAGGGAGTGCGGATGAGGACGGCCGGGAAAGTGACCTGCCCATCCGGCAGTTGGACGTCGGTGGCGAGCCCGCTGACGGACGTGGTGAACGAAGTCACCGGCTGTGCCCGGACGTTGCCGCGCCCTGCGCACCAGGACGGTGCGTCCGCACCTCAGGCATCGCTGCCACATCGGGCACGGGCAGGACGGGGTGCGCGGTGACGGTCAGGGTCCGCAGATCGACGCGTCGAAGGCGCCGCCGCGCGGGCAGTCCGTCCTCGTCACGGGCCCCGGTCGCCCACCAGGTGAGGTCATCCGCAAGGAGCGCGGCAAGCAGTCCCGCGGCCGGCTCGGCAAGGCGTACGGGCGAGCCCGTGCGCGGTCCGTGCCAGTAGGCGGCCAGTTCGCGGTGGGCGGGCGTGGCGGCCAGGCGCCGGGCCCGGACCTGCGCGGAGGTGACATCCCCGGCCACGGCCGCGAGCGGCTCGACGTACGCCTGCCAGCCCTCGAGGTGGCAGCGCGACCAGGCGATGCCGCGCTCGGGCAGCCGGTCGGCGGCGTCCCACAGGCCTTCGGATACGGGACCGTCGAGGCACCACACCACGGCGGCGGGCTCGTCCGTTTCCCAGTCGCCCGGCCGACCGAACCGGGGCGCGGCCCCCGCCGCCTCCAGGTACCCGGCCAGCGGCTTCGTCAGTACGGGAGCACCGAGCAGCAACACGTCCCGGCGCTCCACAGGCCACATGGCCCGGTCCGCCCCACCGCACTCCTCGGCGTACCCGGCCCCCTCGAACGCCGCCACCAGCCGGTCGACTTCGGCGTCCACCCGCTCGGCCGCGCCGCCGGCGAGCCGGGCCAGCAGCTCCCCCCGGTGCGCCTCGCCCGCCGCGACCCGGAGGAACTCCCCGTCGGCCGTACGGACGGCCAGGCCGCCGTCGGGGACGGCGACGACTTCGACACCCGGTGCGAGCTGACTGCGCGACACGTCACTTCTCCCGTGAACAAGGGGCTTACACACAACAGGACTTGGAACGCGGGCCCGCCGAGAGGCAGTCGGCGGGCCCGCGAGCGAGGGTCAGACCTCGGTCACTCCTCGGTGTCGTCGAAGGGGTTCTCGACGAGAGCGTTGGAGTGGGAAGCCGAGTCGTGGGCCAGCTGGCCGGGGTCGGCGATCGGCGTGAAGACCTGGTCGTCCTTCATGAACTTTCCTCCATCACAAGGGAGTTGCGGCGATCGGTCGATCACCACGCGAGAACGTTATTGAATATGATTGTCATTTGGAAGAGGGCAGTGGGTGATCTGGGTAACACACCGGCCAGTCCCCCTCGGGGTCCCGCCCGACGCGGCCCGCGACCCGCAGCACGTCCGCGAGGAACCCGGGCGTGACGACCTCCTTCGGCGCCCCGTCGGCCACCACGCCGCCATCCCGCAGGGCGACGATCCGCTCGGCGAAGCGGGCGGCGTGCGCAAGGTCGTGCAGCACCATGACCACGGTCAGGCCGCGCTCCTCGCGCAGCCTCACCACCGTTTGCAGCACGTCGAGTTGATGGTGGAGATCCAGGTAGGTGGTGGGCTCGTCGAGCAGCAGTACGCGGGTGTCCTGGGCGAGCGCCATGGCCAGGCGCACGCGCTGGCGTTCGCCGCCGGAGAGCGAGTCGACGGGCCGTTCGGCCCAGGCCGCCACGCCGACGTCGTCCAAGGCGCGGCGCACCACGGCGTCGTCGCCTTCGCGCAGCATGCCGAGCGGGCCGCGCGCCGCGTACCGCCCCTGCCGTACGAGCTGGCGTACGGTCATCCCCGGAACCGCCGGGGCCGACTGGTGCAGCAGCGCCACATGGCGTGCGGTGGCCCGCCGCGAGCGTCGGGCCAGGTCGTGACCGCCCACCAGGACCCGCCCCTCGCCGGGCCGAAGCAGCCCGGCGACGATCCGCAACAGGGTCGATTTGCCGCACCCGTTGAGGCCGACGAGGGCGGTCAGCTCTCCCGGTTCGACAGCCACGTCCACGCCGCGCAGGACGGGGCGGCCGGGGTATCCGAAGTGGACTCCTTCTACGCGGATGCCCACGGGTTCACTCATGCTGTGTCCTTAACTGTCCTTGGCGACAAAGGCCCTTGAGGGTGCCGACCGACCGCAGCGAGATGCGCCGCTGCGGCAGCGGGCCTTGGCAACCGCAGCGGCCTAGAAGTCCTGGGCGGGCGTGCGGCGTACGACGATCAGCAGCAGCACCGCGCCCACACACGCGGTGAGCGCTCCGACGGGCACGGTCAGCCGGTCGGAGTCGAGGGCCAGGGCGAGCAGTCGCGAGAGCGCTTGTGCGGTGGCGTCCGCGCCGCACACCACGAGCGCCCCCAGCAGCGCCGCCCCGGGCAGCGCGCAGCGCAGGTCGGCGCCGAAAACGGCCACGGCGACATGCGGCACGAGCAGGCCGACGAAACCGAGCGCACCCACGGAGGCCACGGCGCCCGCCGTCAGCGCCACGGCACACAGCAGCGCCAGGGACCGGGCCCGTACGACCGACAGGCCGGCCGCGGCGGCGAGTTCGTCGCCGCAGCGCAGCAGGGTCAGCGGCCCGGCACACAGCCAGGCCACGACTGCCCAGGCGAGCGCCCAGGGCCACAGGAGATGCCAGTGCTCCCATACGCGGCCCTCTGTAGTGCCGACCAGCCACTGGACCACGCTGCCCAGTTCGCCCGGGGCGACGAGCAGCACCATGGCGGTGAGTCCGCCGAGTACGGCGGAGACGAGCACTCCGTACACGGCGGTCTGTGCGGGATCCGCACGGCCGCGTCCGGCGAGGAGCCACAGGAGTCCGGCCCCGGCCAGACCGCCCGCGAGGGCCGCGACGACCACGGCGAGTGGTGACTGCCAGCCCGCGAGGCCGAGTCCGGTCGCCGTGACCGCTCCGAGTACGGCGCCAGGCGTCACACCGGTGACCTCGGGTCCGGCCAGCGGATTACGGAGCGCCGACTGGAGGACCAGACCCGCGACACCGAGGCAGCCGCCCGCCCCGAGCGCCACAAGGAGACGGGGCACCCGGAGGTTGAACAGCACGTGCCGGTCCATCGCGCCGCCCCCGCCGGACAGCACATCCCAGGCCACGGACGGGGACATGGCCCGCCCCGACATGAGCGATGCGCAGACGGCGGCCAGGATGAGCCCGGCGAGTACGCCGAAGCGCCGCGCCATGTGTGCGGGCCGCCCCATCGGATCCGGCTCGTTCGATCGCACGACCCGTGCGGCCTGCACGGACCCGGCCATCGACTCCCTCTCCGCCACCTGAACCTTGTCCGTCATCGCGCCCTCCTCAGCAGAGCGACCCCGGCCGGCACCCCGAGCAGGGCCGTCCAGGCGCCGACCGGGATCTCCACCGGTGCGAGCGCGAGCCGGGCCGGTACGTCGGCGAGGGCCACGACGACCGCGCCCCATGCCGCCGACCAGGGCAGCCAACCCACCGCGTCGGAGCGGGGGTTGAGCCTGCGCGCCAGCTGCGGCGCGAGGAATCCCACCCACGCCACGGGCCCGCACACGGCGGTCACGGGCGCGATCAGCACCACGGCGACGGCCAGCGCCGCGAACCGGGCCCGCCGTGCTCGTACGCCCAGAGCTTCGGCGTCGTCGTCACCGAGCCGGAGCACCGCGAGCACCGGCGCGCACAGCACGAGCGCCGGAACGGCGATCAGGAGCCACGGCCACAGGCCGGTGACGTCCTCCCAGGTGCGCGCCGACAGTGAGCCGAGCAAATACCGGTAGATCAGCTGCAGATCGAGCTGATCGGCCATGACCATCAGGACGAGCAGCGCGGCCTGCAGCGCCGCCGCGACGGCGGCCCCGGTGAGCAGCACGGCCGACGGGCTGCGCCCGAGCCCCGCCGCGAGCAGCGTGAGTCCGCCGCCCAGCGCGGCCCCGCCGATGGCGAGCAGCGGCTGGACGGCAGCGGGCACGGCCACGGCGAGCACCAGCGGTGCGGCCACCCCGAGCGCCGCGCCGGACGAGACGCCCAGCATCTCGGGGACCGCCAGGGGGTTGCGCAGCGCCTCCTGGAGCACGAGTCCGGCCGCCCCCAGGCAGGCGCCGGCGAGCAGCGCCAACACCAGCCGGGGTACACGGAGTTCGGACACGACCACCTGAGTGATCTCGTCGCCCCCGAACAGCCGGTGCAGCGGCACATAGGGGGTGCCAAGACTCAGCGCGCACCATGACGCGACGGCCAGCAGGACACCGAGGACCAGCAGCTGGACCCCCGACCGCCGCCGCGCGGGCTTGCCCGGATGCCCGTCAGGCCCGGCGGCCGGCGCCCCCGTATCGGATATCGCCGCCTGCACGCTCACTTCAGCGCGGCCACGGCCTCGTCGAGGACGATGCCGAGCGAGCGGGTGCCGCGGCCCTTCGCCCAGATCTCCGAGTTGACCTCGTGGACGTCACCGTTCTTGACGGCGGGAATCTTCCCCCACAGCGGGTTCTTGGCCAGCTTCTCGGACAGCTTGCCGTCCGCCTCGCCGAAGCTCATGGTCTCCACGAAGAGCACGTCCACGCCCTGCGCGAGAATCTCTTCGAGGCTGTAACTCCCGTCCACACCACGGGATTTCCAGGGATAGTCGGCCAGCTTCGGGAAGAGTCCGGCGGCCACGTCCGCGCCCGGGGTGGCGACGCCGAAGTTCTCGTCGCTGCCGTAGATGATGAGCGCCGTCTTGTCGCTCCTGGTCCGCTCCGCGTCGGCCAGCTTGGTACGGAACGTCTTCTCCGCCTTCTCGCCCTGTGCCGTACGGCCGGTGAGTGCGGCGACATCCCGCAGATAGCTCACGCTGTCCTGCCACTTCTCGGGCTGTACGGGCCAGAAGGTGGTGGCCCCCTTCAGCGCGGGCGCGAGCTTGCCGTGGGTGTCCTCGAGGCCGATCACCAGATCGGGCTTGTGGGACAGGATCGCCTCGACCTCCGGTGCGATGAAGCCGCCGGGGATCACCTTGACCTGCTTCGCCTTCTCCTTGCCCAGGAAGCCGGGCTGGGCGAGGAGTTCGTTGTTGGTGGCGGTGGGGACGAGGCCGAGCTCGGTCAGGATGTCGTCGCACAGCGCGACCAGACACACGATCCGCTCCGGCGTCTTCTCCAAGGAGACCTTGACGCCGTTGGCATCCGTCAACTCCCGTGTCGCCTTGATCGGTTCGACCGTCACATCGGTCTTCTCCCCCTGCGCCTTCGCCGTCGTGGCCGGCTCGGCGTCGCCGCCGCATCCCACCAGGACGGAACCCAGGACCGCGGCGGCGATCCCGCATCGGACAGCTCTCGAGATCGAGCGCAGCATCGATGCCCCCACTTTCTTCTCGCATGTTCGGAACGCGGCCGACCATACATGATAATCATTTTCATATACATCCCCGATCGTCTGCCCTGCGATGCCGCGAAGGGCTGACGGTCCGCACCCGAACACCGACGGAGGCTCGCCATGACCACCGACCCGCTGCTCCTCGTCTCCGACCACATCGAGGGGTGCGTCCACGTGGTGACGGTGCCGGACGGCATCGAGGCGGGCCGTCTGACAGGACGTCATCTGTCCGAGCACGCAGGGTTCTTGACGTTGCCGGGCGGACGGGTCGCCTGCGTCGATGACCGCCGCGGCGAACTCCTCGTACTCGACCCTTACGGTCGCGATTTTGTGGCGGTCACCGTCCCGGTGGCGGTGCCGGCCGAGCATCTGGCGGCGGACCCGAGCGGGCGGTGGGTGGCCGTCACGACGGGCCTCGGCAAGAACGCCGAGCCCTGGTCGGACCTGCTGACCCTCGTCGACCTGGCCGCGGGGGACGTCGCCCGGGTGCGTACGCGCAGAGGCGAGCCCGGCGTGACGGTCCTCGGGTCCGACGACCCGCTCGTGGTCCTGCGCCACCGGGAGCCGGGCGCCCTGTCCGTCCACCGTTTCGCCGACCTGCTCACCGCGCCGCCCGGCTGCCCGCAGGTCGAGCCGCTGGCCTCGCTTCCGCTGCCGGACGACGGTCACGGAGATGCCCAAGACCCCGTCCACGAGTGGGTGTTCGCGGCTACCGGTGCGGGGGTGCACCGGGCGCGCCGGGGAGGTGACGGCCTCGTCGCGGAGCCGGTGATCCCGTGGGGTGGGCCTGCCCGCGGCTGGTATCTGCGCCTCGATACGCGGCGCAGGGCGCTGTGGTCGACTCTGCGCGGCGGCCCCGCCGATCCGTTGCGCTGGCCGGAGTGGACCAATCACTCATGGACGTACGAACTGGACTCGGATGTCACATCGCTGACCGACCTCGGCCCGGGGCTGGTCTTCCGGCTGGCCCTCGCGAAGGAGCATGCGGCGTTCGCCCGCATCCACCCCGACGGCGATGAACTGATCCTGCTGGGCGACGACGGAGCCGGCCGGCACACCGCACTGCCGCCCATGGAGGGCGCCCCGGCCCGCGGCTCCACCCCCTGGGAGGGCGTCCAGCGCCGCGCCGTGGCCGCTTCACCGGGGGCGGACTGGGTGGCGGTCACCCGCGGGGGTCACGGCGAAGTCCATGTCGTGGACGCCCGGTCCGCGCACGAGGCCACCCGCCTGAAGCTGGACACCCCGCTCCATCACGGCGGGCACCTTCTGCTGCTCGCGCAAGGGGATGGCGCCGACGGAGATCCGGTCGGGCGATGAGGGCGCTCCCTCCGAAGGCGGTCCCGGAGCTGAGCCACCCGCCGTCGTGTCCAGCACCCGGCGGTGTGCTCGTCAACGCGGATCACTTCCGGGCCGAGGAGGCGGACTTGTCCGCGCTCCGGCCCTGAGCGGCGCTTCCGGCTCAGTCCCACCCGAAGGTCCAGTACGGGGCGGTCAGCAGGTGGCCGGCGTACTCGCGGATGGTGCTCAGGCCGAAGTTCGCGAGCGCGTCCGGGCAGAACGCCATGTGCTCGGCGGCCAGCAGCTCCGCCTCATCCCGCGTGGCCGGCGGGGCGGCGACGGACACGATCAGTGCGCAGCCCACCGCCACCACCCGGGCGCCGAACCGGTCCTCCCACGTGCGCAGGACTGCGCACAGGCGGGCGACGTCGCGTTCGTAGTTGGCGGCCCAACTCCAGCCGATGACGGCGGGTATGTCGGCACTCCGCGGCGCCGGCACCAGCGCGATGCACGAGGTCTGCCCGTCGAAGTCGTACCGGTCGGGGCCGGGCTCGAGCATCAGCCGCGCGACGCGCTCGGCGGCGGTCTCCGGCGCGTCGGGCGCGTGGCGTACGGCCTGGGCGAGGCCGGGCCATGCGGCGCCGAAGGGTGCGCGGATGTGGCGGTAGGCCGGTCGGACCGGACGCCGCCCCCAGTGCCCGGCCAGCACCTCGCGGGCGTCGTGGTCCCCGGGGCGCGACACGGCTTCCGGGGCCAGGTCGCTGCCTCCTCGTACGCTCATGTCGGGGCCTATGAGCACCGGAAGGAGTCCGAGTGCCCGGGCGGGTTGCAGTGCGGCCCAACTCCCGGATGACGCGGGCGAGTCGGACACCCACAGCAGCGGTTCGTGCCAGGTGCCCTCGGTGGTGTCGCACGTCGTCGAGCCCGCGGGCAGCGACAGCCCGAGGGACGCACCGGTGGGGTCCGATACAAGGCGATGCAGCGGGTTCGAAGGGCGCGTCGGCGTGGTCATGCGGGGACTGTAGGGCGGCGCGGCTTCGCTCCGGGCAGGATCGGACCACACCGCGGTCCCGCCGTCAGGGCAGGATCGAGTCCACATACCCCCCGTCCACCCGGAGCGCACCCCCGGTGGTGGCGCTCGCCTGGTCCGACGCGAGGTACACGACCATGTGGGCGATCTCCTCGGGTTCGATCAGGCGCTGCAGCAGCGACTGCGGGCGGTGCTCGCGCATGAAGGTGCGCTGGGCCTCGTCCCACGGCAGGTTCCGGTCGACCAGCTCGTACACGAAGTCCTCCACGCCGCCGGTGTGCGTGGGCCCGGCGATCACGGAGTTCACGGTCACGCCCGAGCCGGCGGCCTGCTTCGCGAAGCCTCGGGTGACCGCGAGCAGCGCCGTCTTCGACATGCCGTAATGGATCATCTCCGCGGGGATCACCACCGCGGAGTCGCTGGCGATGTTCTGGATCCGGCCCCAGCCCCGCTCGGTCATACCGGGCAGGTACTGCCGGATGAGCCGTACGGCGGCCAGCACGTTGACCTCGAAGTAGCGCCGCCACTCGTCGTCGGTGATGTCCAGCGGGTCGGCCGGTCCGAAGATGCCGAGGTTGTTCACGAGGATGTCCACCCGCGGCACCGCGTCCGCGACCTGGCGCGCGCCGTCCGCGGTCGTGACGTCGGCGGCCACCGGCACCAGGTCTGCGTCCGGTACCGCGCCCCGGATCCGCCCGATGGCTCCGTGGACGCGTTCCTCGGTCCGGCCACTGATGCCGACGCGCGCTCCCGCGCGAGCGAGCTCGGTGGCGATGGCGGCGCCGATGCCCTGGGTGGAGCCGGTGACCAGGGCGGTACGTCCCGTCAGATCGATGTGCATGGGAAGCGGTACTCCTCCGATGTCGACAAACCTGTGGCAGCCCTTACCCAGTCTTGCCCGCGGCAACAGGGTGCGCTCCCCGAACCTCAGCCGCCACCTTCCCCACAGTTCCGTGCACACAGCACTTTTGACAGGCCCTTGACAAATGACGGATGGCATCGCCAGCATGCAAGACGCTCACAGTTCTGCGTAACGAGCCGCACTGAATGCGCAATTCACGTATCGCCTGCAAGGCGCCCAGTCGCCGCACCCGCACGGCACACCCCACAGCACTCGCAAGGCACACCCCCAGCACCACCACGGCACACCCGCAGCAAGCGCGGCCGGCGCGCGCCCTGCCTGACACACCCCCAAGCGTCAGGAGGATGCCCCATGCCCTCACGCCCTCGTACGGGGCTGAGACTGCTCAGCGCACTCACCCTCGTCCTGACCGGCGTCTCCGTCGCGTCGGTCCCGGCCTCCCCGGCCGCGCGGGACATTCCACCCGCGGACTATCAGCAGGTCCAACTCGCCACCGGTGGAGCAGAGTTGGGCGAGCCCATGTCGCTCACCGTGCTGCCGGACCGCTCAGTCCTGCACACCGCGCGCGACGGCACGATCCGCTTCACCGATGCCGCGGGCAACACCACGACGGCCGGGAAGCTGGACGTGTACACCCATGACGAGGAGGGGCTGCAGGGCATCGCTGCGGCTCCGGACTTCGCCACGAGCCGCCACGTCTACGTGTACTACTCCCCCAAGCTCAACACCCCCGGTGGCGACGCCCCGGTGACCGGCAGCGCGGCCGACTTCGAGGCGTGGAAGGGGCATCTCAACCTCTCCCGGTTCACGCTCAAGTCCGACAACACCCTCGACATGACCAGTGAGAAGGTCGTGCTTGAGGTGGCCAACGACCGGGGCCAGTGCTGCCATGTGGGCGGCGACATCGACTTCGACGCCGCCGGGAACCTGTTTCTGACGACCGGCGACGACACCAACCCGTTCGACTCCAGCGGGTACGCGCCGATCGACGAACGCGCCGACCGCAACCCGCAGTTCGACGCCCAGCGCTCCTCCGGGAACACCAACGACCTGCGCGGCAAGCTCCTGCGCATCAAGCCGACCGCCGACGGCGGCTACACGATCCCGTCCGGCAATCTCTTCGCCCCGGGGACGGCGAACACGCGGCCCGAGATCTACGCGATGGGCTTCCGCAACCCGTTCCGTATGAACGTCGACAAGGCGACGGGCATCGTCTACCTCGGCGACTACGGTCCCGACGCGGGCGGCGGAGACGCGAACCGGGGCCCGGGCGGCCAGGTCGAGTTCGACCGGGTCACCGGGCCCGGCAACTACGGCTGGCCGTACTGCACCGGCACGAACACCGCCAACGAGACGTACAACGAGTTCACCTTCCCCAGTGGCCCTTCGGGCGCCAAGTACGACTGCGCGGGCGGGCCGGCGAACAACTCCTTCCGCAACACGGGGCAGGCCAAGCTGCCTGCCGCGAAGGCGAGTTGGATCAAGTACGGCTGGGAGGGTTCGCCGCCGGAGTTCGGCAGCGGCTCCGAGTCGCCGATGGGTGGCGAGGTCTACCGCTACGACCCGGCGCTGAACTCGGACGTGAAGTTCCCGCAGTCCCTCGACGGCCGGTTCTTCGCCACCGAGTACGGCCGCAAGTGGATCAAGGCGATCGAGGTGAGGAGCGACGGCTCACCCGGCGTGATCGAGGACTTCCCGTGGTCCGGCACCCAGATCATCGACAGCGACTTCGGCCCGGACGGCGCGCTGTACGTCCTCGACTACGGGACGGGCTCCAACAACCAGGCGCTGTACCGCATCGAGCACCTGGCGGGCAGCAACCGCAGCCCGATCGCGAAAGCGGCGGCCGACAAGACCTCCGGCGCACTGCCGCTGAACGTGGCGTTCTCGTCCGCGGGCAGCTCCGACCCCGAGGGCCGACCCCTCACGTACCACTGGGACTTCGGCGACGGCTCCACCTCGGCCGAGGCCAATCCCTCGCATACGTACACCACGCAGGGAACGTACCGCCCGACGCTCACCGTGAAGGATCCGGAGGGCCTGACCGGCTCCTCCAGCCTGGTGATCACGGCGGGCAACACGGCGCCCGCCGTCACCCTGAACAAGCCGCTCGACGGTCAGCTCTTCTCCTTCGGTGACACCGTGCCGTTCGAGGTGACGGTGAGCGATCCGGAGGACGGTGCGGTCGACTGCGCGAAGGTCAAGGTCACCTATCTGCTCGGGCACGACAGCCATGAGCACGCGATCACCTCGAAGAACGGCTGCAGCGGCACGATCACCGTGCCGCCCGACGGCGAGCACGACAGCGCGGCGAACCTGTACGGCGTGTTCGACGCCGAGTACACCGACAACGCCGGTCTGACCACGCACAGCAAGCGCGTCCTGCAGCCGCGCCACCGGCAGGCCGAGCACTTCTCCGCCCAGTCCGGCATCCAACTCGCCGCGCACGGGCCCGCCGAGGGCGCGAACACCGTCGGCTTCACGGACAACGGCGACTGGATCTCCTTCAATCCGTACGCGCTGGGCAACGTCACCTCGTTCACCGCCCGGATCTCGTCGGGCGGCGCGGGCGGCAGCCTCGAGATCCGCGCCGGCTCACCGACCGGGACACTGCTCGGCTCGGTGAACGTGCCGGTGACCGGCGGCTGGGAGAACTTCCAGAACGTGTCGACGAACCTGTCCGGAGCGCCCTCGGGCACCACGGACCTGGTGCTGGTCTTCAAGGGCCCGACCGGTCAGGGCAACCTGTTCGACGTCGACGCCTTCACGCTCGCCACCAACCCCGCGAAGAAGAAGGGACGTTGACGATGAGGAGCCTCCACACACGTCTGCGGCGCGGGCCCGCCGCCTTGGTGCTCGCACTCGCCGCGACACTGATCGCACCCGTGTCCTCGGCCGCACCCCTGCCCTCGCCCGCCGCCGCGCCCTTCGAGATCCTGGTCTTCTCCGAGACGGCCGGGTTCCGGCACGACGCGATCCCGGCCGGCATCGACGCACTCCGCACGCTCGGACAGCAGAACGAGTTCACCGTCACGGCCACCGAGGACTCCTCGGTCTTCACCGAGCAGAGCCTGTCCGGATACGAGGCCGTGGTCTTCCTCAACACCACGGGCGACGTCCTCACCGACCCCCAGCAGAGCGCCCTGCAGTCGTACGTGGATTCCGGCGGCGGTTACGTCGGCGTGCACGCCGCGGCCGACACCGAGTACGACTGGCCGTACTACGGACAGCTCGTCGGGGCGTGGTTCAAGAGCCATCCCGCGATCCAGCAGGCCACCGTCGTCACCGAGGACCGCGACCACCCGGCGACCGCGCACCTGGGCGCCACCTGGTCACGGACCGACGAGTGGTACAACTACCGCGCCAATCCGCGGGCCGGGGTGCGGGTGCTCCAGTCGCTGGACGAATCGACGTACAGCGGCGGGGAGATGGCGGGCGACCACCCCATCACCTGGTGCCACGCACAGGGCCAGGGGCGTTCCTTCTACACCGGGCTCGGGCACACCGCCGAGTCGTACGCCGATCCCGCCTTCCGCACGTTGCTGCTCGGCGCGGTCCGGTATGCGGCCGGGCAGGCGCCGGCGGACTGCTCGCCCAAGTCGGGCGCGGCGACGGTGGAGGCCGAGTCGTTCACGTCGGGCTCCGGGGTGCAGAGCGCAGCTCATGCACCGGCCGGCGGCGGACAGACCCTCGGCTACATCGACAACGGTGACTGGGCCGCGTACGCGACCGTGTCCACCGAGGGCGCGCGCCGCTTCACCGCGAAGGTGTCCTCGGCGGGGGCGGGCGGCACCGTCGAGATCCGCTCCGGGACATCCGACGGGACGCTCCTCGGGTCGGTGCAGGTGCCGGTGACCGGCGGCTGGGAGACGTTCACGACGGTGACCACGGAGCTGAGCGGCGCCGGGTCCGGGCCGCTCGTCCTGCGGTTCACGGGCGGCTCGGGCGCACTGTTCGACCTGGACACCTTCTCGCTGACCACCGAACCGGCCACCGAGGCCGGGTCGGAGAACGTGCATCTCTTCTACTACCCCTGGTACGGAAGCCCGGCGGTGCACGGCAGTTGGCGGCACTGGCCCCAGGGCGGGCACACTCCGCCCGAGGACATCGGCGCCGACTTCTACCCGGCGCTCGGCCCGTACGACTCCGGCGACATGGCGGCCGTCGTGGCGCAGCACATGCGGTGGGTGAAGCAGTCCGGCGCCGGCGTGATCGTGTACAGCTGGTGGGGTCGCGGCGGCTATGAGGACCGGCTCGCGAAGGGGGTCCTCGACGCGGCCGCGAAGGACGGCATCAAGGTCGCCTGGCACTTGGAGCCGTACGGGGACCGGACCGCCGCCTCCACGGTGGCCGACATCGAGTACATCAACGCCACGTACGGCGGCCACCCGGCCTTCTACCGTTCGGCGGCGCACGGTGGGAAGTCCGCGTTCTACGTCTTCGAGAGCCTGAGGATCTCCGACTGGTCGGCGCTCGACGAGGTGACGGACACCAGCATCGTGCTCGCGCAGACCACCGACACCACGAAGATCGCGCACTTCTCCGGCCTCTACACCTACGACGGGATCGCGGGGGCCACAGCCCCCGGCTGGAAGCAGGCCGGTGACTACGCGAAGGCCAACGGTCTGGTCTGGGCGCCGTCGGTCGCACCGGGATACCTGGACGACCGTGCGGTCCCTGGCAACACCACGCCCACGGTGGACCGTGCGAACGGCGCGGCCTACGACAAGCAGTGGAGCAACGCCCTGGACCCGGCGATCGGCGGCTCACCGTCGTGGGTGTCGGTGACGTCGTTCAACGAGTGGCACGAGGGCAGTTCCATCGAGCCCGCGGACAGTTCACCACCGGGCGGCCACGGCTACCTGACCTTCGACGGGGCGTACGGGAAGGCGGGCGAGGCGGCGGAGACGGCGTATCTGGACCGTACGGCCTACTGGGTGGGCCGGTTCGAGGGGGCTCGCCGCTAGAGGTTCGATCAGCGCGGACGCGAGGCTCTCGCGCTCGAAGGCACGGCGCCCGCACCGAACAGGGTGCGGGCGCCGTCGCTGTCCCGGGCTTCCGGCACGGGGGACACGGGGTGCCCGGGAGCGCCGCCCGTGTGCTTCTGGGGCAGAAACGCACAGCGGGTGGGCCAAGCGCCGCACGACGGGTCCTTGCGGGGAGCAAGGCGCCGTGCGGTGCCTTTCCAGTTTCGGCGGGCGCGCCGGGGCGGCCTGCTGTCGTACGGCGGGCCGCACCTGTCGAAAGTCACCCCTGGTCAGGCAGTTCACTGGTCGCACAGTTCACTGGTCGCACAGCCCGGCGCGATAGGCGATACGCGCTGCCGCCACTCGGTTGGCGGCGCCCAGGCGCTCCAGGATCTGCGAGACATGGCCCTTGACCGTGCCTTCCGTCATCCCCAGTTCGGCGCCGATCTCCTGATTCGACAGACCGTGCGCGAGCAGCCGCAGCACGTCCAGCTGGCGGTCGGTCAGCGACTGCACCAAGGCCGCCTCCGGACCGTCGCCGGTCATCACGTCGATGACCTTGCCGGTCACGGCGGGAGCGAACACCGCACCGCCCTGCGCCACATTGCGCAGCGCGCCCAGGAGTTCACCCGGCGGGGTGTCCTTGAGCAGGAAGCCCACCGCGCCGGCGGCCAGGGCCTGCTCCACATACGCGTCGTCGCCGAAGGCGGTCAGCGCCACGACCGCGGGCGGCGCGGGCAGACGACGCAGGGCCCGCGTGGCGGCGATGCCGTCGGTGCCCGGCATCCGGATGTCCATGAGCACGATGTCGGGCAGCAGCACCCTCGCCTGGTCGATCGCGGAACGCCCGTCCCACGCCTCGGCCACCACCCGCAGATCGCCGCTGGAGTCGACGATCGTCCGCAGGCTCTGCCGCGCGGCGGAATCGTCGTCGGCGAGCAGGACAGTGATCATGCACCCCATCGTCGGCCCGCCGACGCCGGGCACTGCGCGGCGACGGGCCGAACGGGTGAGCAGCGCACGGTCCGGCGGCCCCTGCGCGACGCGACTGATCTACGTTGGCGGCATGCACGGCCCTTCGCCGTCCCGCTGGACGCCGCGCCGGATCGACGCGGTGGTGACGGCGGCGGCGGTCACCATCGGATTCGCCGACTCCTGGGTCAAGCCCTACAGCGGTCTGCTCACCGGGCTGCCCACCCCGGTGATCGCCCTCGGCTCCGCCGCCGTCGCCGGCGTGCTGTGGTGGCGTCGGCGCCGGCCGGGCGCGGTCACCGCCGTCGTGATGGCGGCGTACGTGGTGGCCTTCACTCCGGTGACGCTGGCCATCGCCATGTTCACGGTCGGCGGCGCGTACCGCCGGCGCCTGCGGGCGCTCGCGGGCTTCGCCCTCGCGGGTTTCGCCGTCGGTCTGATCGGGCTGCGCGGGGGGCTGCCCGAGGCGGGGGTGCGGGAAGCCGCGTACTCCCTTGCGATGATCATCGGCCCGCTCATGGTCGGCTACGCCGTGGGGGTGCGACGTGATCTGGTGGCCGCCGCCGAGGAGCACCTCACGGACCTGCGCCGGCAACAGGAGCTGCTCGCCGAGCGGGCCCGGGCCGATGAACGCGCGGGCATCGCACGGGAGATGCACGACGTGGTGGGCCACCGGGTGAGCAACATCGTGCTGGCCGCGGGCGCCTTGCAGGTGGGACCGGCCGCCGACCGGCCGGAGATCACACAGACCGTCGAACGCATCCGCAGGGACGGCCGCCAGGCGCTCGAAGAACTGCGCGAGATCCTGGACGTACTCGATCCGGCCGGGCGGGAACGGCCCGGGGCCCTCGAACATGCCGACACCGACCTGCACACCCTGGTCGACGGGGCCCGCGCGCACGGCCAGGCGGCGGAGCTCGCGGTCAACGGCCACCCCGAACTCCTGCCGTACCCGATGCGGCGGGCGCTGCAGCGCGTGGTGCAGGAAGCGCTGACCAATGCCGCCAAGCACGCGCCCGGGGCGCCCGTACGGGTGGAGGTGGACTGCCGCAGGGACGGGGTCGCGCTCCGTGTCCTCAACACCGCACCCACACGGCCCGCGTCGCCGGACCTGCCCAGCGGGGGCCGCGGTCTTGCGGGGCTCGCCGAGCGGGTCGGCCTGCTCGGCGGCACGCTGGTCACCGGACCGCAGGACGGCGGCTACGTGGTGGAGGCGTTCCTCCCGCACCACCGGCCGCCCACCGCCCACGACCTCTCAGGAACGCCATGACGATCCGGGTACTCATCGCCGACGACAGCGCGATCACCCGCCGCGGACTGACATGGATCATCGACTCCAGCGGTGACATGGAGGTCTGCGGTGAGGCCGCCGACGGCGCCCAGGCCGTCGCCCTCGCCGCGGAACTCGGCCCCGACGTGGTCCTCCTCGACATCCGTATGCCGCAGGTCGACGGCCTCGCCGCGCTGCGCGACCTGCTGCACACACCCCGCCCGCCCCGGGTGATCGTGCTGGCCACCTTCCACGAGGACGCCCAGGTGGCCGAGGCGCTGCGCACGGGCGCGGTCGGCTTCCTGCTCAAGGACACGCCGCCCGACGACCTGCTGCGCGCCATCCGCGAGGTCCACGCCGGAAACGCCACGCTCGGTCCGGCGGTGGCCCGGCGCCTGCTGGACGCGCGCGCGGGGCGGACCACCTCGGCCACACCCGAGGAACAGCGCCGGCTGACCACGCTCAGCGCCCGGGAGCGCGACGTACTGCGCCTGCTCGCGCGCGGTCTGTCGAACGCGGACATCGCCGCCGAACTGGGCACCACCGAGGGCACGGTGAAGGGATACGTCAGCAACGTGCTGGCCAAGCTCGACGCGGACAGCCGCGTACAGGCGGCGACTCTTGCGTACCGCGCGGGGCTTGACCGGGACTGAGCGTCGGCTCGGCTCCCGCTCCCCGCCTCCTCAGTCCGCTCCCCCGCGGCAAAGGTCCGCGACGCTCAACAGCCGCCCGTGCTGGTCGACCACACGCCGCCGCGTCCACTTGGACCGGATCCGGCTGGGAGTGTCGTAGCGCGAGGGGCGCAGTCCCGCTTCGAGGATCCACTCGTGGATCTCCCGCAGATCGGGCTGACGCGGTTCGTCGATCTGCCGGATCCGCTGACGCAGCCGGGGCACCTCCGCGATCAGCACAGGTGACAGATACGTCGTGGCGACCGGTGCCGGCGGCGCCCCGCCCATGTGCACGGTGCGCCGGTGGACCAGGGTGGCGTCGCCCGGCGCACACAGGAAGAGCTTCGCCATGTCCGGCGGCGGCGCTTCGTACCGCAGCCGGCACGACACCGACATACCGAGCAGTCCGGCCACGCCGGTGCCTGGCCGGATGACCTGTGCGTAGGCGTAGGTGCCGTCGTGATCGCCGTAGACCCTGCGCCGGGCCCGCAGATGGCGCAGCGCCCGCCGCACGGTCTCGCGGTGGACGCCGTACTCCTCCGCGAGGTCGCGCTCAGGGGGCAGCCTGAGGTCACACGCGCCCTTTTGCTCCTCGATCAGACCCAGGATCTTGTCCGCGACTTCGAGGTAGCGCGGTAGTGCGGGAGTCATCGCGGTCGTTCCTCGGGAGCTCGTATGCCGATAAGTGAGTCCTTTTGAGTCTGAAAGCGGAGCTAAGGGGCAGGTGCTGACCGCGGAAGGGGGCGCACCTGACGAAAGTCAGGGGGCCGGAGCAGGCGCGGGGTGGACCAGAAGTGCGGGAGTGCCGGGTTTGTACCGACCACGCCGTAGTGGATCTCTCGGACGCCGCACTGAGCGACGCAGGCGCACGGCTCAGCTCCGACCGCGCACCCCGCCGCCCCCACGCCCGGGCATTCCGGCCGAACGCGTCCCGCCCGGAATCCCCGGCATCACCAGACGCACAAGTAACTAAGCGCAGAGTCAAGAGAATCCGCTTCCGGCGCCTGAACAGCCTTGGATTCCAAGGCATTTACGCGTGCTAACTTCCTCGCCGCCGCGCCGGGCCCCCGGCGTCCGCACGACCAGGAAAGGGACAGCGTTGGCCACCTCGAGCATTTCGGCGCCGGCTGGATATCACCCGTCGTCGCCTACGCCATGGCCACCGCGGGAGCCGCCCTCGGGCTGCGCTGCACGGTGCGGGCCCTGGCGGCCGAGGGCGCCGCACGGCGCAACTGGCTGCTCACCGCGTCCGTGGCGATCGGCTCGGGCATCTGGACGATGCACTTCATCGCGATGCTGGGCTTCGCCGTGGGCGGCAGTGCCATCCGCTACGACGTACCGCTCACCCTGCTCAGTCTGCTGATCGCCGTACTCGTGGTCGGGGCCGGGCTTTTCGTCGTCGGCCTGTTCGGCCGGGCGCGCCGCCGGCCGCTGCTCGCGGGCGGCCTCGGCACCGGACTCGGCGTCGCGGCCATGCACTACCTGGGCATGGCGGCGCTGCGGCTGCACGGAGGGATCGTCTACGACCTCACGCTGGTCTGCGTCTCGGTGGTCATCGCCGTCATCACCGCCACCGCCGCCTTGTGGGCCGCGCTCACGGTGCGCGGCGTGACGGGCACGATGCTCGCCTCTGTCGTGATGGGCGCGGCGGTGAGCAGCATGCACTACACGGGCATGGTCTCCGTGAGCGTCGAACTCACCCCGGGGCACGCCCCGTTGCCCGGTGCCACCGCGATGGAATTCATCTTCCCGCTGGCCGTGGCGGTGGGCTCCTTCCTCTTCCTCACCTCGGCGTTCGTGGCCCTCTCGCCCGCCGCACGCCGGCGTCCCGCGTACGCCGAGCCGTTGGACGACGTGGAGCTTCCCGCCCTCTGAGCGTCCGGCGCCCGCGGGCTCCCAGCCCCCGGGCCGTTCCCCCCGCACACCACCGAACCGTCGATCGAGGCACCCATGCGCCTGCGCGCGCTGGGGCGGATACGCCCCAAGTCCGTACGAGCGAAGATCATCTGTCTGCTCATGGTCCCTGTGATCTCCCTGATGGCGCTGTGGGCCCAGGCCACGGTCTCCACCGCACGCGAGATCTCCGACCGGGGCCGGCTCGACGAGGCCGCCACCACACTCCTCGAACCCGTCGGCCACTTCGTCGCGGCGGTGCAGTACGAACGCTCCGCGACGGGCCGCCATGCCGCCGATCCCGACGCCGCACACGACAAGCATCTGCGGTCGGCGCAGCGTCTCACCGATCAGGCGAGCAGGGCCTTGCGGGACGGGATCAACGAGGGCACGACCGACTCCGGCGACTTCGGCCCCGAACTCCCATTCCGTATCGAGAGGTTGCTGCGCTCCGTCGACGGACTTCCCGCCCTGCGCAAGCGGCAGGACATCGGCTCGTACGGCGGCTACACCGCGCTCGTCGATGCCGCGCTCGCCGTCGACGGGGCGCTCACCCAGGTGCGTACCGTCCATGCGCCTCCGGGCGCCTCGGAGGCGCGCGCCCTGCACGATCTGGCCCGTGCGGGCGAGCTGCTCGCCCGTGAGGACGCGCTGTTCGGTGCCGCGCGAGCGGGCGGCCGGATGCCGCGTACGGCCCATGAGGAGTTCGCCGGCACCGTGATCGCCCGTCGTGAGCTGATGCGCGCGGCGCTCGCCGATCTCAACCCCCGTGATGCGCGCGCCTATCGGGCAGTCCTGTCAGGCGACACCTCTCGCGCGCTGACCGCCGCGGAGGACGCGATACGCGCCGCGGGGCCGGGCCGTGCGCCGGCCGCCACGACGGCCACGGCCTGGGAGCGCTCTGCTAGGACCGTCCTCGACGGTCTGCATGAGGCAGGGGTCGGCGCCCTGACCCGACCGGCCGCGGAGCACGACCCGTACTCCTTCGACGAACTCGGCGGAGCCGGTGTCGCCGTCGTCCTCGGTCTCTTCGCGGTGCTGCTCTCGCTGCTGATCTCCGCCGGTATCGGCCGTTCGCTCGTCGTCGAGCTCGTCGGCCTGCGCGACGAGGCGCTGGATCTGGCACGGCGCGAACTCCCCTCCGCCATGCGGACGTTGCACCAGGGCGAGGACGTCGACATCGACACGCTGGCCCCCTCACGTACACCCGGCGAGGACGAGGTCTCGCAGATCGGCGCCGCCCTGGTCGCCGTGGAACGGGCCGCCCTGCGCTCATCCGCCCAGCGCGCCGAGGTCCTCGCACGGATCGCCGACGTGTACGTCTCTCTCGCCCGGCGCAGCCAGGTGCTGCTGCACCGTCAACTCGGCCTGCTCGACGCCCTGGAACGGCGCGTGGAGCGTCCCGAGGACCTGGAGGACCTGTTCCGTATCGACCATCTGACCACCCGGATGCGACGGCACGCCGAGAGCCTGATCATCCTGTCCGGCTCGACGCCCGGGCGCGGCTGGCGGCATCCCGTGCCGCTGCTCGATGTCGTACGGTCCGCGGTCGCGGAGGTCGAGGACTTCGCCCGCGTGGAGACCGGCGAGGTGCCTGACGTGCGCGTGCCCGGGTCCGTGGTCGCGGACGTCGTCCACCTGGTGGCCGAACTCGTCGAGAACGCCGTGTCGTTCTCGCCCCCGCACACCAAGGTCACCGTACGCGCCGACCGCGTCGGCTCCGGAGTGGCGCTGGAGATCGAGGACCGCGGGCTCGGCATGAAGCAGGAGGCGCTCGCCGAGGCCAACCGCCGGATCGAGGACGCCGCCCGGGTCGACCTGCTCGACAGCGAACGCCTCGGCCTGTTCGTGGTCAACCGGCTCGCCCACCGGTAGAACATCCGCGTCACCCTGCGCGCCTCGGTCTACGGAGGGGTGTGCGCGATCGTCCTGCTGCCCGAAGACCTGGTGACCGCGCCCGTACCCGCAAGACGCCGAGCGGCCGACACGGGACTGCCACGACGCCGCTCGGTGCCCGGCGTACCGCCCCATGATCCGCCCCCGGACGCTCCGACGCTCATCCTCACGCCCGTCACCGAGGCAGGCACCGGACCTGCCGGAGGACCGCCACCCGCCGCAACGCTTCCCGCCGCTACGGCCGGGCTCCCCCGACGCATACGCCAGACCCATATGGCCGCGCCCCTGCGCGCGGAACCCGTCGAACCCCGGCCGGAACCCGGCGGCGCACCACCGCAGCGGACGCCGGATCAAGCCCGCGCCACGATGTCCGCCCTGCGCAGCGGCTGGCAGCGCGGCCGTGCCAACCCGCTGAGCGACGACAGTCCGTCCCCGTACCCCAGCCCGTCCCCGTCCCCGTCCCGAGGAGAAGACAACCGATGACCGGCGCCACCCCCTCCAGCGGTGAACTCACCTGGCTCATGGACGAGTTGACCAAGCGGGTCCCCGAGATCCGCGAGGCCCTGGTGCTCTCCTCGGACGGGCTCGCCATGGCCGTGTCCTCAGGGGTCCGTCGCGAGGACGCGGAGCGTTTCGCCGCCATCGCCTCCGGGTTCCACAGCCTCGCCAAAGGCGCCGGCCACCACTTCGAGGCCGGTCCCGTCGTGCAGACCGTCGTCGAACTGGGTGAAGGCTTTCTGTTCGTCGTCTCGGCCGGCCGGTCCTCCTGCCTCGCGGTGTTCGCCACCGCCGCCGCGGACGTCGGTCTGGTGGCCTATGAGATGGCCCGGCTCGTCCAGCGCGTCGGCGAACATCTCGGGACCGGCGTCCGCGGCAGCTCGGGAGCCACGTGAACGACTCCGTCCCGCTGTGGTTCGACGACGAGGCGGGGCCCCTGGTGCGGCTGTACGCCATGACCGGCGGCCGGGCCGGCGCGAGCGGCAGGTTCGACCTGATGACCGTGGTGCGGGCGGTACCACTTCCTGGCCACGGCCCGCCACTGCCGCCGGAGCAGCGGGAGTTGCACCTCCTGTGCGCACGCCCGCGCACCGTGGCCGACCTCGCGTCCGACGCCGGACTTCCGCTCGGTGTGGTCCGCGTCCTGCTCGACGACCTGCTCACCTCCGGCCTGATCGGCGTGGGCCCGCAGGTCCAGCCGGCCGGCCTGCCCGACCCGCACTTGCTCAGGAGAGTGATCGATGGACTCCGCGCGCTCTGACGCCTTGCCGGACTCGGCTCCGGACGACTCCGCGGCCGACAACCCTGCCGGCTTCACGGTCGACTTCACGGCCGGCTACGCGGCGCTGAAGATTCTGGTGGCCGGCGGCTTCGGGGTCGGCAAGACCACGTTGATCGGCGCGGTCAGCGAGATCCGCCCGCTGAGCACCGAAGAGGTGCTGACCGAGGCGAGCCGGCCCGTGGACCATCTCGACGACGCGGGCGCCAAGACCACCACCACCGTCGCGCTGGACTTCGGCCGCATCACGCTCGGCGACGACCTGGCGCTCTATCTGTTCGGGGCGCCGGGCCAGGACCGCTTCTGGTTCCTGTGGGACGAACTCGCCCACGGCGCACAGGGTGCGGTGGTGCTCGCGGACACCCGCAGGCTCCAGGACTGCTTCCCGGCCGTCGACTACTTCGAGCGCCGGCATCTGCCCTTCGTCGTCGCGGTCAACTGCTTCGACGGCGCACGCGCCCACACGACGGCGGCCATCACCGCCGCCCTGGACCTGGATCCGGGCACACCGGTGGTGCTGTGCGACGCCCGCGACCGTACCTCCGGCAAGGAGGTCCTGATCGCCTTGGTCGAGCACGCCGGGCGTCCCCGATAAGCCGCCGTGGGGGGTGAATCGGCGGACTCATCCCCCACGGCTCCGCCGGTCCGGCATCGATGTCCGCATCGGGCCGCGGAACTTTGCGAAGCCCATGAACGTTTGGCTGGGACGCAAGAGAGATTCGCGTGAATCGACGAACGACAGCCGAGGTGGCATGGATGGCAATGTGGGACCGGCTCAAGGATCAGGCCAAGGGGCTGCAGCAGGCGCAGGGCGGGCGTAGCTCCGCCGGCCACGGCGGGTCTGCCGCACGGACGGGCGGTGGATCGAAGGCTCAGCTGGTGGGTGTGCTCAAGACCCAGCTCAGCTCGCTCAAGACAGAGCTGAAGAGCGGCGCCTTCCGGGACGCCACCATGGCCATGTGCGCGCTGGTCGCGGCGGCCGACGGCTCGGTCGACCCCGCCGAGCGGCAGCATGTGGAATCGCTGATCCTGCAGAACGATGTCCTGCAGAATTTCCCGCCCGAGCAGCTGCGCGAGCGCTTCAACAAGCACGTCGACCAGCTGTCGTACAACTTCCAGCAGGGCAAGACCACGGTCATGCAGGAGATCGCCAAGGCGGCCAAGAAGCCGGCGGAGGCGCAGGCGGTCGTGCAGACCGGGTTCGTCGTCGCCGGCGCGGACGGGTACATCGCCCCGGCCGAGGAGCAGGTGCTGCGGGAAGCGTGCGCGGCGCTGGGCGTGAACCCGCAGCAGTTCGGTCTCTGAACCGGGTTCCGGCCGGAGTTGGCGTCGCCGCCCCGTCCTTGGTCGTGTGCTGATCAAGGACGGGGCGGCGACGCCGCGTTCAGGCGTCGTGGCAGCTTCGCCCCGCGTGCGTGCGCCGTTCAGGTCGACGGGGGCACGAACTCGGGCTGGTCGAGCACCCGCAGCCAGCTGCCGTCGGGCTGGCGCCTGACGACCTGGGCCCGCGCGCCCGCGCCGTCCTTCGGCGGCGTCGAGGTGAGGGCGATGTCGCCGCTGATGAGCGTGGGCAAGGGCTGTTCCGCCTCGAAGCGGGGGCCGTTCGCCAGCACCTTCGCCCAGAGCTCGCGGATCGCTTCCCGTCCCACCGTCTGCCGGCCTGGCGGATAGGCGAGCACCGCGTTCTCGTCGTACAGCGCGGCCACCCCGGCCGCGTCACCGGCGTTGGACCGCTCGACGAACAGACGGGTGATGTCCTCGGGCCGCATGGCCTTCTCGTACTCCGGCATGGCTTCCTCCTGACCTTGGCGGGCATCGGCTGGTGCCGGTCTGCCGCTCCGGCAGTGCTGCTCCAGCTCCGGCAGTGCTTCTCCAGTGTCCGCAGGCTCCCCGCCAGAAGTCCAACAGATGGTTCTTCTGCCGACTAGAATCTCCAGTCATGGAACTGAGGCAGCTGGAGTACTTCGTCGCAGTCGCCGAGGAGCAGAACTTCACGCGCGCGGCCGAGCGTGTGCACATCAGCCAGTCCGGTGTGAGCGCCCAGATCCGGCGACTTGAACGGGAAGTAGGCGCCGAGCTGTTCGACCGGTCGGGCCGGACCGTCACGCTCACCGTCGCGGGGAAGGCCGCACTCGCATACGCCCGTGCCGCACTCGCCGCGGCCGAAGCCGTGAGCGAGTCGGTGGGCGAGGTGGCCGGGCTGGTCCGCGGGCGGCTCACGGTCGGCATGGTGATCGGCTGCACCCTCACACCGTTGTTCGACGCCCTCGCCGCCTTCCACACGGCGCATCCCGGCGTGGAGATCGCGCTCCTGGAGGACAGTTCCGACCGGCTCGTCGAAGGCGTACGGACCGGCACGATCGACCTGGCGCTCATCGGGGCCGCGGACGCCGCCCCCGAGGGTCTCGGCGCGCTGACCCTCATCAGCGAACGGCTCGTGGTAGCGGTCCCGGCCGGGCACCCCTTGGCGAAGCGGCGGCGCGTCATGCTGCGCGATCTGATGGCGCACCCGATCGTGTGCATGCCGCCCGGCACCGGGTTGCGCGCGGTGTTCGATCAGGCGTGCGCGGCGCAGGGCCTTCAGCCGTCGATCCCGCTGCAGGCCGGCGCCGCGGACGCCATCGCCGAACTCGCCGCCCGCGGTCTCGGTGTCGCCGTCCTCAGCGACTCGATGGCGGACGGCCACCGCGACCGGCTCACCGTCCACCGCATCGTCGACGCGAGGACACCGGCGCTGCTCGCGCTGGTCTGGAAGAACGCGGACCATCCGCCGGTGCGTGAGGTGCTCAAGGACTGCCGACGTGCGTTCAAGGGAACCGGTCCCGTATGAGGAACCGGCCCCTCGTAGCCCGTCAGCCCGACTCGGGCGCGTAGACCGACTCGAAGGCCCACTCCCCCGAACCCACCGCGTACACCGCCCTGTTGTCCCCCTCGGAGACCAGCCGCGCACCTCGCGGCGCCCGCACCTCTCCGGAGGTCGTCGGTACCTCGACCGTGGCCGTGCTGCCCGCGGGCACGCGGACGTTCAGGCGCAGGGTGCCGCCTTCGCGGCGCCAGTCGCTGACCGCCTGGCCGTATGGCGTCGTGTACGTGCCGCGGGCCGAGGTGAGGTCGCCGACGACGGCCGGGGCGATGCGCAGTTCGCGGTAGCCGACCGAGCCGGGAGCCTGGTCGAGGCCGGCAAGCCGGGTGGTGAACCAGGCGTCGATCGCGCCGAGCATGAAGTGGTTCTGCGACTGGCCCGAGCCGCCGTCCCAGGTCTCGCCGAGCGCGGTGTTGCCGGCGACGACCTGGAAGCCGTAACTGGGGGACGTGGTCTGCGTGGCGATCTTGTAGACGAGGTCGTCACGGCCGGACCGCGACAGCACGCGGATCGCGGCCGGCAGGGAGATCTCGCCGAGCAGCAGATGGTGGTCCGCCGCCTCGATGGACGACACCAAGTGGCCGAGGAGACGGTCGCGTTCGCCCTGCGGGTGGGCGCCCATGTCGAGGGCGAGTGCCTCCGCGCCCTGCCCGCCGCCGCCGAATGTCCCCGTCGCCGGGTCGTAGAACTTGTCGGAGAGCGCCCGGGCGCTCGTGTCCGCCTTGGAGCGGTACGTCGCCACGTCCTCGTCCTCGCCCAGGACCCGTGCGATGTCGCTGAGCCCGTTCACCACCCGCCAGTAGCCGTACGTACCGGACACGGCCTTCGGGAAGGTGCGGTCCGGGGTGAACCAGTCGCCGAGCGAGTAGTCGAGGATGCCGTCCACGACCTTCTGCTCGAGGAAGGCCACGTACTTCTTCATCTGCGGGTAGTACGCGCGCAGCGTCTCCTTGTCGCCGTACGTGGTGTACAGCTGCCACGGGACGAGGACGAACGCACCGCCCCAGTTGGCGTCGTTGCGGTACGTGCCCGCCAGCTGCACGTAGTCGGGGACGGTGGAGGGGATCAGACCGTCCTCGGTCTGCGCGTCCGCCATGTCCCGCACGATCTTGCGGAGATACGCCTCCATGTCGTAGTTGGCGGCGAGGGTGGGGAAGACGAGCTGGTTCTGTTCAAGCCAGCCGAGCTTCTCGCGGCTGGGGCAGTCGGTGAGGACGCTCATCATGTTGCCCTCGACGGAGCGGCGGATGAGCGAGTGGATGCCGTTGACCAGCTCGTTGGAGCTGCTGAACGAGCCGGCCGAGGCGTTGTCGGCGCGCAGCACCTTGCCGCGCACCGACACCTCGGCGCCCTCGGGCAGCCCGCGGATCTCGACGTAACGGAAGCCGTGGTAGCTGAACTTGGGGTGCCAGGTCCCCGGACCTGATCCCGCGCCGGTGGTGTAGCCGTCCCACAGGGGTGCGCCGACATTGCTGATGGATTGGTGGGCGTGGCCGTCCTTGAGGCTCTCGGCGGGGTACGCGCGGACGGCGGTGCCTTCGGGTGCCGTGACCGTGATCTCCGGCCAGCCGGCGATGTTGCGGCCGAGGTCGAAGATGCGGCTGCCCGGTGCGGCCTCGGGTACTTCCTTGCCGTTCAACGTCTCGACGACGCGGACCGGTTCGGTCTCATGGGCGCTGAGCGCCGGCGGGTCGTCGTCGAGGGCAACACGCGTGGCCCCCTTCCACTGCGAGCGATCGGCACCCGGCTTGTTCCACCCCGGTATCGCGCGGCGCGCGTCGTAGTCCTCGCCGCCGTACCAGTGCGACGACGTGGTCGCACCGAGCGTGGTGCGCCAGTCGGGTCCGCTGGAGATACGGCGTACGGTGCCGTCCGCGAGCGTCACCTCCAGCTGTGCGATGAGCGCGGGGTCGGCCTTGTTGCCGTACAGCTTGCGGTAACGGTCGGCGGTGCTGAGCTGGTTGGAGATCCCGTTGCCCAGCTCGACGGCCACCGTGTTGGCGCCGGGCCGCAGTTGGTCGGTGATGTCGTACGTCGCGTACTGGACGCGGTCGGCGAAGTCGGTGTTGGCGGGCTCAAGGACCGCGTCGCCGACCGCCCGGCCGTTGATGTCCGCGTCGTACACCCCGAGCCCCGCCATGTAGAGGCGCGCCTGACGCACCCCCTTCGGCAGGGTGAAGTCCTTGGCGAACAGCGGGAGTCCGGAGGGCAGATACGGCTCGGGCGGGCGCTGTCCGGTGACGTCGGCGACCGTCTCGTACGGGCCGTCGGCCGCCGTGGCGGTGGCCAGCGTGTAGTCGACGGGGAAGCCCGGCACGCGCCCGTCGTCGGTGAGGACGTCGGCGCGCGGGTGGAGCACCACTTGGTCGAAGGTCTTCGCCTCCTTGAGGTCGAGGGTCACGGTGACGGGCTTGTCGCGCACGTCCGTTGTCGGGTGCGGCAGGCTCGCGTAGCCGGCCGCCTGGCTCCAGGCGCTGTTGGTGACGCCGTCGACGGCGAGTTTCGGCTCCCAAACCTTGCGCTCGGTGTCGGACTCCGAGGCGGTCACCGTGGCGCCCTGGGCGAGTTCGGTGTCCGGTGCGGCAGAGTCGCGTACCGCTATCTCGGCCAGCTGCAGGCGATGCGCGAGCGCGGGGAACTCGTCGGCGAGCGGCAGTCCGAGCCGGGTGACGTCGAGGCGCAGATAACGCGCCGTGGTGCGGGGGACGGTCACGGTGACCGGCTGCACGGAGCGCTCGCCCAGCTGCCAGTCCTCATGGGTGATCCAGTCCGCGGACCAGTCACCGCTCTTGGTCAGGCCCGTCTCGAAGACGGCGGGCGCGCTCCAGCCGGAGGCGCGGTCGGACCCTTGGGACCAGACCTGTACGCGCCAGTGGACGCGGGTACGGGAGCCGAGGGTCTTCCCCGCGTACGTGGTTCCCGGGACGGCCGAGGTGACCTTGTCCGAATCCCACAGGTCGGGGCGGTCGCGTTCCAGGGCGGCACGGCTGGTGGCGGCCTGCACCCGGTAGGCGCGCTGGACGGCGCCGGGACCGCGGGCGGTGAGCTGCCAGCTGAGGTCGGGTGTGGTGTCGTCGATACCGAGGGCGCTGCCCAGGTGCTGGGTGCGCAACGAGGTGGCGTTCAGGCCCGCCGCGGTGCCGGCCGCGGACGGTGCCGCGGACGGCACGACCGTGACCAGGGCGGTCAGGGCGGTGGCGAGCAGGAGGGTGCGTCTGGCCATACGAGGTCTCCGGTTCGGGTGGGGCGGGCGGCGGCGTTGCAGCACGAGGCAGGCGTCAGGCGGAGGCGGGCGTCAGGCAGAGGACGGCTTCAGTTCCACGGTCAGCGGCCGGCGCGGACGCAGCGTCACCGGCCCCAGGAGGCCGGACGGCAGGGGCTTCTTGCGTTCATTGGACAGGGTGTTGGACACGCGGACCGCGAAACGGTTCACTCCGGGCCTCAGCCCCTCGGTGACGTCGAGGACATACGGAGCCCACACCGCCGGACCGAACTCCTTGCCGTTGAGCGTCACTTGGGCGACCTCGCGCACCGTGCCGAGATCGAGCAGGATGCGCCGCCCGTCCAGGAAGGCCGCGTCGAGGGTGATGTCCTTGGTGTAGGTGGCGCTCCCGGAGAACAGCGGGTCGAGGTCGACCCAGCTCGCCGGCGGCCGGGTGACGGGCTCGGCGCCTTCCTTCGCGAGCGTGACGGTCCAGTCGCCGTCGAGCGTGAGCGGCGTCAGCGGATCCTCGACCTTCGCGGTGCCCCGGTAGGTGCGTCCGCCGTCGCGGCCCGTGAGGCGGAAGGTGCCGGCCGCGTCGGCGAGTGCGCTCACGCGCAGGGTGCGGCGTTCGCGGGTCACCGCGGTGACGGGCAGGCCGTCGGCCTCGGTGAGGTGGGGCGTGGGCGCGGTGTTCCTCCGTACGACCACGGCGAGCGTCTCGTACGGGGCGAGAGTGAGCGGCACCCGGACGGCTCCGCGCGTGCTCGGCCCCTGCACCGGTGCGGGCCGCGCCTTGCCGGTGGCCGGGTCCCACAGCTCGGGCCGGCCGTCGGCGGGCAGCGTCGCCAGGGTCCTGACCGCGGCGCCGCTCTCGTTGTTGAACAGGAACGCCGTGTCCGTGCCGCGCGTCGTACGCAACACCCTTACCGCATCGGCGGAGGGCTCGAGGACGGCCGCGGCCACCCCCTCCTCGTGCGCGACTTCGCGCAGCCCGTCCACCGTGGCGATGTGCACCGCACGGCCCTTGCCGAGGCGCCGCACCCCGTCCTGGGGCAGGAGCTTGGCGAGTTCCGCGACGAGCGCCGCGTCATCGCCGTCGGCCGCGAGCTTCGGCAGCTCGCCGACGGCGACGACGGTCCCGCCGGAGCGTACGAAACGGGCGAGCGCACGAACGGTCGCCGTGTCGAGGACGGGCGTCGTGGGCAGCACGACCAGCTGGTACGACGCCTCCCCCACGTGCAGGGTGCCGTTGACCGCCTCGGCCTGGGCGAGGAGTTCCTCGTCGCCGCTGAGCGCGCCTTCGTGGACGAGGTCGAAGTCGACCTGGGCCCGCTCGAGCGCGAATGCGGCCGCGGGCAGCCCGTCGTCCACCTCGTCCTGCCGGTCGGTCCCGGCGAACTGCTCGGCGGCGCGCTGGGGTTGCAGGATCGCGGTGCGGGCCTCGGAGGTTCCCCGCGCGAGCTCCATCACCCGGCCGATCCACGCGGAGACCGGCGGCATCGCCCACCACCACGGGTTGCGCGGTCCGAACGGCGGCGCGAAGAACACCCGCTGCTCGTCGGTCCACAAGGCGTGCAGCACCGTGAGGTTGATACCACGGGCCGCGAAGGCGCCGAGCAGGGCGCGCATGAAGTCGGGGGCGATCTGCCAGCCCATGTTGCCGAACGCCTCCATCAGGACGCGCGGCCGGCCGGTCTGGTGGGCCACGGAGGCGGGGTTGCGCGGGTCCATCGTCGGGGTGTCCAGCTCGTACTCGGCGGTGATGCAGTCGCCGCCGGGCACCTGCGCCCACTGGTTGACCTTGTGCAGATCGCCGGTGGACAGGATGCGCTTGGACATCCCCACCTCGTCGTACAGCGGGTTGGTGACCAGGCGTACGCCCCACTTCGCGTACTGCTCCGCCTGCTTCTCGAAGTAGCGCGAGAAGCGGTTGGAGACGGCGCGCCAGTACCGGCCGCGCAGCACACGCCCCCGGTCGCCGAGGTCGTCGAACGCGCTCGCGTACGCGGCCCCGGGCTCGGCGCCGGTCTCGGCCAGGGCGGCGGCGAGCGCGGGCGACCAGGGGCGGCGCTTGAAGGGGTGCGGACCCGCGGAGGCGATGAAGGGTTCGTCGTCCCAGAAGCCCTTGACCACGCTGCCGAAGTGGCGGCCGAACCGGCGGTGGTACTCGCCGGGCACGATGTCGAGGAACAGCTCGACGGGCTCGTCGTCCAGGAGGTCGGTGTAACCGCGCACGTAGCCCGAGGAGTCGTCCACCAGGTCGACGCCGCCGAACAGGTCGATCTGCCAGCGTCCGGCCGGTGCCTGCCAACTCCCGCCGTCCGCCTGCGCGGTGAGCTCGATCAGGTCGTCGGCGTCCGCGGAGCCCACCGGGCGGGCGGTGGCGGCCATGGCGCGCGGGACGCCGTCGGGTACGGCCCGGTTGACGAAATCCCCCGCCGCGGCAGGGGTGTCGAAGGTCTGGGAGTACAGCGTGCCGCTGCCGTCGGTGACCGTCAGGTCCTCCCACAGGGCGCGCTGCCCGTCGCGGGCGTGCACGCCGACACCGCCGCGCGTGAGCGTCTCGTCGGTGACGGTGCCCTTGTCCTTGCCGTCGAGGGTGACGGAGCAGACCGGGCCGCGCAGGGTGGCGGTGAGCGCGTGGAACTTGGTCTTGTTGAACCCGTCCGTACGCGTCGATCTGGCCAGCTGGGTGACCTTGCCGCCCGCGACACGGGAGAGCGTGACGACACCGCTCTGGTCGAACTCCACGAGCAGTCCCTCGCGGCCGTCGGCCGAGGCGCGCACGAGCATGCCGCCGGCCGCGAGGTCGGCCTTGATGGTGCCGGTGACGGTCACGTCGCCCCACTGCGCACCGTCGCGCAGTACGGCCGGTCCGGCGAGCACCGCCGCGTCGGCGACCAACTGGCCCTTGTCCACGCCGACTCCGGTGGTCTGCGCCAGGCTGACCTTTGCCGGTCCTTCGACGACCGCGGTGGACCGCCACAGGCCCTTCAGGGCCAGTTCGGGCCGGGGCTTGTACGTGCGGGAGCCGACGGTGCCGCCCTTGGTGATGAAGTAGCCGGCGCGGCCGCTCGGGAAGTGGTTGTCGTTGAACAGCCAGACCTTCATGCCGGTCCGCGCGGCGGTCTCGATGACATGGCCGACGACGCCGAACCAGCCTTCCGTGAAGAAGGCCGGCTGCATGTCCGCGTTGTCGTAGGGGAAGACGACGACCTCGTACATGCCCTTGTCCCGCAGGTCGGCCATCTGCCGCTCCACGAGCTCGTGGGTCACGGGGCCGTTCCAGTACCAGTAGACGGCGGGTCTGCTGTCCCGGCGCGGATCGACGAATCCGGCGGGGTCGAAGCCGCGCGCGCCGGAGGCGGCGTCGAGGCCGAGCACCCCGGCCGCGGGGACGTCGGCGAGCGCGGCACCGGGGACACCGGCGGTGACGGCCGCGGCGGTCAGCGCGGACAGAGCGACGAAGCTGCGCCGGCTCACGGCCGGAGCATCACCGTCCGGAGCCTGCTCGAACGGCTGGGCGGGCTGGGGGTGCTGGGGCATCTGGGAACTTTCTGTTCAGGGGTGGAGAACGCGGGTCAGGAACGGGCGAGTGCGGCGATCTCCTGCGCGCTCAAGGCGTGGTTGTGCACACGGAATGCGGCGATCGCGCCCTGCAGATACGGGTGGGTGGAGTTCTGCGAGCGGCCCAGATAGGCGCGGGGCGTCACGCCGAGAAGCAGCGGGGAGGAGACGAAGGACTCGTTGCGCCCGGACTCCGCGCCGTCGACGTAGAGGACTCCCCCACCGGACCCGAGCACGAGCGCCACGTGGGCCCACTTGCCGGTGGGCAGCGGTGCGTCACCGTCGATGAGGTCCTCGCCCTCCATTCCCGCGATCTTCAGGGCCGCCCGGGGCCGCCCGGTCCCCGTGCGTGCGGCGAGGAAGAGGTAGGTGCTCTTGTGGAAGCCGAGGTCGAAGATCCGGGCCGAATTGACCTGGGCGTCGACGCGGACCCACGTGCTGAGCGTGAGCGCGGTCAGTCCCGTGATCAGCCCGGAGGGCAGCACCACATGCCCGCCCTGCCCGTCTAGCGCGACCGCGGGGGTGCGGCCGTCGCGCCCTGTCGTCCACGAGGCGCCGTCGGCCAGCGCGCCCGCGGGCCGTATGCCGGTGGTGTCCCGCACCGCGGTACCGGACCCCTCGTCGAGGAGGTAGCGCGCCGTCTCGCGCGGTGGCGCGGGAGGCGGTTCGGTCGCGAAGTAGACGTTGTAGTGCTGGTGGTGGATCTGGTGGAACGGCAGCAGGGCGACGTCGCCGCCATCCGTCTGCGACGCGCTGAAGCGCACCGGATCCGTCCCGACGCGGCGCAACGACGAGCGCACCAGGGACGGGATGGTGGGCGACTTCACGTCCCCGTACGCGCCGGCGAGCACCAACGGCCCGTACGACAGGGCGTGCACGTGCGGGTTGTCGGGTGCGGGACGCCAGGTCAGCGCGCGCGGGAAGGACAGTTCGACGGTGTCGCCCGCACGCCACAGGCGGTCGAGGGTGAGGAGACCGCCCGGCTGCACGAGCTCGGGGGCGACGGGCCTCGAGTTGACTCTCACCTGCGCGGTGAGCGGCCGGTCCGCGTCCGCGAGCCAGCCGGGGATACGGACCTTGAGGCGGAAGCGGGCGGTACCGCGGCGCACGGTGATGCGCACCGGGCCCGAAGCGTCCGGATGGCCGCCGGACTGACGGAGGGTCACTCCCGTTCTGCGCCAGGTCAGTTCGGAGGGGATGAAGAGGTTGACGTACAGCTCGGGCAGGCTCTCCGGGTGAGAGTCGGCCGACTCGAAGTAGATGCTGTCGGCGAACTTCGTCTGTGTTTCGAGACCGGTGCCGTGGTCGCAGGAGAAGTTGTCGTAGTCGCTGCTGTAGCTGCCCGGCGCCGCACCGAGCCCGCCTTTGGGCTGCCGCCGCGAACCGGCCCACAGGCCCGTGTAGTAGGTGACATAGCCGTGGGCGGAGTCGGGGTCCTGCTCGCCGAGCATCTGGTTGCACAGCGCCCACTCGTAGTGGTCCATGTAGGCGGTCCGCTCCGGATCGTGCAGGAACAGGCCGCGGCCCAGCTTGAGCAGGTTGTACGTGTTGCAGTTCTCGCAGGTGTCCTCGGAGAGCCGGCTGACGAGCTCGCCGGGCGGCCCGAAGAACTCCTGGTTGGAGTTGCCGCCGATGGCGTAGGTGTGATCGCGGACCACGATGTCCCAGAAGTGCGCGGCGATCTTCCGGTAGCGGTCCTCGCCCGTGGCCTCGTAAAGCCGCGCGGCGCCCACGATCTTGGCGATCTCCGTGTTGGCGTGCCGTCCGGCCAGCTCGTCGCGGCCCTCGGCCAGCGGACCGAACAGGTCCTCCTGGTCGAAGCGGCGCGCGGTGCGCAGCGCCACCGCATCGCCCGTGGCCAAGTGCAGCGCGGCGAGCACGTCGTTCATGCCGCCCCACTCCACGCGCAGCACATTGTTCAGGCCGCTGCGGTCGAGTGCCGCGAGACGCCGCTCGGCCCAACGGGCCATGCGCTGAAGGACGTTGAGCGCCTCCTCGTTGCCGCAGAGCCGGTACTGGTCGAGCAGCCCGGCCATGATCTTGTGGATCGTGTAGTACGGGGCCCAGGGTTTGCCGCCCGCTTCCAGGTCCGCGAACACCTGCTCGGGAAAGGCGGACAGGTAGCCCTCCGAGAAGCCTGCGGCGGGGGCCGCGCGCTGGCAGGCCGCGAGGGCGCCGACCAGGTAGCGGCCCTTGTCCGCGTACTCCTGGTCTCCGGTGTTTGCGTACGCGAGCGCGAGCCCGGACAGGAGGTGGCCGGTGGTGTGTCCGCGCAACTGGATCGTCGGCGCCTCCCAGCCGCCGCAGGGTTCCGCGTCCGAGTCGAGGCCCACGGTGACGCGGAAGGTGTGCAGCAGGCGGTCGGCGTCGACGGCCTTCAGGTAGGCGCAGGTGCGGAGCATGTTGGCGCGGAACGGGCTCTCGAGAAGCCTGACGTCACCGAGGGGCAGTTCGGCGAGCAGGGGGCGTCGCCCTGTCGCGGCCGCGGGGACGGCAGGCGCACGGACGGGGCCGGCGGCGCTCGCGCTCCCCATTCCCGACACGGCGGCCACGGTCACCCCCGACAGGGCGACGAAGGTGCGTCTCGGAAGGGGTTGACGGGTCATGGGGCGGCTCCGTTACGGCGGGTGCGGGGCGGCGGCGGGTGCGTCACCGAGGCGTGCAGGAGGCCGCACAACGGGCGCGAGCTGGTCGGCCCATCTGCTGGCACCCTCAGGCGAGTTGAATCGTTTCGGGTCGCATCGACGGCCACTCTGCGCGAGCCCGCAACGGCCGTCAAGACCTCTGTACGGGGAAAGTTGACACCCACCCCTTGCCTGGCGCTTCACCTCAACGTAGGTTCCTCGCGCACTGATTGAATCGTTTGAACCGTTCAATCCGTCCCGGACACTCAACGAGGAGAGCCATGAGCCTGCGACGCCGGACCCTGCTGAGAATGAGCGCCGTGGCAGGCGCCGCGACGGCTCTGCACTGGGGCGGCGCGACGGGCACCGCCACGGCGGCTCCCTTTGCGGGCGCGGTCCCCGGCCTCGGCGCTCCCGCGTCCTCGGTGCGCCCCAAGTTCCGCTGGTGGTGGCCCGACGCCCTGGTCGACACCGCCGAGATCGCCCGCGAGATCCGCGCGATCGCCGAGGGCGGCTTCGGCGGTGTGGAGATCGCCGCGGTCACGCACAGCATGACCGAGCAGCTGGACACGGTCCGCTACGGCTGGGGCACCGCCGCCTGGCGGGCCGCGATCGAGGCGGCGCTGCGCGAGGCGAAGAAGCGTGACGTCGAGGTCGACCTCACGATCGGCCCGGCCTGGCCCGCCGCCGTGCCCTCGATCACGCCGGACGACAAGGCCGCGGCGAAGGAACTCGCCCACGGATTCGCAGTCGTGACGGCCGGCTCGACCTACGACGGCCCCCTGCCGGCCGCCCCGGCCCCCGAGGAGGAGGGCGTCATCGAGCAGCGGCTGCTGACCGTGCAGTCCGTCCGGGTCTCGGCCGGCAGTTCACCGGAAGCCGAGCCGGTGCGCCTCGACCAGGCGACCGTCACCGATGTCACGGACCGCGTCGCGGGCTGCCGCATCACGTGGTCCGCTCCCGCCGACGGCGCGACCTGGCTGCTCGTGGCGTACTGGGAACGCGGTTCCGGCCAGCGCCCCGAGGGCAGGGACCACACCACTCCCCTGTCCTACGTCGTGGACCACTTCAGCGACGCGGGTACGCGCGCGGTCACCGACTTCTGGGAGCGGCACATCCTCACGCCCTCGATCCGCGGGCTCCTTCGCGAGACGGGCGGGGCGCTGTTCGAGGACTCCATCGAGATGGAGACCGAGGCGACCCTGTGGACCCCCGCGCTCCCCGCCGAGTTCGAACGCCGCCGCGGATACGCGCTGCTCCCCTACCTGGCCGCGTTCATGGAGCGGCACGAGGACCACGTCTTCAGCTTCGAGCCGACGCTCGACAAGGCGGTGCGCCGCGACGTCATGGAGGTGATCACCGAGCTGTACGTCGAGCACCATCTGCTTCCGTTGCAGAAGTGGGCGCACACCCTCGGGCTGAAACTGCGCATCCAGCCGTACGGCCTGGAGACCGACGCCATCTACAAGTCGGCGCTCCTGGACATCACCGAGGGCGAGTCGCTCGGCTTCAAGAACCTGGACGACTTCCGGTGCCTGGCCGGCGGGCGGGACATGGGCGGCAAGCGCATCGTGTCGAACGAGGCGGGCGCCACGGCCGGCGGCGCGTACGCCACGACCTGGGCCGACACCCTCAAGAAGCTGGTCACGCAGTACGCGGCCGGTGTCAACCAGGCCGTTTTCCACGGTTTCGCGTATGCCGACGCCCCTGGTGCCCAGTGGCCGGGCTTCGCCGCCTTCTCGCCCTACTCGGGTGCGGCCGGCTACGGCGAGGCGTGGGGTCCGCGCCAGCCCACGTGGCGGCACACGCGGTCCATCGCCGACCAACTCGCGCGTGTGCAGGCCGTGTTGCAGACCGGCGTCAACAAGGTCGACGTCGGGGTGCTGCGGCAGAAGGGATACGCCGGGTCCGGCCTGGGCGCTCCATGGTTCTCCGGTGACGGCGTGCCGGTCGGCTGGACGCACACGTTCCTCAGCCCGCGCCTGCTCGATCTGCCGTCCGCGAAGGTCCACGGGGGCCGGTTCGCACCGGACGGCCTGGCGCTCAAGGCCCTCGTGGTCGACGGGGACATCATGGCGGGCCGCGAGCACACCCTGGAGCTGGGAGTCGCCGAGAAGCTGCTCTCGTACGCGAAGGCGGGGCTGCGCGTCATCCTCGTCGGCGACTGGTCGGACGCCCGCGTTCCGGGCCGGGCCCGGCCCGGCGACGACGAGCGGCTGCGTCGACTCCTCGCGGAGCTCGGCACGTTGAAGACGGTCCACACGGTGGCCGACCGGCCGGACATCCCGGAGGCCATCGCCGCGCTCGGGCTGCGCCGGGACGTCGAGTACGCGCAGTCGTCCATGCTGCTGCACACGCACCGGGCGAGTGACGAGGCCGACTGGTTCTACTTCGCCAACGACGCGGTGAGCAAGAAGGGGTCGACCGGGTCCCGCATCACCCACGACGTCACACTCACCCCGCACGTCAAGGGAGCCGTCCCGCACCGGCTCGATCCGTGGACGGGCGAGGTCGCCCCGATCGCCCTGTACACGCGCACCGACGACGGCCGGATCCGGCTGACGGTGGACCTCGAGCCCGGCGCGGTCACCGTGGTCGTGCTGGCCCGCCCGGCCCGTGACCTGCCCCGCCGTCATGCGACCGCCACCCAGGCGGACTCGATTCGCCTGAGGGACGGGGCGCGCCCTGAAGTCCGCGCCGCGGCCGCGGGCTCGTACACCACCACCCTCGACGACGGCCGTACGGTCGAGACCACCATCGGCGCGGTGCCGGAACCCGTCGCGCTCACGTCCTGGACGCTCACGGTCGACGACTGGCGGCCGGGAGCTAGCGCCACCGAGACGGCGCACGAGCGGCACGTGGTCGAACTGGCCGCGCTCACCCCCTGGTCGAAGATCCCCGGCCTGGAGGACGTCTCCGGAGTGGGCCGCTATCGCGCGACCCTCGAGCTGGGCGCGGAGTGGTCCGCGCGGCACGGCGCGTATCTGCACCTGGGCGGTGTGTGCGACACGTTCCACGTGCGGGTGAACGGCAAGGAGCTGCCGCCGGTCGACCAGCTGACCCGGGTCGCGGATCTCGGCTCCCGGCTGCGGCGCGGCACCAACACCATCGAGGTGGAGGTGGCGAGCCCCCTCCTCAACCGCCTGCGCGTCACCCGCCCGACGGTGTTCGGCGCCGCCAAGCGGCAGGACTACGGCCTGCTCGGCCCGGTGCGGATCGTGCCGTACGGCGTCGGGACCGTGCGCGTGTGAGACGTGGCGGGCGAGGCGCATGACGAGGGGGACCGTCCGCAAGGACGGTCCCCTTCGGGGCTCAGCCGGCCGCAGCGTGTCACTCCCGCGCCAGGCTCGACTGCCGTACCACGAGCTCCGGTTGGAGCACCACGTGCTCGTGGCGGTGCCGGTCGGCGTCGGTGTCGGTCTCCTGGAGCAGCATCCGGGCGGCGAGGGTGCCCAGGGTGCGGGCCGGCTGGCGGACCGAGGTCAGGGGCACCGTGGCGGCCGCCGCGAACTCGATGTCGTCGTAGCCGACGATCGCGATGTCCTCGGGGACCTTGACGCCCGCCGCGTACAGCGCCTGGAGCACACCGAGGGCGAGCAGGTCGTTGGCGCAGAAGACCGCCGTGGGGCGTTCGCCCAGACCCAGCAGCCGGCTGCCCGCGTCGCGTCCCGCGCTCACGTCGAGCCGCTCGGTGGGCAGTTCACGCAGCAGTCCGGCGTCGAGACCCGCCTCCGCGAGCGCGAGATGGGCGCCCTCGCGCCGGTCCTGCACCTGCTTCAGATGGGGCGGTCCGCTGACGTACGCCAGCGAGCGGTGGCCCTGTGCGAGCAGGTGACGTACCGCCAGGGCGCCGCCGGCCACGTCGTCCACGGACACGGAGCAGCCCTCTTCGTCACCGGTGACACGGTCCACGACGACATACGGAATGCCCTGCCGGCGAAAGGCGCGCAGGGTCTCGCCGCTGGGGTCGGCGGGGGTGACGAGTGCGCCGCGTACGCGCTGTTCGGCGAAGAGCGACAGGTAGTGCGCCTCTTCCTCGGCGCTCTGGTCGCTGGTGCACACCATCACGCCGAGCCCGGCTTCGCGGGCGGCCCGTTCGGCGCCGCGGGCCACGTCGACGAAGAAGGGGTTGCTCAGATCGAGGACGAGCAGCGCCATGATGCGGCTCTGTCCGGCGCGCAGTTGGCGGGCGGACTCGCTGCGCACGTAGCCGAGGCCTTCGATGACCTCCTTGACATGGCGCAGGGTCTGCTCGGAGACGCGGTCGGGCTGGTTGAGGACGTTGGACACCGTCCCGACGGACACTCCCGCCGCGCGCGCCACGTCCTTGATGCCGACGGGCGGCCGCCCCCCTGCCATGCGTCCCCCTGAAGTCCTGCTCGCTGTGCCCGCCGTACGGGAGCCCGGTCCGTTCCTCATGCCAGGTGGAAGATCTCGGTCAGCGGGCGCATCGCCCCGTCCGGCGACCGGCCGTCGAGCTCCTCGAAGAAGTCCGCCATCTCCGCCTGCCAGCGGGAGTTCACATCGGTGGCGTCCATGGCGGCGCGTGCCGCGTCGAAGTCGTCGGTCTCCAGATAGCCGACGAGCAGGCCGTCCTCGCGCAGGAACAGCGAGTAGTTGCGCCAGCCGGCCGCCGAGAGCGCCGTGCGCATCTCCTGCCATACGTGACGGTGGCGTTCGCGGTACTCGTCGATCCGGTCGCCGCGGACACGGAGCAGGAAGCAGACACGCTGCATGCCGGTGAAGTCCTCTCACGGGGTGGGGCCGTCAACGCCCGGCGTTGACGGCCCCGTTGGGTCGGGCGGTCCAGCGGTCGAACGGCTCAGAAGTCGAAGTCGTCGATGTTCGACTTGCTGAAGACGGTGGGCTTGCCGAGCGAGACGACACCGTCCTTGCCGACCGTGAACTCGCCGAGGTCGCCGGCCTTGAACTTCTCGCCTTCCTGCCCGGTGATCTGTCCCGACTCCAGGGCGACGGCGGTGTGCGCGGCGAGAGCGCCGAGCTTCGCCGGGTCCCACAGCTCGAAGGCCTCGACGGTGCCGTTCTTGACGTAGGCGCGCATGTCGTTCGGGGTGCCGAGGCCGGTCAGCTTGACCTTGCCCTTGTACTTCGAACCGGCCAGGTACTGGGCGGCCGCCTTGATACCGACGGTGGTCGGAGAGATGATCCCGGCGAGCTTCGGGTGCTCCTGGAGGAGGCCCTGGGTCTGCTGGAACGACTTCTGCGCGTCGTCGTCCCCGTACGCCGTCTTGACGAGCTTGATGTCCTTGTACTCGGGCTTCTTGAGCTCGTCCTTCATGAAGTCGATCCAGGTGTTCTGGTTCGTGGCCGTCTGGGCCGCCGAGAGGATCGCGATCTCGCCCTTGCCCCCGATCTGCTTCGCCATCTCCTGGACCTGGGTGCGGCCGAGGTCCTCGGCGCTGGCCTGGGAGACGAAGACCTGGCGGCAGTCGGCCTTGGTGTCGGAGTCGTAGGTGACGACGCTGACACCGTTCTTCATGGCCTGCTTCAGGGCGGTGCACAGCGCGCCCGGGTCCTGCGCGGACACGGCGATCGCGTCGGCCTGCTGCTGGGTCAGCGTGTTGACGTAGCTGACCTGCCCGGCGGTGTCGGTGCCGCTGCTGGTGCCGACCTCCTTGTACGTCGAGCCGAGCGACTCGACGGCCTTCTTGCCGCCGTTGTCGGCGGTGGTGAAGTACGGGTTGTTGACCTGCTTGGGCAGAAACGCGACCGTGAGGTCCTTCTTGGTCTCGGCGTTCGGGTCGGCCTTGCCCGCGGCCGCGGTGCCGCCTTCCTTGGCCGCGTCGTCCTTGGTGGTGCCGCCGCACGCGGTGGCGCCCAGGGCGAGTGCGGCCGTGACGGCGAGCGCGGCGGTCAGACGGCGGGTGCGTGCGGTGCGCGTCAGAGACATGGGTGTCCTGCCTTAGTGGGTTACGAGGGGTGTGGGTACGAGCGGGGAGGTGCGGGCCGCGGGCGCGGCCCGCCCTGTCATGTGCTGGGCGCGGCCTGCGGTGGAGGCGCTGCCGCTGTCCTTCGGCGGGCTCGTGCCTGGGCGACCTGCCGGCCGATACGGGGTCCGAGGACGGAGATCACGAGCAGGACGCCGGTGACGACGATCTGGGACTGGGCGGAGACGTTCTGCAGGCTCATCGCGTTCTGCAGGGTGCCGAGCAGGAACACACCCGCGATGGCGCCGCCGAGGGTTCCCTTGCCGCCGTCGAAGTCGATGCCGCCGAGCAACACGGCCGCGATCACGGAGAGTTCGAGACCGGTGGCGTTGTCGTAGCGGGCGCTGGCGTAGTGCAGGGCCCAGAAGACTCCGGTGAGCGCGGACAGCACACCGGTGGTGACGAACATCGACAGCTTGAGCCGCTTGACGCGGATCCCGGAGAACCTGGCGGCCTCCTCGCTCGCACCGATCGCGAAGAGCGAGCGTCCCGTCGGCGTGGCATGCAGCACGACCACGGCGATCGCGAGGAGCACGAGGAAGGGGAAGAGGGCGTACGGGATGAAGGTGTCGCCGATCCGGCCGGCACCGAAGTCCAGGTACTGGGTCGGGAAGTCGGTGACCGAGTCCGAGCCGAGCACGATCTGGGCGATGCCGCGGTAGGCGGCCATGGTGCCGATGGTGACGGCGAGCGACGGCAGGCCGAGGCGGGTCACCAGGAGCCCGTTGACCAGACCGCACACGACGCCGAGCAGCAGACAGATCGGGATGATCGTCTCGATGGCCATGCCCGCGTTCCAGAGAGCGCCCATGACGGCCCCGGACAGACCCGCCGTGGAGCCCACGGACAGGTCGACCTCCCCGGAGATCACCAGCATGGTCATCGGCAGCGCGATCAGGGCGATGGGCAGCGTATTGCCGATCAGGAACGAGAGGTTGAGCGCGTTGCCGAAGTTGTCGACGAACGAGAACGAGCAGATGAGGAGCACCAGGAGCAGGGCGCCGACGGCGCTGTCCCAGCGCACCGCGCCGCCGAAGCGCGCGAGGGCGGAATGCTTCGTGAGCTCCGGTACCGCGGAGTTCTTGGTGAGCTCAGGCATGGCGGGCGCTCCTCAGCTGTGCGGCCTGCTTGCGCAGCACTGCGGCGACCCGCAGGGCCAGGATCCGGTCGACGGCGATGGCGAGCAGCAGCAGGATTCCGTTGATGGCGGTGACCCAGACGGAGCTGACGCCGATGGCCGGCAGGACGCTGTTGATCGAGGTGAGAAGGAGGGCGCCGAGCGCGGCGCCGTACACGGAACCGCTGCCGCCGGTGAAGGCGACACCGCCGACCACGACCGCGCTGACGACGGTGAGTTCGTAGCCGCTGCCGGTGGCCGAGTCGACGTTGCCGAACCGGGCCAGGTACAGGGCGCCGGCGAGACCCGCGAGGGCGCCGCACAGCACGTACGCGGTCATGATGCGCTTGCGTACGGGGACACCGGCGAGCGTGGCGGCCTCGGGGCTCGAGCCGAGTGCGTACATCTCGCGGCCGCTGCGGTAGCTGCGCAGGTAGTAGCCCACCGCCGCGAGGACGGCGAGGGCGAGCAGCGCCAGGTAGGGCACGACCCAGATGCCGTCGTGGCCGAAGTCCACGAAGCCGTTGGGGAGATCGTCGGCGGTGATCTGCTGCGAGCCGACCCAGATGGAGTCGATGCCGCGCACGATGTAGAGCGTGCCGAGCGTGACGACCAGGGCGGGCACCTTGCCGAGGCTGACGAGCGCGCCGTTCAGCGCGCCGAACAGGGCGCCGAGCGCGACGGCGAGCAGGATCGCGATCAGTGAACTGCCGCCGTCCTGCAGATAGGTGCCGGCGGCGAACGCGGAGATGCCGAGGACCGAGCCGACCGACAGGTCGACGTTGCGGGTGATCACGACCACGGCCTGGCCGGTGGCGACCAGGACCAGGATGGTGGCGTTGAGCAGGAGGTCCTTGATGCCCTGTTCGGACAGGAACTCGGTGTTGGACAGCTGGGTGGCGCCGAGCATCACCAAGAGCACGGCGGCCACGGCGAGTTCGCGGGCCTTGAACACCTTGTCGATGAGGCGGCGCCCCGCGGCGGGCTCCGGTACGGCCTCTTCGCGCACCGGAGTAGCGGTCACCGTCATGCGGCACTCCCCTGGTTCGTACGGCCGGTGGCAGCCGCCATCACGGACTCCTCGGTGGCCTCGGCGCGGGTGAGTTCGGCGGAAAGCCGTCCCTCGTGCATGACGAGCACCCGGTCGGCCATGCCGAGGATCTCCGGCAGGTCCGAGGAGATCATCAGGACCGCGACGCCTTCGGCGGCGAGCGCGGAGAGCAGGCGGTGCACCTCGGCCTTGGTGCCGACGTCGATACCGCGGGTCGGCTCGTCGACGATCAGCACCTGGGGCGCGGTCGCCAGCCACTTCGCGAGGACGACCTTCTGCTGGTTGCCGCCGGACAGGGTGCCGACGACGTCGCCGAGGCGGGCGTACTTCACCTGGAGCCTGACCGCCCAGTCGACGGAGCGGCTGCGCTCGGCCTTCCGGTTCATCAGGCCCGCGCGGGTGGTGTCGGCGAAGCCGGTCAGGCCGATGTTGCGCTCGATGGACATGTCCATCACCAAGCCTTGCGCGCGGCGGTCCTCGGGGACGAGGGCGAGGCCCGCGGCCATGGCCAGGCTGGGGGCGCCGGGCTTGAGCCGGGTGCCGAGCACCTCGACCTCGCCGCCGTCGAAGCGGTCCACGCCGAACACGGCGCGGGCGACCTCGCTGCGTCCGGCGCCCACGAGTCCGGCCAGGCCGACTATCTCGCCGCGGCGCACGTCGAAGGAGACATCGGTGAACACGCCTTCGCGAGTCAACCGCCGCACGCTGAGCGCCACTTCACCGGTCCGCGTGTCCTGCTTGGGGTAGAGCTCGGCGAGGTCGCGGCCCACCATGCGGCGCACCAGGTCGTCCTCGGTGAGCCCGTCGAGCGGCTCGCTCGCGATCCAGGCGCCGTCGCGCAGGGTGGTGACGCGCTGGCAGAGCTGGAAGATCTCCTCGAGGCGGTGCGAGATGAACAGCACGGCGGCGCCCTGCTCGCGCAGGGTGCGCACGACGCCGAAGAGGCGCGCCACCTCGCTGCCGGTGAGCGCGGCGGTGGGCTCGTCCATGATCAGGACGCGGGCGTCGAAGGACAGGGCCTTGGCGATCTCGACGAGCTGCTGGTCGGCGATGGACAGACCGCGGGCCGGCTGGTCGGGGTCGAGGTCCACGCCGAGGCGCGCGAAGAGGTCCGCGGTGGCCCGGCGCACCGAGGCGTGGTCGACGCGGCCGAGGGCCCTGCGCGGCTGGCGGCCCATGAAGATGTTCTCCGCGACGGACAGGTCGGGGAAGAGCGTCGGCTCCTGGTAGATGACGGCGACGCCCGCGTCACGGGCGTCGGCGGGACCGTGGAACTCGACGGGCTCGCCGTCGAGAAGGACCGTGCCGGTGTCGGGGCGGTGCACGCCCGCGAGCGCCTTGATCAGCGTCGACTTGCCCGCGCCGTTCTCGCCGGCCAGGGCGTGCGCCTCTCCCGCGTACAGCCGCAGGCTCACTCCGCGCAGGGCCCGCACGGCACCGAAGGACTTGCTCACCCCCTCCAGCGCGAGTACCGGAGTCGTCTCCGGTTCAGGATGCGTCATTGCGTATCTCCATGGGTGTGTCGAGGTCGTGCGCGGGGCACTTGAGCGGCTCGGCAGCCGGAGGATCTCTCGAACTGAAATGTTTCAGTGAAGTTGCCCGGAAGCTAGCCCCGTCCGTCGGGCTGGTCAATAGCCCGGGCTGCGGCAAGCTGCCTGTGCATGGCGCGATGTGCCGAATTGTTCCGACCTCTTCCATGTGAACTGCACTGATAGACCGGCCGAAGCAAGGGTGCGGCACCGCCAACGACACGATTGCGTAACGCGGTTGGCATCCGTCCGACCCCCTTGACGAGTCTGACGCCCGGGGCTAGCTTCCCCGTTGACATGAATCGATTCATGTCGAGCTTCCGCGCTCTCGCGGCCCGTTCCCGTAAGGGCCCGACGCTCCCCACGCATCCAGAGGTGGACATGCCTGACATCGCTGCCGTGAAGGCCGCACTCGCCGACCAGCGGATCGAGACGCCGTCCTGGGGCTATGGCAACTCCGGCACCCGGTTCAAGGTGTTCGCGCAGGAGGGTGTGCCGCGCACGCCCCGCGAGAAGCTGGACGACGCGGCGAAGGTGCACGAGTTCACCGGCATCGCGCCCACCGTTTCGCTGCACATCCCGTGGGACAAGGTCGAGGACTACGCGGCGCTCGGCGCCCATGCGAAGGCGCTCGGACTCGAACTCGGCGCCATCAACTCCAACACCTTCCAGGACGACGACTACAAGCTCGGCAGCGTCTGCCACCCGGATCCGAAGGTGCGCCGCAAGGCCGTCGAGCACCTCCTGGAATGCGTGGACATCATGGACGCCACCGGTTCGAAGTCCCTGAAGCTGTGGTTCGCCGACGGCACGAACTACCCGGGCCAGGACGACATCGTGGGCCGCCAGGACCGACTCGCCGAATCGCTCGCCGCCGTCTACGAGCGCCTCGGTGACGACCAGCGGCTGCTGCTCGAGTACAAGTTCTTCGAGCCCGCCTTCTACACGACGGACGTCCCGGACTGGGGAACCTCGTACGCGCATTGTCTGAAGCTGGGCGACAAGGCGCAGGTCGTCGTGGACACCGGGCATCACGCGCCGGGCACGAACATCGAGTTCATCGTCGCGTTCCTGCTGCGCGAGAAGAAGCTCGGCGCGTTCGACTTCAACTCCCGTTTCTACGCGGACGACGACCTGATGGTCGGCTCCGCGGACCCCTTCCAGCTCTTCCGGATCCTGCACGAGGTCGCGCAGAACGGCGGCTTCGAGCGGGAGACGAACGTGGCGTTCATGCTCGACCAGTGCCACAACATCGAGGCGAAGATCCCGGCGATCATCCGCTCGGTGATGAATGTGCAGGAAGCCACCGCCAAGGCGCTGCTCGTCGACCGCGAGGCGCTCGCCGCCGCCCAGCGCGCCGGTGACGTCCTGAGCGCGAACGCCGCCCTGATGGACGCGTACAACACCGACGTCCGTCCGCTGCTCGCCGAGTGGCGCGAGGAGCGGGGTCTGCACCCCGACCCCGTCGCCGCCTACCGCGCCTGCGGCTGGCAGGAGCGGATCGTCGCCGAGCGGGTGGGTGGCGAGCAGGCGGGCTGGGGAGCCTGACCGGCCCCCGACCCCCGTACCGGACACGCCGCCTTCCCGCAGACCGCACTCTCAGCCCCGAGGACACCTTCATGGCCACCGACACGCACCCCGAAGTCGCCGCACTCCTGGAGCGCGCCCACCGGCTCGGCTCCGATCCCCGCAACACCAACTACGCCGGCGGCAACGCCTCCGCCAAGGGCACCGTCACCGACCCGGTCACGGGCTCCGACACCGACCTGATGTGGGTCAAGGGCTCGGGCGGCGACCTCGGCACGCTCACCGAGGCGGGCCTGGCCGTGCTGCGCCTGGACCGGCTGCGGGCGCTCAGGGACGTGTATCCGGGGGTGGAGCGCGAGGACGAGATGGTCGCCGCGTTCGACTACTGCCTGCACGGCCAGGGCGGTGCCGCGCCGTCCATCGACACGGCCATGCACGGTCTGGTGGAGGCCGCGCACGTCGACCATCTGCACCCCGACTCCGGGATCGCCCTGGCGTGCGCCGCGGACGGCGAGAAGCTGACCGCCGAGTGCTTCGGCGACAAGGTGGCCTGGGTGCCGTGGCGCCGTCCCGGTTTCCGGCTGGGCCTGGACATAGCGGCCGTCAAGGAGGCCAACCCGCAGGCCGTGGGCGTGATCCTGGGCGGGCACGGCATCACCGCGTGGGGCGAGACGTCCGGGGAGTGCGAGCGCAATGCCCTGTGGATGATCCGTACCGCGGAGGCCTTCCTCGTCGAGCGCGGCAAGGCCGAACCGTTCGGACCGGTCGTCGAGGGATACGGGGCCCTGCCCGCGGACCAGCGGCGCGCGCAGGCCGCCCAACTCGCCCCGCTCATCCGGGGACTGGCCTCGACGGACCGCCCGCAGGTCGGTCACTTCGACGACTCCGAGGAGGTGCTCGACTTCCTCGCGCGGGCCGAGCACCCGCGGCTCGCCGCCCTCGGCACCTCCTGCCCCGACCACTTCCTGCGCACCAAGGTGCGCCCGCTGGTCCTCGACCTGCCCGCGAGCGCCGCACCGGACGTGGTCGTCGAGCGGCTCAAGGAGCTGCACACCGCTTACCGCGAGGAGTACGCCGCGTACTACGAGCGGCACGCCACGGACGCGTCGCCCGCCATGCGCGGCGCGGACCCGGCGATCGTCCTGGTGCCCGGTGTCGGCATGTTCAGCTTCGGCAAGGACAAGCAGACCGCCCGTGTCGCGGGCGAGTTCTACCGCAACGCGATCAACGTGATGCGCGGGGCGGAGGCCGTGTCCTCGTACGCGCCGATCGAGGAGGCGGAGAAGTTCCGCATCGAGTACTGGTCCCTCGAAGAGGCCAAGCTCCAGCGGATGCCGAAGCCCAAGCCGCTCGCCACGCGCGTGGCCCTGGTGACGGGCGCGGGCAGCGGTATCGGCAAGGCGATCGCGCACCGCCTTGTCGCGGAGGGTGCCTGCGTGGTGGTCGCCGACCTCAACGGTGAGAACGCGTCCGCGGTCGCCACCGAACTCGGCGGCAGTGACAAGGCCGTCGCGGTCACGGTGGACGTCACGTCCGAGGAGCAGATCGCCGAGGCGTTCCGCACGGCGGCGCTGGCGTTCGGCGGGGTCGACCTCGTCGTCAACAACGCGGGGATCTCCATTTCCAAGCCGCTCCTGGAGACCACGGCGAAGGACTGGGATCTGCAGCACGACATCATGGCGCGCGGTTCGTTCCTGGTGTCCCGCGAGGCGGCCCGGACGATGCGGGCCCAGCGCATGGGCGGCGACATCGTGTACATCGCGTCGAAGAACGCCGTCTTCGCCGGCCCGAACAACGTCGCCTACTCCGCGACCAAGGCCGACCAGGCCCATCAAGTACGCCTCCTCGCGGCCGAGTTGGGCGCCGACGGGATCCGCGTCAACGGCGTCAACCCGGACGGTGTGGTGCGCGGCTCCGGCATCTTCGCCGGCGGCTGGGGCGCCCAGCGCGCGGCGACGTACGGCATCGAGGAGGAGAAGCTCGGCGAGTTCTACGCGCAGCGCACCCTCCTCAAGCGCGAGGTGCTTCCGGAGCATGTCGCCGCCGCCGTGTTCGCCCTGACCGGCGGTGACCTCACGCACACCACCGGGCTGCACATCCCCGTGGACGCGGGCGTCGCGGCGGCTTTCCTGCGCTGATCCTCCCGCCCGGTGGCCGGCGCCCCACCCACGCGCCGGCCACCGGGCGACTCCTCACCCCACCTCCCGCACCCCCGACTTCACGCTCCTCGCGGAGGAAGCACCACATGACCGTCTCTCCACCTCCCTCCGCAGCACCCCGTACGTTCGCCGCGGCCGATCTCGGCGCGACCAGCGGGCGGGTGGTCCTCGGCCGGGTCGGGTCCGATCAGCTCGACCTCACCGAGGTGCACCGGTTCGCCAACACTCCGGTACGGCTGCCCGACGGGCTGCGCTGGGACGTCCTCGCCCTCTACCAGGGCATCCTCGACGGTCTGCGCCGAGCGGCCCGTGCGGCGGACGGGCCACCGGCCTCCATCGGCGTGGACACCTGGGCCGTCGACTACGGAATGCTCGACGCGGACGGCGCCCTGCTCGGCCAGCCTTTCCACTACCGCGACAGCCGCACCGACGGCATGGCCGACGAGGTGCACTCCCGGGTCGGACCGGACGAGCTGTACCGGATCACCGGCCTTCAGCATCTGCCGTTCAACACCGTCTTCCAGCTCGCCGCGGCCGCCGGCGGCCCGCAACTCGCCGCCGCGCGCTCCCTGTTGCTCATCCCGGATCTGCTGGTCCACTGGCTCACCGGATCCATCGGCGCGGAAGAGACCAACGCCTCCACCACCGGTCTGTTCGACGCCCGCACCGGAGCCTGGTCCACCGGCCTCCTCGACCGCCTCGGACTCGACCCGCGGATCCTGCCGCCGCTGCGTGCGCCCGGCGATCCGGCCGGCACGCTGCTGCCGCACGTCGCCGCGTCCACGGGACTGCCCGCCACCACCGCGGTGACCACGGTCGCCTCGCACGACACCGCTTCCGCCGTCGTGGCGGTGCCGGCCACGGCACCCGACTTCGCGTACATCTCCTGCGGCACCTGGTCCCTGGCCGGGCTCGAACTCGACGCCCCGGTCCTGACCGAAGCCTCCCGCGCGGCGAACTTCACCAATGAACGCGGCATCGACGGCACCATCCGCTATCTGCGCAACATCATGGGCATGTGGCTGCTCGAGGAGTCCCGCCGCACCTGGGAGGCACAGGGTCTGCCCAGCGCCCTGGAGCCGCTGCTCGCCGAAGCGGGACGGGCCGAGCCGTTCGTCTCGCTCATCGACCCCGACGCGCCGGAGTTCCTCGCGCCGGGTGATATGCCTGCGCGGATACGGGAGTTCTGCCTGCGCACCGGCCAGGTCGCGCCGAGCGGCCAGGGCGCCCTGGTGCGCTGCATCATGGAGAGCCTGGCCCTGGCGCACCGGCGCACCCTGCGCGAGGCCGCGGTGCTCGCCGACCGGGAGATCTCCCATATCCATCTCGTCGGCGGCGGCTCCCGTAACGCCCTGCTGTGCCGGCTCACCGCCGACGCCACCGGACTGCCGGTGATCGCGGGCCCCACCGAGGCCACCGCCCTGGGCAACGTCCTCGTCCAGGCCCGGTCGGCCGGTCTGGTCGGCGATCTGGCAGCGATGCGCCGGCTTGTCGCCGGGACGCAGGAGCTGCGCCGGTACACGCCAGGAGGGAACGCCGCCGCCTGGGACGCGGCCGCGGCCCGGATCGAGTCCCTCGCGGGAGGCCGTGCGTCATGAGAGTCGCCCTCTTCGCCACCTGCGTGAACGACGCCCTGTACCCGTCCACCGCGATCGCCACGGTGAAGCTCCTCGAACGTCTCGGCGTGCAGGTGGACTTCCCCGCCGCCCAGACCTGCTGCGGCCAGCCGCAGTACAACACCGGCTACCGGCGGCAGACCGAGCCGCTGGTGCGGCGGATGGGCCGGGCCTTCGAGGGTTACGACCATGTGGTGACCCCGTCCGGGTCCTGCGCGGCGATGGTCAGGGACCACTATCCGCGGATCGCCCGGCGCGGGAGCGATCCCCGACTGACCGCGGTGTCCGAGTCGTTGGTGCCTCGCATGTACGAGCTCACCGAGTTCCTGGTGGACGTGCTCGGCGTGACGGACGTGGGCGCGTACTTCCCGTACAAGGTCACCTATCACCCGTCCTGCCACGGCCTGCGCATGCTGGGCCTGGGCGACCGGCCCACCCGACTGCTGAGAGCGGTCAAGGGATTGGAACTGATCGAGCTGCCGGGCGCCGACGAATGCTGCGGGTTCGGCGGCACGTTCGCCGTGAAGAACCCCGATGTGTCCGTCGCGATGGGCGAGGACAAGGTGCGCAACGCGGCCTCGACGGGCGCCGGCGTGCTGTGCGGTGCCGACAACTCCTGCCTGATGCACATCGGCGGCATTCTGCACCGCCAGGACTCCCCGCAGCGGGCGCTGCACCTCGCGGAGATCCTGGCCTGCACCGAAGAGGAGCCCCTGACATGAGCGGAACGTTTCTCGGTATGCCGGCCTTCCCCGAGGCCGCCCGCACCTCCGTGCACAACCCCACGCTGCGCGCCAACATCCGGCACGCCACGCACACGATTCGCACCAAGCGGGCGGCAGCGGTGGCGGAGCTCGACGACTGGGCCGAGCTGCGGGAGGCCGGCAAGCAGATCAAGGAGCACACGCTCCGCCATCTCGACCGCTACCTGGTGCAGTTGGAGGAGGCCGTGACGGCCGCGGGCGGCACCGTGCACTGGGCCGCGGACGCCGACGAGGCGAACCGCATCGTCACCGAGCTCGTCCGGGCGACCGGCGAGAGCGAGGTGGTGAAGGTCAAGTCGATGGCCACGCAGGAGATCGGCCTGAACGAAGCCCTGGAAGCCGCCGGTATCGCCGCGTACGAGACCGATCTCGCCGAACTCATCGTGCAGCTCGGCGAGGACCGGCCCTCGCACATCCTGGTCCCGGCGATCCACCGCAACCGCGGGGAGATCCGCGACATCTTCCGCCGGGAGATGGGACGTTGGGGCCGCGCGGCGCCGGACGGCCTGAGCGACGAACCGGCCCAGCTCGCGGAGGCGGCACGGCTTCACCTGCGGGAGAAGTTCCTGCGTGCGAAGGTGGCGGTCTCGGGCGCGAACTTCATGGTGGCCGAGACGGGCACCCTGGTCGTGGTCGAGTCCGAGGGCAACGGCCGGATGTGCCTGACCCTGCCGGAGACCCTGATCTCGGTGGCCGGCATCGAGAAGGTGGTGCCGACCTGGCGCGACCTCGAGGTCTTCCTGCAGACCCTGCCGCGCTCCTCCACGGCCGAGCGGATGAACCCGTATACGTCGATGTGGACGGGCACGACGCCCGGCGACGGACCGCGGAACTTCCACCTGGTCCTGCTCGACAACGGCCGCACCGACACCCTCGCCGACGAGGTCGGCCGCCAGGCGCTGCGCTGCATCCGCTGCTCGGCCTGCCTCAACGTCTGCCCGGTGTACGAACGGGCCGGCGGCCATGCGTACGGGTCGGTCTATCCGGGTCCGATCGGCGCGATCCTGAGCCCTCAACTGCGCGGTACGCAGAGCGAGATCGACGCCTCGCTGCCGTACGCCTCCTCGCTGTGCGGCGCCTGCTATGACGTGTGCCCCGTCGCGATCGACATCCCCGAAGTCCTGGTCCATCTGCGCGAACAGGTCGCCGAACAGCCGGGCCATCGCCTGGAGCGGGCCGCCATGGGCGCCGCGGCCAAGGCCTTCGACCATCCGTCCGTCCTTGCGGCCGGCCAGCGTCTGGCCTCGCTCACCCGGCGCCTGCACCCGTCCAAGCTGCCCGGCCCGGGCCGCGCCTGGAGCGAAAGCCGGGATCTGCCGGCCTTTCCCGCGGAGTCCTTCCGCACCTGGTTCAAGCGCCAGGAACGCCGTAAGCGAGAGGAGGGCACCCGATGAGCAGCCGAGCGCTGGTGCTCGACCGGATCCGCCGGGCCCTGTCGGACGTCCCCGCCACCGACCCGCCGTACGACCAGGCCGTCCCCCGCGACTACGTGCGCGAGCACGGCGCCCGCACCCCGGCGCAGAACGTGGACCTCCTCGCGGAGAACCTGGCCGACTACCGGGCCCATGTCCACCGCTGCGGCCCCGAGGGACTCGCGGAGCTCCTCGCCCGGCTGCTCGACGAGCGCGAAGCACGCCGGGTCCTGCTGCCCGCGGGTCTGCCACGGGAGCTCTTGGATGCGGCGGCCGTCGAGGTCCTGGACGACAAGACCGGTCTCACGGCTCAGGAACTCGACGGTGTGGACAGCGTGGTGACCGGCTGCGCGGTGGCCGTCGCCGAGACCGGCACGCTCGTCCTGGACGCCGGCGCCGATCAGGGCACCCGCCGCGGCACCCTGGTCCCCGACCATCACATCTGTCTCGTACGGGTCCCAGACCAAGTCGTCGCCTCCGTACCCCGGGCGCTCGAACTCCTCGCTCCCACCCGCCCCTTGACCTGGATCTCCGGTCCTTCCGCGACCAGCGACATCGAACTCGACCGCGTCGAGGGCGTGCACGGGCCGCGACGTCTCGACGTGGTGCTGGTCAGGGGGTAGACGTGGTGCTGGTCGAGGGGTAGACGTGGTGCTGGTCGAGGGGTGGCGGAGCGCACCCGGTCAGGCGTCGGCGGCCACCCGGAAGCCGATGTTGCCCGCGCCGGCGTCCGGCGCGTTGGAGGTGCGGGCCGCGACGCGATAGCGGTTGCAGTACGAGTCGTGGCACAGGTGGGAGCCGCCGCGCATCACCTTCGCCGAGCCGGTGCGCGGACCCGTCGGGGCCGAGCGGGACACGGTGCCATGGGCGGTGTGCCACCAGTCGGAGCACCATTCCCAGACGTTGCCGGACGTGTTGTACAGGCCGAAACCGTTCGGCTCGAAGGCGGTGACGGGCGCGGTGGAGCGGAAGCCGTCGGCGGCGGTGTTCCGCACCGGGAACGTGCCGCGCCAGATGTTGAGGCGGGGCAGTCCCCCGGGTTCGAGTTCATCGCCCCAGGGGAAGCGCTTCTGGTCGAGGCCGCCGCGTGCCGCGTACTCCCACTCGGCTTCGGTGGGCAGCCGCACCCCGGCCCACGCGCAATAGGCGAGGGCGTCGTTGTGGGAGAGGTGGACGGCCGGGTGATCGGGGCGGTCGTCCGCCGAACTCCCCGGCCCCTCCGGGGCGTTCCAGTACGCGCCGGTCACCGCGCACCACCACGGCGCGCGCTCGGGCCTCGGGGAGATCTTGCGCAGGGCGCCGGGCAGAAAGCCGGCGAAGACATAGCTCCAGCCCAGGCGTTCGGCCTCGGTGCGGTAGCCGGTGTCGCTCACGAAGGCCGCGTACGCGGCGACGGAGACCGTGGTGGCCGCGATCCGGAACGGGGCGAGCGTCACCTCACGCACCGGACCTTCACCGTCGGAGGGGACGGCGTCGCGATCGGTGCCGCCCATGCGGAAGGTGCCGCCGGGCAGGGTCAACAGCTCGACGGGCGGGGCCTGTTCGCGGGCGCGGTCGAGCGGCAGCAGGCCGGGTGACCGCTGTTGCACCGGGCCGCGCGCAGGGGCACAGCAGGACGCCGTCCCCGTGGGGACGCGCGGAGGGAGCGGGTCGGTGGCGGCCTGGCTCATGGCGGAGGACTTTCGGCTGAGGAACGCGGCGACCGTCACCTTATGCGCCGCCGAACGCCGAGTGTTGCGGCGATCTGTCGATCCCTTGTCGATCTCCGGAACGGGTGGGCACCAGGCGGCGAACCGGGACCAAGATCGGCGCAGCCCCGCCCGCTCACACCCCTCCCACGTACCGCCTACTGCTGGAGCGTCCGACGTGCCCACCCGCCGAGGTTTCCTCACCGCCGCCACCGCCGTCGCGGCCGGCTCCGCCCTCTCCTCCCTCGGCGCCGCCCCCGCGGCGAGCGCCGCGACGCACCGCCGCGGCCGACGCCCCAACATCGTGCTGATCAACGCCGACGACCTCGGGTACGGCGAATTCGGCTCCTACGGACAGGAGTTGATCAGCACCCCGCGCCTCGACCGGCTCGCCGCCGAAGGCATCCGCTTCACCGACGCCTACGCCAATGCCCCGCTGTGCGCGCCCTCGCGGGCCTCTCTGCTGACCGGCCTGCACGGCGGTCACGCCACCGTGCGCGAGAATCCGACCGACGGCCCGTACGTCTACTTCCAGGACAGCGACACCTCGTTCGCGGAGCCGCTGCGCGCCCGCGGCTACCGCACCGCGGTGATCGGCAAGTGGGGTTACGGCGACGAGTCGGGCGACACCACCGCGGCCTCGCACCCCAACCGGCGCGGCTTCGAAGAGTTCTACGGCTACATCTCCCACATCCACGCGCACGAGTACTACCCCGGCTACCTGTGGCACAACGGCGAGAAGCAGACCCTGGACGCCAACCTCGACGGCAAGCGCGGCGCGTACGCCGTCGATCTCTTCGAGCGCCGCGCCCTCGACTTCATCGACGCCCACGCCGACGAGCCGTTCCTCCTCTTCCTCACCCCGAGCCTGCCGCACGCCCCCGGCGACGTACCGGAGTACGGGGAGTACGAGCACACGGCGTGGACGAAGGCGCAGAAGGCGCATGCCTGGCAGATCACCCGCTTCGATTCGTTCGTCGGCGCCGTCGTCGACGAGCTCGCCCGGCTCGGCATCGACCGGGACACCCTCGTACTGATCACGAGCGACAACGGACCGCACAGCGAGACCGGCAAGAACGGTGGCGCGATCGGCGCCCTCGACCCGCGGATCTTCGACCCGGCGGGCCCGCTGCGCGGCTACAAGCGCAATCTGTACGAGGGCGGCATCCGCATCCCGCTGATCGCCTACTGGCCCGGGCACGCCGCCGCGGCCACCGTCACGCGCCCCACCCCGCAGGTCGACCTGTTCCCCACGCTCGCGGACCTCGCCGGCGCCCCCGTCCCCGACGACCTCGACGGCCTGTCCCTCGCGCCCCTGCTCACCGGCGCGGGGCGGCAGGCGGACCATGCCTCGCTGTACTGGTACCGCAACGAGTTCGACTACACGGCGCTGTCCTGGGAGGCGGAGAACGGGCGGAGCCTGCGCACCGCGGAAGCCGTCCGTGCGGGGGACTTCAAGCTCGTGCGCTATGCGCCCGGCCGTGACATCGGTGTACCCGACGCCCAGTGGACCACCGAGCTGTTCCACTTGGCGGCCGACGTGGGTGAGACCACGAACGTCGCCGCCGCGCACCCGGGCATCGTCGACAGGCTGACGGCCGACGCGCGCGCCGCCTACGCGTCCTCCTATGAGCGCACGGTGTTCGGCGTGCACCCCACGGCGCCCAGGAGCGCGGGCGCCGGAGAGACGTTCACCGTGAGCGCCGTGCTCGGCAACGGGACGCACGAGGACTGGACGGCCGTCCGCCTGCGCCTCGTTGTGCCGGAGGGCTGGCGGGTGAAGTCCGTCGCCGGTGGCCGCGCCGGCCGGCTGGCGGCCGGCGCATCGGCCACGGCCGAGTGGCGGGTCACGGCACCGGCCACGGCGGTCGCCGGCGCTGCGGCGCGGCTGCGGGTGCACGGGGCGGCGACCGATCGGCGGGGGCCGCTCGGCTTCACCGTGGACCGGGCGGTCGAGGTCACGGGCTGAGCGGGCTGAGCGGCCTGAGCAAGCTGAGCGGGCTGAGTGAGCGGCGCCGTTCCCGCGCCGCGCTCACCCGCACGTTTCGGTGCGCCGACCGGTCGCAACGGGACCGAAGACGCCCGCAAGCCGGGCCGCGTACGTGTGCAGGAGGTCGGCGAGGTCCGTGTCGTCGACCCTGAGGCCGGCCGATCCGCCGAGCGCCGTCAAGGCGCCGCAGACGACGTGGTGCGCGTCGCGGACCGGGACGGCGACGGCGCAGCGGCCGATCCGGGACTCCTCGACCTCGGTGGCGATCTCGCGCTGCCGCACGCGGGCCAGTTCGGCGGACAGGACGTCCGGTGAGGTGATGGTCCGGTGCGTGACGCCGGGCAGGGACCGGTCGGCGAACAGCGCGGGATGGAACGCGAGCGCTATCTTCCCGACGGCCGAGGCGTGGGGGTGGCCGGTCAGCGTCCCCTCCCCGGCCGGCGCATGGTCGGGATCGCGGCTCGCGAGCCTGATGCCCGTACCGTCGAACACCGCCAGGTGGATGCCGAAGCGGACGCGTCCGCGCAGTTCGGTGAGGACCGACTCGTACGACTCCTCCTCCGGCTCCGCGCCCGCCAGTTCACGGGTGCGGCGCCCGAGGGCGAATCCCGACAGGTCCTCGATCCGCACCAGATAGCCGTCGGCGACGAGAAGGTTCAGGAGACGGTAGGCGGTCGAGGCCGGTGTGGCGGTGAAGACCGCGATCTGGCGTGCCGTCGCTCCCGGGCCGAGGCGGGCCACCGCTTCGAGTATGGCCAGCGCCCGCTGGACCGGGTGCGCGGTCATGGTCTGCGGACCAGGGAGTCGAGCCCGCGGGCGTTCCTTCCGTACGAGGCCGAACCCGGCAGTACGTCGTCGGACTCGGCCGAGTCGAACACGCCGACGCGCTCCAGCGCTCCCGGTCTGAGCCGTCTCAGGACGGCGACCACGACGACACCCGACACCGCGACCGCCCCGAGCGCCGCGGGCACCACCTTGTCGTGACCGGTCACGGAGACGAACAGCAGGGAGCCGAGCAGCGCCGTGCCCGCGCCGCTCGCCAGCGTCGCCGCCACCTTCACGAGCGGCGTCGACTCCCCGATGCGCGCCAGGAACCGCAGACACGCGAGCGTCACCAGGACGTACGCGATGACGAGCGCGCCCTGGACCGTGAGCCTGAGCGCCACCGGCGGCGCGGCGGCTGAATGGCGCGCCGCGTTCAGGGCGAGGCAGACCGCGCACACCAGCACGGCGACGGCGACGAGCGCTCCGTGCGGGGTGCGGTGGGTGGCGTGGACGCGCCGGAAGGGCGAGGGCAGGATCCGTTCGACGGCCATCGTGTAGAAGAGGTGCGACGCCGCGTTGAACGAGGCCATCGCCGAGGCGAGCCACGAGCACATGACCCCGAGGTGCAGGGCGGTGCCCAGCCCCGGATCCACGCCGCCGTCGGCGCCGCCCGTGTAGGCGTTGAGCAGCATGCCTGCTCGCCCTGACGAGACCGCCCAGGCGGCGAGCAGGAACAGCGCCCCGCAGATGACGGGGGTCCACAGCACGGTGCGTGTGACGGTCACCAAAGGGCGCTTCGCCTCCGGCCCCAGGAAGGCGGCGCTCTCGAACCCCGCGAGGGCGAACATCGCCGAGAGGACGAGCAGGAGCGTGGCGTGGGACGACGCCGGAGACCCCGGCTGCGGCAGCCTGGCACCGCTGTCCCCGGACAGGAGCAGGCCCACGATGAGTGCCAGTGAGCACAGTTCCACGACGAGGATCGCGAGCATGGCGCGGCGGACGCCGCGCACCACCACGAGCAGGATGACCGCCGTCACGAGGCAGTGCACGGCCGCGGATCCGGCCGGCCCCCTGGCGTCGATGCCCAGGGCCCCGAGCAGACGGATGACCTCCTGCCCTCCTTGGTAGAGCGTGAGGGCGGCGCTGCCGCAGTACTTGACGGCCATGGCCACGCCGACGGTCATCGCGCGGCGCCGGCCCGCTCCCTTCGTGACGAAGGTGTACAGGCCGCCGGCGGCCGCGAGGCGCCGGGTGAACTGCGAGACGCAGAGCGCGATGAGCGCCATGACGGCCACCGAGGCGACGATCGCGAGGACGCCGCCGAGGACGGAAGTCCCCAGCATCGCGAGCGGCAGGCCGATCATCGAGGCCGCCGGCGCCGTCGTCGCGATCGACTGCGCCATCACTTCGACACCGGACAGCTGCCGCCGGCCCAGCGCCCTCAACGGCGAGAGCGCGCGCGGCGGTTCGTGTACGGAGAACGACCGCGCGATCGCCTCGTGCAGTGCCGTTCCCGTGGGAACGGGGCTGCTCGGGCGAGGGGCGCGGGGAGGCATGGCGCGACCGTAGGCAGGCCGGATTTCACCGGTGTTTCGGCGCGGATACGGAAGGTCGACGCGCGGTGGGAACGCGGCGGCACCGATTCTCACGCGCCCGGCGGCGGACGTAGCGGCGTGTTCGCGGCGGCGACACACACCGGAGCCAGGCTGTCGGCCGACGCGAAGCAACGGACCGGTCCACGAGAGGTGATCACACGGTGAACAGACGCACGAGGGTACTGACCGCCGCCGCGGTCGGCGCCACCCTGGCGCTCGGCGGCACGGCGGTCGCCCAGTCGAAGGGCTGGCGCATCGGCGACCACGAGGTACGGGTCGCACTGCCCGAGGGGCAGAGCAACCCCGCCATCGCGGGCGGGGTCGCCACCGGCGGCGAGGTCGCGCTCTACCAGAGCAGCGGGCTCGGCCCCACGGCCCTGAACCCGTCCGCGCCGGCCAACTCGCCCGAGCGGTACACCGATCCGGCCCTCACGGAGGGCGCGCAGGGCGTCACCGTCACGGAAGCGCAAGCGCTGGTGGTGCTGCGGAACATCGCAGCCAACCTCAAGGCCGCCGGGCTGCGCCCGAGCGACGTGATCACGATGAAGTGCTATCTGATGAAGCCGCCCGGCGCCGCGACCGCCGACTACGCCGGCTGGAACCGCGCCTATCGGCAGTACTTCGCCAACACCGACATGGGCACCGGCGAGGTCGTGCGGGTGCCCATGGGCACCTCCGCGCCCAAGGCGCCGCTCACGGTCAACTCCGCCCGCCCCGCACGGGCGACGATGGAGGTCTCCTCCCTCGCGGTGCCGGGCTGGCTCGTCGAGGTCGAGGTCACGGCCGCGTATCCGCGCCGCTAGCCCTGGACCCGCCCTCACCCCCGCCCCCGATCCGTACTCCCGTACGCCCCGAAGATGGGATGGAACCGCAAGTGGCAGTCACAAGACGTTCGTTCATGCACGGGCTCGGCGTCACCGGCGGCGCCGGCCTGGCCTACGGTGCGATGGCCACGATCGGCCTCGCCCCCACGGCCACCGCGGCCGAACACGCCTTCCAGGGCCCGAAGATGGACGATCTCATCGGCCGCCCCGGCGGGGCGCCGAAGGTCGTGGTGCTCGGCGCGGGCCCCGCCGGACTCTGCTCGGCCTATGAACTGCGCAAGGCCGGATACGACGTCACGGTCCTCGAAGGACGTACCCGGCCGGGCGGCCGCGTCTGGACGGTCCGCAAGGGAACCACCGAGACGGATCTGGACGGCGAGACGCAGCGGTGCACGTTCTCCGAGGGCCAGGTCTTCAACCTGGGCGCCACCCGCATCCCGCAGAGCCACATCACCATCGACTACTGCCGCGAACTGGGCGTCGAGCTACAGGTGTTCCCCAACCAGAATGCCAACGCCATGGTCAACTACGCGGGTGACACCCCGCTGTCGAAGAGCTCCGTCACGTACCGGGCCGCGAAGGCGGACACGTACGGCTATATGTCGGAACTCCTGCAGAAGGCCACCTCGCAGGGTGCCCTCGATCAGGTCCTGAGCCGCGAGGACAAGGAGGCGCTCTCCGAATTCCTGTCAGGCTTCGGCGACTTGTCGAGCGACGGACGCTACGTGGGGTCCACGCGCCGCGGGTACAGCACGGAACCTGGCGCCGGGCTCGACTTCGGCAGCGAGACCCGGCCGGCCCCGATGTCGGACGTCATACGCTCCGGCATCGGACGGAACTTCGCCTTCGAGTTCGGCTACGACCAGGCGATGATGATGTTCACGCCGGTCGGCGGCATGGACCGGATCTACCACGCCTTCCAGGAACGGATCGGCCGCGGCCGGATCACCTACGGCGCCGAGGTGACCGGTCTGCGCAACACGTCCTCGGGCGTGACCGTCGACTACCGGGCCGGCGGCCGGGACCGGTCCGTCCGCGCCGACTACGTGATCTGTACGATCCCGCCGCAGCTGGTCGGACGGCTGCGCACGAACCTGCCCGCGGACGTGCTGACCGCGCTGGGCGCCGCCAAGCCCGTGGCCGCGGGCAAACTCGCCATCGAGTACTCCCGGCGCTGGTGGGAACTGGACCAGCGGATCTTCGGTGGTGCGAGCAACACCGACCGGGACATCTCCCAGATCATGTTCCCCTTCGACCACTACAACGCGGACCGCGGTGTGGTCGTGGGCTACTACAACACCGGCCGCCGGCAGGAGGCGTTCGAGCCGCTGACGCACAAGCAGCGGCTGGCCAAGGCGGTGGCGGAGGGAGTGGAGATCCACGGCGACGCGTACCGCCGGAACATCTCGTCCTCGTTCTCCGGGAGCTGGCGCCGCACCAAGTACTCCGAAGGCGCCTGGGCCTCCTGGCAGGGCGCCGGGGGCAGCCACGGCGGGGCCGCCACCCCCGAGTACAAGAAGCTGCTCGAACCGGCCGGCCGCGTCTACTTCGCGGGCGACCACCTCTCCAACGCGATCGCCTGGCAGCACGGCGCGTTCACCTCCGCCCGCAGCGTCGTCACCGCGCTGCATCGACGCGTGATGGTCTGAGCCCGGCCGCTCCCCGCACCGGCTCAGGACGGCCGCATCAACCGATCGGTTGATGCGGCCGTCAACCGTCCCGCGCGCTACTCGCAGCCGGTACGTCGAAGAGGCGCGGCGTTCGCCGCACGAGGATGGGACTTGTCATCGGGACGGCCGCGAAGGCCGGCCCGCAGGGACCATCGAACCTCAGGAGTTTTCGGCGATGAAGCACGTCAAGAAGGTTTCCCGGCGTACGCGTGTGATGGCCGGCGGCGCGGTGGCCGTCGCGATCGCGGCCGGCGGATTCGGCGCGTACTCCGCCGGTGCTTCCACCGACTCCGCCCCGGCGGCCGCGGTCGCCGCTGACGCCGCCGACGGCAACCTGGCACAGACGAACCACCTCACCATCGAGGCCGCGGCCAAGGCCGCCGACGCCGCCCTGGACGAGGCCAAGAAGCAGAACCAGCGCGTCACCGTCGCGGTCGTCGACCGCAACGGCAACACCATCCTCACCGTGCGTGGCGACGGTGCGGGCCCGCAGTCCTACGAGGCCGCCGAGAAGAAGGCGTTCACCGCCGTCTCCTGGAACGCCCCGACCTCCGAGCTGGTCAAGCGCCTCGAGTCCGCGCCGACCCTGAAGGACATCCCCGGCACCCTCTTCCTCGGTGGCGGCGCCCCGGTCGCCGCCAAGGGCGGCCCGATCGCGGGCATCGGCGTGGCCGGCGCCCCGTCCGGCGACATCGACGAGAAGATCGCCCAGGCCGGCGTCGCCGCGCTCGCCGGCTGACCCACCCAGCTTCCGGCGCGCCCCCTCGCCGCACCACCCGGTCCGTCCACCGGGGCGGCAAGCGCGGGGCGCGCCGGAGCGGACACCGGCGGCGTGCGTCAGTTCCCCCGCTGACGTACGCCGTCGGTCCCCCCTACCTCCCGTCCGAGGATCCCGTCCGAGGAGCACCACCATGTCCCCTGCCGACCAGGCCCTCCTGGCCGCCGTCCTCGCGGACGACCCCGCCGCCGTGCGCGCGGCCCTCGCCGACGGGGCCGATATCGAGCGCCGCGACGAGCACCGCCGTACGCCGCTCCTGATCGCCGCGGCGGACGACTGTGCGGCGGCGGCCGAGGCGCTGGTCGCCGCGGGCGCCGACCCGAACGCGCAGGACGACCGGTCGGACAGCCCCTGGCTGGTCACGGGCGTCACCGGCAGTGTCCGCATGATGCGTGCGCTGCTGCCCGGGGGCCCCGATCTGAAGCTGGTGAACCGCTTCGGCGGTATCTCCTTGATCCCGGCGGCCGAGCGCGGCCATGTCGACTACGTACGGGCCGTGCTGCGCGAGACCGAGAGCGACGTCGACCATGTGAACCGTCTTGGCTGGACCGCCCTGTTGGAAGCGGTCATCCTCGGCGACGGCGGCCGCGCGCACCAGGAGATCGTGGAGCTCCTGATCACGGCGGGTGCCTCGCCCGGACTCGCGGACGGCGACGGCATGACCGCGCTCGAGCACGCCGAGCGGCGCGGGTTCGACGAGATCGCCGGTCTGCTGAGGGCCGTACGGTGACCCGGCGCAGCGCACGGGGCCGCACCCCGCGCACCCTGTCCGCGGCGGCCGTCACGCTGACCGTCGCCGCCCTGCTCGCGAGCTGCTCCCAGGGCGAGTCCGAGGCCGATACGCCGGCCGCCGCCACACCTTCGTCGGCGCCGAGCGCCACGGCCGAGGAAAACCCCGGCGCTTCCCCCGCCAAGACGCCCGAAGGCACCCTCCTCGTCGCGGACTTCGGCGCCGACACCGTCACCTTCGTCGACCCCGGCAAGGGCGCCATCGACTCCGTGCGAGTCGGTACGGCCCCGTACGGACTGGTCGTCGGCGAGGACGGCCGGGCCTGGGTGGCCACGACCGAGGGCGTCGCGGTCGTCGACACCGCGCAGCGCGAGCGCCTCGCGGTCATCCCGTACGAGACGGGGAATCTCGGTCCGGCGACGGGCGGCGAGTACCGCGGCGGCGGTATGGGCATCGCGCTCGCCCCGGACGGCCGGCAGGTGTACGTGGGCGTCAACGTGCCCGGCGGCAACGGCACGTTGGAGGCCATCGACACCCGCACCCTGAAGGTGACCGACACCGCGGACGTCGGGCGGCGGCCCTTCGATGTGGACGTGTCGCGGGACGGCTCGCAGGTGTACGCGACCGACCACGACTCCTTCGACGTCACGGTCGTCGACCCGAAGTCGATGGACACCCGTCGTATCGAGGTGGCCCCCTACGGCACCGAGGGCGGACTGGGGTCCTGGCTCAAGCCGCACTACGCGGCGGTGCGGCCGTCGGACGGAAAGCTGCTCTTTCCATTCGAGGGCGAGCGCCTCGTCGTCGTCGATCCCGACACCGGCGAGTCGACGGTTGAGCGAATGACCGCGAACACCCATCAGCACGGCGCGCAGATCACCGCGGACGGCACCCTCCTCGCCGTCGGCACCGGCCCGATCGACCCGAGCAGCGACGAGGGGCCGTCCCTCACCGTCCGCTCCCCGGACGGCAAGGAGAAGGTGATTGAGCTGGAGGGACCGCACGAGGACGTCGCGGTCTCGGCGGACGGCGGGACCGCGTACGTCACAGGCGGCTTCACGCGCGACGGCTACTGGAACGGCATCACGGTCGTCGACCTCGACAGCGGCGACACCCGCCGACTGCCTGCCGGTGAGCGGCCGTTGGGGATCGCCGTCCTATGAAGTGCGCTCGACGATGACGAGGGTGCCGCGGCTGCCGGAGTTCACGGCATGCACCTCCCCCGCTTCGACGATGTACATCTCCCCTGCGCGCACTTGGACCTCGACGCCGTCGACGACCAGGCGGAGTTCCCCCTCGAGCACCAGAAGTGCTTCCGCCGTGTCATGGGACTCCGGCGGCAGGGGACGACCGTCCATCCGCAGCACCTTCACGCCCGCGCTTCCGACCCGTCCGAGCAGCAATGAGCTCCAGGCGGTCGGCAGTTGGACAGCGGTTCTCCGTATATCGACGAGGTTCATGGCATGCCTCCTGGCGGGACGCCGCACCGGAAGACGGATGAACCGTCGGTGACGCCCGCGATCGCGATCAAGGGATGCGGCGACGTTACGACACGACGGCGCGCTACTGGTCGACCGTTCGGTAAAACCTCCCCGGTCCCGTCCTCCTGGGCCCTAGTCCTCGAGGAGCGGTCCGAACGTCTCCGCCGCGGCGCGCTCGGCGCGGGCCAGGTCGATGACCTCCCCGGGCACATCCGGGTGCGCGGCGCTCCAAGTCCGCGCCGTCCCCGGCCCGGTGAAGAAGGACACGGTCCGGCAGCAGACGTCCGCGGCGGGCCCGCCGCCGGGCTGCGTTCCGGCGAAGACGACCGCGCCCGGCGGCTCCCATGCCAGGACGCCGGAGCGCGAACTCAGGGTGACGGGTTCGCCGTTGACCGGATCGGTCGAGCTGATCGTCACGTCGCGACCGAGCATCGACGGGATGCCCAGCGCGTCGATCGCGCACATCGACCACGCCTCCACCCCGTCGATCCGCACCCGATGCGACGTCGGGACGGCCGAGAAGGGGTACGCGGCGCGGATGGCGCCCGCGTCGTCCAGGGTGAGGAAATCCTCGCTGGCCAGCTCGGCGAGTACGTCACGGGCGGTGCGGCCGTGAGCGGCGGCGGGCTCTTCGAGCGCGGCGGCGCCGGGCGCCCGGCCGGTCGCGGCGAAGTGCCGCAGCACCGCCTGATGCACGGCCCGCAGCCCGCGTTCCACCGGCGGCCGACGCCCCTGCCCGCCCCTGCCGGCAAGGGCCGACAGGCCGGTCGGCAGTCCGGCCGACGGTCCGCTGTCGCAGCAGGCACAGCCACCGGCCGGCGTGGCGGCGATCCGTTCTCGCGCCGGCCGGTCGCCGGGACAGCCGGGGACCGTGGGCAGCGTGATCCTCATCTCCGCGTCCTTCCTTCGATTTCCGCTCCGCATCGGACGCTAGACCTTCCAGTGCACTGGAAGGTCAAGGCCGTAGCCTGGACGCATGCGTATCGGCGATCTCGCGGCCCGCAGCGGACTGACCACCAAGACGATCCGCTTCTACGAGCAGGCCGGCCTGCTGCCCGAGCCTCCGCGCACCGCCGGCGGATACCGGGACTACTCGGACGAGGCCGCGGCGCGCCTTGCGTTCGTACGGGAGGCGCAGAGCGCCGGGCTCACGCTCGCCGAGATCCGCTCCCTCCTCACGCTGCTCGACAGCGGGCAGGTGCCGTGCGCCCAGGTCACGCGGCTGATCGACGAGCATCTCGCCGAGATCGAGGAGCGGCTGCGCGAACTGCGCCAAACCCGCCGCACCTTGCGCACGCTTGCGGCCCGGGCCGCCACGACCGACCCGGCCGAGTGCGCCGAGGCGGGCGTCTGCACCATCCTCGGGCCCATGCCAACGCCAGCGCCTTGATCCCGACTTCACGCCCGCCGCACACCGCAGGGACGAAAGTCCCGCCGTCCCCAGGCCGTCCGACAGGGGCGACCCTCCTGACCCGCGCCACTTGAACGAACCTTGACTGAATCCGGCAAACAGGAACAAAGGGTCAATTTAGGCTTACCTCAGAAATCCCTCCAGGAAGGCCGACCAGTGACCCTTCGCGGCTGCGCCCCCGGCACCCACGCCCGGATTCAGCGGATCACCACCGACGCACAGGACCGGCTGCGCCTCGCCGAGCTCGGTTTCGTGCGGGGCGCTGAAGTCCGGGTGATCGGGCGTGGTGCGACGGGCGGGCTGCTGCTCGCCCTGGGTGACGCGCGCGTCGCGGTCGACGACGCCACGGCGCACGCCGTGGACATAGAGCCGGCGCCGGCGGCCTCCCATGCCTGACCCACGCACCCCGGTCCTGACACCGGCCTGCTGCCCCACCCCGGAGCACACCCGTACCGCGGGCGCCCCGGTCGTCGCTCTGGTGGGCAACCCGAATGTCGGCAAGTCGACGTTGTTCAACGCACTCACCGGCGCCCGCCGGCACGTGGGCAACTGGCCCGGCAAGACCGTCCAGGTCGCGCGTGGCACCTGGCCCCCGGCGAGCGGCACGCCGGTCGATCTGGCCGACCTCCCGGGCACGTACAGCCTGGTCCCGCGCTCCCCGGACGAGGAGCTCACCCGTGACCTCCTCGTCGATCCGGGAGCCGAGGGCCGTCCGGACCTGGTCGTGGTCACCGCCGATGCGGCCAACCTCGCGCGGAACCTGTATCTGCTCGCCGAGATCCTCGAGACCGGCGTGCGCTGCGTGGTCGCCCTGACCATGACGGATGTGGCGAGGGCCCGCGGGATCACGGTCGACGAGGCGTCCCTGGCACGGGAGTTGGGCGTTCCGGTGATCCCCGTGGTGCCGCGCAGGCGCCAGGGTCTCGACGCGCTCGCTCGAGCCGTACGGAAGGAACTCGATCACGCCGTACGGGAGGAAGGGGACGTCCGCCGCCCCGCGCGCCCCTTCCACCTGGCCGTGCCTCAGGGGGACGATCCCGAACTCGCCGCCGCAGAGGCCCGGTACGCCTGGGTGCACGAGGTCCTCGCCGTGGTGCGCACGCAGCGGGCCGGAGCGGGACTCACCCTGTCCGACCGCGTGGACCGGGTGCTCACCTCGCGCTGGTTCGGCATCCCGGCCTTTCTCGCTGCGATGTGGGGCGTGTTCACCGCCACGACCACCCTGGCGAAGCCGCTGCAGGACGGGCTCGGGGCCTTCGTCGACGGCCCGGTCACCGATTCCGCGACGAGCGCGCTGTCCGGCGCTCCGGGCTGGCTGCGCGGACTGCTCGTGGACGGACTGATCGGCGGCGTCGGGCAGTTGCTGACCTTCGTCCCGCTGATGGTCATCATGTTCGTGCTGCTCGCGCTGCTCGAGGACTCCGGCTACATGGCACGCGCGGCCTTCGTCGTGGACCGCCTGATGCGCCGGCTCGGACTGCCCGGCCGGGCGTTCCTGCCGATCATCGTCGGCTTCGGCTGCAACGTTCCCGCGCTGGCAGGGCTGCGCATCCTCGGCAACCGGCGCCAGCGGCTCCTCGTCGGCATGATCATCCCGTATGTCTCCTGCAGTGCGCGCCTGACGGTGTACGTGCTGTTCGCGGCAGTCTTCTTCGGCAGCACCGCGGGCACCGTGGTCTTCGCGATGTATCTGCTCTCGGTGCTGCTCGTCGTCGGGATCGGCATGCTCCTGCGCAAGACGCTCTTCCGTGAACTGCGGGGCGAGGCACTGGTGTTGGAGCTGCCGCCGTACCGACTTCCCACCCTGCGCGTGGTCGGTGCCCAGACCTGGCAGAAGCTCGCCGGGTTCCTGAGGACCGCGGCCGGCGTCATCGTCGCCACGGTCACCGCGGTGTGGCTCCTCTCCGCGATCCCGCTGGGCGCCGCGTCCGGTACGTCCTTCGGCGAGACGCCCATCGAGCACAGCGTGTTCGGCGCGCTGTCACGGGCCGCGGCGCCGGCCTTCGCACCGGCCGGTTTCGACGACTGGCACGCGGCCGCCGCGCTCGGCACCGGGTTCGTCGCGAAGGAGGCGGTCGTCGCGACCGTCGCCCAGACCTACAGCGCCGACGAGCCCGACCACCCGGACCATGCGGGAGAGTTGGGCACCCGGCTGCACGAGACCTTCGAGCGGAGCTCCGGCGGACATCCGCTGCCCGCCGTACTCGCCTTCCTGGTGTTCCTGCTCGCGTACACCCCCTGCATGGCCACGATCGCCACGCAGTGGCAGGAGATGGGCGGCAGGATGACGCTGCTCTCTACGGGCATCCAACTGACCGTCGCCTGGCTGCTCGCGGTCGCCGTGTTCCAGATCGGGAGCCTGTGGTGGTGAGCGTGCCCACGCACCCGGCCGCGCACCCGACCGTCAGCCCCCTGCGCCGGATCCTCGTCGAGATCCACCGCGGCGGATCCCTCGACGATGTCGCGGCCCGGATCGGTGTGGCCCCGGACGAGGCCGCCGCGATGGTCGACTACTGGGTCGGCCGCGGGGTGCTCACCCGCGAGGCCGTCTCGGGCGGCTGCCCGCCGGCCGGCTGCGGCGGCTGCGCGCTGCGCTCCTCGTGTGCGGCACCGGGGCTCACGGGTGCGTCACCAGGTCTTACGGGCCGTCCGCTGCTGCACACGATCAGGCCTGCGGACCCGCCTCGGGAGTGATCGTCGGCGCTTCACCCCGAGCCGACCCTGACTTTCCCTCATTCTTCCCTGACAACTGTCGGGAATCTTTGACGCGTTCACCGCTCGGCTGCACCGTGGAATGGATCGGGCCGTCGAGCGCCAACTCGACGGCCCGCGCACGACATGAGCAGTCCGCGCGGGCGATGCGACTCGATGCGCGCGGACGTCCCCAGCGTATGGAGAGCAGGTTTCACCATGCCCAGTCCTGCACTGTCCACTGTAACCGTCGACGCGGCCGCCTATACGGTCACGATCGCGGACACCCCCGCACAGGTGCGCGCCGCGCAGCGCTTGCGCCACGACGTGTTCGGGGGCGAGCTCGGCGCACGGCTGCACTCGCCCGAACCTGGCCTGGACATCGACGAGTTCGACGCGATCGCCGACCATCTGATCGTCACCGAGACCGGCAGCGGCGAGGTCGTCGGCACTTACCGGCTCATCCCGCCGGGCCGCGGCGGACGGCTCTATGCGCAGAGCGAGTTCGACCTCTCGGCCCTCGCCCCGATCAGGTCCCAGCTCGTCGAGGCGGGCCGCTCCTGCGTCCACCCCGACCACCGCACCGGCGCCGTCATCAATCTGCTCTGGTCGGCGCTGGCCCGCTATGTGCTGCTGTCCGGCCATGAGTATCTGGCGGGTTGCGCGTCCGTACCGCTGGACGACGGCGGCCACGCCGCGACCAGCGCCTGGCTGCTCGGCACCGCCAAGCACGTCTCGCCCGCCGACCTGCGCGTCCACCCGCACCGGCCCTGGCAGCCGGCGGGACCGCTGGCCGGCACACCGTCCTACGCGGATCTGCCGCCGCTGCTTCGCGGCTATCTGCGGCTCGGCGCCTGGATGTGCGGAGCCCCGGCGCACGACCCGGAGTTCGGTGTCGCCGACTTCTACGTCCTGCTGCCGATGGCCAACGTGAGCGACCGCTACCGGCGTTACTTCCTCGGCGAGGAACGATGAACGCCTGGGCGGTGCAGTCCCCCTGCACCACCGGCTGCGTCGGGCACCGCGTGCCCCCGGTGTCCGCGCGTACGGCGCTGCGCCGCTGCACGGACTTCACCGCGATCGTCGCCGGCACCGCAGCCCGCCGCCACACGCTCACCGACCCGGGCTCGCTGCGGCTGCGGGCCCGGCATCTCCTGGACGCACTGGGCGTTCAACAGGTGGGCGGCGAGGGCGGGTTGAGCGTGCCCGGCCGCACCGGCACGCTGATCGTCGCCAACCACATCTCCTGGCTGGACGTGATCGCCCTGCTGGCCCGCGAACCGGCCACGCTGATCGCCAAACGCGAGGTCGACACCTGGCCCGTGGTGGGCACGCTGGCCCGCCGCGCCGGCACCTGCTTCATCGACCGCGACTCCTTCCGGCGCCTCCCGCAGCAAGTGGCCCTGGTCCGCGAGACGCTCCTGGCCGGCCGCTCGGTCGCCGTCTTCCCGCAGGCCACGACGTGGTGCTCCCCGTCCGGCGGTACGTTCCGCCGGGCCATGTTCCAGGCCGCCCTGGACGCCCGGGCACCGGTACGGCCCGTCAGCATCGGCTATCGGCAGCACGGGATGCCCTCCACCGTCGCCGCGTTCGTCGGCGACGACGGGTTCCTGCCGTCCCTGCGCCGGGTCGCGCGGGCGGACGGGCTCACCGTGCGGGTCGACGCGCACGACGTGCTCCGCCCCGGTCCGGGCCGGGACCGTCGCACGCTCGCGCTGGCGGCACAGGAGGCGGTGCTGGGCCGCGTACCCGCGTCGGCGCTCCCCGTCCCGCCCCTCTCCCCCGCTCTTCATGCTTGACCGGTACGTCCAGACCCTGCAGCACCTGCTCGACTCCCCCTGGATCTGGCTCGCCATCTTCCTGACCGCTTCCCTCGACGCCCTGCTCCCCTTCATGCCGAGCGAGACGACGGTGGTCACCGCCGCCGTCCTCATCGGCCCCGACCCGGGCCGGCTCACGCTGCTCACCGTGCTCGCCGCCACCGGCGCGCTCGCGGGCGACGTCGGCGGGCACATCCTCGGCCGCCGCGCGGGACCCCGCCTCATCCCCCGGCTGCTGCGCGGCGAGCGAGGACGCAGACGGTACGCATGGGCGTGCTCGGCCGTGGGGCGCCACGGCCCGCTCCTGATCGTGGCCGGCCGCTATGTACCCGGCGGCCGGGTCGCCGTCGGCCTGACCACCGGGGCCCTGCGCTATCCCCTGCGCCGCTTCGTCGCCTACGACGCCCTGGGCGCCGCGCTGTGGGCGGTGTTCGCCGTCTGTATGGGCGCGCTCGGCGGCGCGGCCTTCGCGGACCGTCCGCTGCACGGGCTCATGCTCTCCTTCGCCCTCGTCACGGCGGTGACCGTCGCCCTGGAGTGCGTACGCCGGAGCCGCTCCCGCAAAGAGGCGCGGGACGAGGGCGGCCCGGCACTCCCCGTACAGCCGAATGGAGCAGGCACGAAAGCGCACGGGCCGTGTCACGGCACGGATTCCTCTGCGCCCGGTTCGCCCGGAATGTCGACGCACGTGAGGATGTGAGCACGACTGGCCTGGCTTCTCGTGAGCAGGGAGAACGCATTGACCGGCACCGAGGTGGAGCCCCCCACCGGCACAGCCGAGGCGCCCGCGCGCGGCCGCCTGCGCGCCTGGCTCCTCGAAGGCCTCACCGCCGAGACCGCCCAGCACGCGGGACCGCACGGCACCCCGCCCTCCGAGCACCGCGGGCACAAGTGGTGGCGGGTCATGTGCCTCACCGGCGTCGACTACTTCTCCACCCTCGGCTACCAGCCGGGCATCGCGGCCCTGGCCGCGGGACTGCTCTCGCCGCTCGCGACCGTCGTCCTGATCGGGCTCACGCTGCTCGGCGCGCTGCCGGTGTACCGCCGGGTCGCCAAGGAGTCGCCGCACGGCGAGGGTTCGATCCGGATGCTGGAGCGGCTGCTTTCCTGGTGGTCCGGGAAGATCTTCGTCCTGGTCCTGCTCGGCTTCGCGGCCACGGACTTCATCATCACGATCACCCTGTCCGCGGCCGACGCGGCAGCCCATGTGGAGGAGAACCCGTTCGCCCCGCACTGGCTGGACGGGGAGCACACCTGGATCACGCTGTTCCTGATCGCGCTGCTCGGCGCGGTGTTCCTCAAGGGGTTCCGGGAGGCGATCGGGGTCGCGGTGATCCTCGTCGGGGTCTATCTGGCCCTCAACGTGGTGGTCCTGGCGACCGCGGCCGTGAAGGTGGTCACCGAGCCCGTACAGATCGACAACTGGTGGGACGCCGCCACCGCCGAGCACTCCTCGCCCTGGGTGATGATCGGCGTCGCGGTCCTGGTGTTCCCGAAGCTGGCCCTCGGCATGTCCGGCTTCGAGACCGGTGTCGCGGTGATGCCGCAGGTCAAGGGCGATGCCAACGACACCGAGCAGAATCCCGTGGGCCGTATCCGCGGCACCCGCAAGCTGCTGACCACCGCGGCCGTCATCATGAGCTGCTTCCTGCTGCTCTCCAGTCTCGCGACCACGATCCTGATCCCGCAGGACGAGTTCAAGAGCGGCGGCGAGGCCAACGGCAGGGCGCTCGCCTATCTCGCCCATCAGCATCTGGGCGAGGTGTTCGGCACGGTCTACGACGTCTCGACGATCGCCATCCTGTGGTTTGCGGGCGCCTCCGCGCTGGCCGGACTGCTCAACCTGGTGCCGCGCTATCTGCCGCGCTACGGCATGGCTCCGCAGTGGACGCTCGCCGTGCGGCCGCTGGTCCTGATCTTCATGGCGATCGCGGTGTTCATCACGCTGTGGTTCAACGCCGACGTCGACGCCCAGAGCGGCGCGTACGCGACCGGTGTCCTGGTCCTGATGCTCTCGGCGTCCTTCGCCTGTACGGCGGCGGCCCGCAAGGCCGGGGAGCGCAAGGGGATGATCGGCTTCGGCGTGATCACCGCGGTGCTCGCGTACACCCTGGTCGACAACGTCGTGGAGCGTCCCGATGGCATCCGTATCGCGGCGCTCTTCATCCTCGCGATCCTGATCAGCTCGCTCGCCTCCCGTATCCACCGCGCCTTCGAACTGCGCGCCGCGCAGGTGACGTTCGACGAGAAGGCGCAGCAGCTCATCGACGAGGCGGCCGCGATGGGCGGCCCGTTGCGGATCATCGCCAACGAGCCGCAGGAGCACAGCACGGTCGAGTACCGCGAGAAGGAGTACACGCAGCGCGAGGCCACGTTCATTCCGGGTGGCCGGCCGGTGCTGTTCCTCGAGGTGTTCGTCCGGGACTCCTCGGAGTTCACCGCCGATCTGGACGTGCGCGGCGACGAGAAGCACGGCGCGCGCCGGCTGCGCGTGGAGTCGTCCGTCGTCCCCAACGCGATCGCGGCGGTGCTGCTCGCGCTGCGCGACCGCACGGGCGAGGTGCCGCACGCGTACTTCAACTGGACCGAGGGGCACCCGGTCAGCCATCTCCTGCGGTTCCTGGTCTTCGGCGACGGCGAGGTCGCCCCGGTCACCCGCGAAGTGCTGCGCCGCGCGGAGCCCGATCGCGAGCGGCGGCCGCGCGTGCACGTCGGCTGAGCTCGGGTGCGCAGTGCGACGGCACCGGCAGGCGGCTACGACAGGCGGTTACGGCACCCACCCGGCGGTCCCGCGCACGATCCGGGCCGCGGCCCGTGACAGCGGCAACAGCCCCTCCGCGTCGACCTTGTCGAGCGTGTCGGACGAGTCGACCAGGTACATCGGCGCGCTCAGGAAATGCACGAGCCGTACGCCTTCGGGGTGGAAGAACGCCCCGTCCGTGGGCGGCATCGGCGAGAACACATCGGGCCTGAGGACATGCGAACGGCGCAGCCCCTCGGCGGAGATGCTCTCGTGCACCAGCTGTTCCAGAGGCGCCTCCTGGGTGGTGAACCACCAGCGCACCTCGGGATCTTCCGTCGGCTCGAGACCGCCGTCCCGCGGTACGCAGCGCAGGGCCGCGTGCTCCAGATGCATCTGGAGCACGACGTCCGGCAGCAGGTCCCGGTGGCTGTCGATGAACGCCCGGGTGCCGGCGGCGTGCACCATGTGCCCGGCGGTGAGCAGGAACAGCAGGTTGTGCGGCCGCTGCTCGTGGGGAACGCCGGCCCAGTGGCGCGCGGCGGCGAGCACCAGCGCGATCCCGGTGCCGTCCTCGACGGCGGAGGCCCAGGGGGCGTCGTGGTGCGAGGCGATGATCACCCAGTGGTCGGACGCACCCGGCAAGGTGGCCACGACGTTGTGGCTCAGCGCGCCCGTGAGCCGGGAGCTACTGGTGAGCGTGCCGGTGCAGGGGCCTTTGTCCATGAGGTCGAGCACCCGGCGGGTGTCCGAGGGCCGCAGCCACAGACCGGGGATGGGCCGCTCGACGGCGTCGTAGGGGACGTAGTAGTCGCGCGTCTCCCAGGGGAAGTCCAATGCCCCTACGTATCCGGCCGACTTGGCGGCGAGCGCCGGCTCCATCACCTGGTTGAGGCGGGGCCCGAACGGCAGCGTCTGCACCAGGGTGTCGAAGACGCCTTCCGGGTCGTACGAGGAGGTCGCGAGCGAGCGGACGTACGACTGGGGCAGTTCGGTGAGCCGCAGTTCGTCGACGGCGAGGGCGCCGGGACGAGCGGGGGCGTCGGCGAGGCGGACCAGGGGCGCGGTGGTGCCGCGGCTGGGTGCGGTGAACGGCAGCGGGAACCCGTCGACCTTCAACTCACCGTGCTCCGACGCCTCCTGGCCGTCGAGGCGGACGGTCAGCTCGGCCGAGCGCGGCACCCAGCGGGGCACCCGCACCGGTTCGAGCGCGACATCGAGGCCGTAGGCGCACAGCTTGCGCGCCGCCCACTGCTCGGTCCAGGCGTCCGCCGGATATCCGGGGCGCCGGATGCCGCGCGCCACGATCGTACGGATCCACTCCAGCATCTCGTCGGTGCGCGGCCACTGGCTCATGACGGCTGTTCGACCCCCAGGCCGTCCACGACGACCGCGCCGGGCAGCTCGGCGAAGGCCTTGCCGGGCACGATCAGCTTGCCGCGCCGCCGCCCGCTGCCGATCAGCACGTACGGGGTGTCGACGACGGCCGCGTCGACCAACAGCGGCCAGTCGTCCGGGAGTCCGACCGGAGTGATCCCGCCGTACTCCATCCCGGTCTCTCCGGTGGCGAGGTCCATCGGCGCGAACGAGGCCTTGCGGGCGCCGAGTTGACGCCGCACCACACCGTTGACGTCGACCCGCGTCCGCGAGAGGACCACGCACGCGGCCAGCGAGCTCTCGCCACCGCGCTTGCTCGCGACCACCACACAGTTCGCGGACTGGTCGAGCAGGCTCGCCCCGTAGTGCTCCACGAACACGGCGGTGTCGGCGATCGCCGGATCGGTGTCCACGTACAGGAACTGCTCGGTGGGCACGGTGCCGCGCCAGTGCCGTACGGCGTCGGCGACCGGGGTGGTCAGCTCGTCGAGGCAGTCGGGGGCGGGACGGGCGTTGTCGAAGGTGCCGATCGGTGCGCGCATGACGGCAAGTTAACAGCCGTCCGTCCACCAGACAGGCCCAAGGTCAGTTGGCCGCCGGGATCTGGACGGCCATGGTCATCTCCACCGGTACGTCCCCCGCGTTGCGGTACGCGTGCGCGACGTTGGCCTCGAAGGAGGCGGAGGATCCGGCCGGTACGGCGTGCGGGGCGCCGTCGACGACGAGGGTGAGCTCGCCGGCGGTGACATGGATGAGTTCGACGGTGCCGGACGGGTGCGGGTCGGAGGAGCTCTCGTCGCCCGGCATGAGCAGCCAGTCCCACAGCTCGAACGGGCCGCGCACTTCGGTGCCGACCAGCAGCTTGGTGTGGCTGCCCGCGTCCGTCGACCACATCCGTACGACCTGGTCCTCGGACACGACGCGCACCTGCGGGCCCTGCTCATAGTCGAGCAGCGTGGTGATGGAGACGCCGAGCGCGTCGGCCAGCTTGACCGTGGTGCCGACGCTCGGGTTCGTACGGGCCTGCTCGATCTGGATGATCATGCCGCGACTGACGCCCGCGCGGGCGGCGAGCGCGTCGAGCGTGTAACCCCGCTCGCCGCGCCAGCGCTTGAGGTTGCGCGCGAGCGACTGGGTGAGCTGATCGAGATCCGACATTCCCGTCCCTAATCCGCGGTCGCGGCCACCACCCTGCACCCTTAGTCCAATATCCTGGATGACATAGTCCAGTCCATTGAACTACGGTGTGGTGCACCGAATCGTTCAACACACTGTACTGCGAGGTTCCGTCATGACAGCACTGTTCGCCCTGGCCACCAGCGTGCTCTGGGGTCTCGCCGACTTCGGCGGCGGACTGCTGACCCGACGCATCCCCGCCCTGACGGTGGTGGTCGCCTCGCAGACGATCGCGGTCGTGGTGCTCGGCGCGGTCGTGATCGCGACCGGCGGCTGGACCGAGTGGGGCCCGCAGCTGTGGTTCGCCGTCGCGGCCGGACTCGTCGGCCCGGTGGCGATGCTCTCCTTCTACAAGGCCCTCGCCCTCGGCCCGATGGGTGTGGTCTCCCCGCTGGGTTCGGTGGGGGTCGCGGTGCCGGTCGGCGTCGGACTCGTGCTCGGCGAGCGGCCCGGGCTGCTCCAGTACGGAGGGATCGCGGTGGCCGTCGTCGGGATCGTGCTCGCGGGCGGACCGCAGTTCCGCGGCGCACCCGTGCAGCGGCAGGCCCTGTTCCTGACCCTGCTCGCCGCGTTCGGTTTCGGTGCGGTGATGGCGCTGATCGCCGAGGCCTCCACGACGCTGACCGGCCTGTTCCTCGCCCTGTTCGTCCAGCGGGTGTCCAACGTCCTGGCCGGAGGCACCGCGCTGTACGTCGCCTCCAAGCGGGGCATGGAGGTCCTGCCGCGCGGCGAAGGCATCCGGATGCTGTGGTCCGCGTTCCCGGCGCTGGCCTTCGTGGGTCTCGCCGATGTGGCCGCCAACGGTACGTACTCGATCGCCGCGCAGAACGGCCCGGTGACCGTCGCGGCCGTACTCGCCTCGCTCTACCCGGTGATCACGGCGCTCGCCGCGCGGGGTGTGCTCAAGGAACGGCTGCGTGCGGTGCAGGCCGCGGGTGCGGGGCTTGCGCTGGTCGGCACGGTGATGCTGGCGAGCGGTTGATCAGCAGGTCCGGTCAGGCACCCTGCGTGGGCTTCTCGTCCACCCACTCCGCAAGCGCAAGAAGCTCCTCGGAGGTCATCCCCGCCGGAATCGGCACCGGCGGGGGCGTCCGCAGCGGCGGCTGCCAGCCGGTCGCGGCCTCCCAGCGCCGTACGACACGGGCCGGCGCACCGGCCACCACCGCGTGGTCCGGCACGTCTCCGCGTACGACCGCACCCGCCGCCACGACGACATTGCGGCCGAGCCGGGCGCCCGGCAGGATCACCGCGCCCGTGCCGATCCAGCAGCCGGGCCCGATCTCCACGGGCTCCATCCGCGGCCACTGCTTGCCGACGGGCTCCTGCGGATCGTCGTAACTGTGGTTCGTGGACGTGACGTAGACATACGGGCCGAAGTAGCAGTCGGCGCCGATCGTCACCGTCGTATCGGCGATGACATGACTGCCGCGGCCCAGGACGACACCGTCGCCGATACGCAGGATCGGCTCGGGGCCGAGGTCGAGCTCGGGCATCAGACCGGCGGTCAGGGTGACCTGTTCGCCGACGATGCAGTGGTTGCCGAGTTCGATCCAGGGCTCGCCGAACACGGTGCCCTGCGGGAAGGCCAGCTTGGTGCCGGTCCCGATCCGGCGGAACTTCAGCTTGCCGGGCCGTTCGGCCGTGACGGCTCCCGACCGCTGCACCCAGCGCCAGCCGGCGTGCACGGTACGCGTGACCAGGCGGCGGCGGGCCGCGGCCAGCGATGAGAACGTGTTCCTGTTCGGCACCCGCACACCGTACTCATGCGCGCCCGCGGACATGAGGGGCACGACCTGTGATCTTCGACCCACCCCGAGGCGGGACAACGGCCTTCGCTTACCGTTCCCCTGGGCGCACCACGACTTGAGCAACAAGGAGCACGGCATGGCAGAGCGCGCGTTGATCGCAGGGGTCGGCGGCAAGAACCCCGAGGTGGACCCGGAGGCGTTCGCCGCCCCGACGTCCGTCGCCATGGGTGACGTGACCCTCAAGGCGGGCTCCAGCATCTGGTACCACGCGGTGCTCCGCGCGGACTGCGGCCCGATCGTGCTCGGCACGGACAGCAACATCCAGGACAACTGCACGGTCCATGTCGACCCCGGCTTCCCCGTCACCATCGGCGACCGGGTCTCGGTGGGCCACAACGCGACGGTGCACGGCTGCACGGTCGAGGACGACTGCCTCATCGGCATGGGCGCCACCATCCTCAACGGCGCGGTGATCGGCGCCGGTTCCCTGGTCGCGGCCCAGGCCCTCGTACCGCAGGGCATGCAGGTGCCGCCGGGTTCGCTGGTCGCGGGCGTACCGGCGAAGGTGCGCCGGCCGCTGACCGAGGAGGAGCGCGAGGGCATCAAGCTCAACGCGGCGATGTACACGGAACTGGCGAAGGCGCACCGCGCGGCGCACGAGGAGCGCGGCGCGTAGCGCCCGGCGGCCTTCCTTCGCGTCGCAGCCCGGCCCCTTCACGCCGCAACCTGGCCTCTTCCCGCCGCAACCCGGCCCCTTCCCGCTTCAAGTGGCGCCGAAGGAGCGGCGATACGAGCGCGGCGGCACCCCACGCCGCCGTACGAACTGTTCGCGCAGGACCGCCGCGCTCGAGTAGCCCACCTGGTGGGCGATCTCCTCGACGGGAAGGTCCGTCGACTCCAGGAGCTCCTCCGCGCGCCCGAGCCGCAGGTCCCGCAGCCAGGCGTGCGGTGTGCTGCCCGTCGCGGCGGTGAAACGGCGGGCGAAGGTGCGCCGGCTCATCACCGCGCGCCGCGCCAACTCGGCCACGGGGAGCGGCTGATGAAGGTGTCCCCGCGCCCAGCCGAGCACTTCGGCGAGCCGCTCGTCCTCGCCGTCCTCGGGAACGGGAGCGGCCAGATACTGGGCCTGTCCGCCGTCCCGGTGCGAGGGCAGCACCATGTCCCGGGCGACCGCGTTGGCCAGCGTGGCGCCGAACTCCCGCCGCAGCAGATGCAGACACAGATCGAACCCGGCGGCGGCTCCCGCACCGGTGATGACCTGGCCTTCGTCCACGTACAGCGCCCCGGCGTCGACGTCGACCTCCGGATGGTGCTCGGTGAGCAGGTCGGCGAACCGCCAATGCGTGGTCGCCCGGAGGCCGTTGAGCAACCCGGCCGCGGCCAGCGTGAACGTGCCGACACAGTGCGCCGCCACCACGGCGCCCCGTCCGTACGCGGCGCGCAAGGCCTCCCGTACGGCGGGCTCGGGAGGTGCCCGGAACTCCGCGCCGGGCAGGGCGAGCACCAAGTCGGCGGCGGCCAGCCGCTCGAGACCGTGCTCGACCGCGATCGGTACACCGACGTCGGTACGGACCTGACCCGGCCGGTCCGCACACAGGGCGAAGTCGAAGCCCGGCAAGTCCGGACCGTGCGGGCCGAACACCTCGCCGACGATGCCGACGGCGAGCAGGCCGGCTCCGGGCGGAACGTAGGCGGCGACGGTACGGAAGGCAGGCATGCCGCAGTGTGGCACGTTTCCTGCGATCGCTGGCATTGATGCCACTCGTGCAGGACCTTCCGGCCCGGCAGAGTTGAGGCCATGACAGACGCACCGCGCGGCCGCAGCGCCTCGTACACGATCCTGACCACCGGCTATGTGGGCTCCACCGGCCCCGGAGTCGCCGCGACCGTCTCCTACGTGACCGACGGGGACCGGCATGTGATCTTCGACCCCGGGATGGTCGCGGACCGGAACGACATCCTCGGTCCGCTCGCCGAACTGGGTTTGGGCGCCGAGGACATCACCGATGTGGTCCTCAGCCACCACCACCCGGACAACACCATGAACGTCGGCCTGTTCGGCCGGGCCCTCGTGCACGACCACAAGGTGGAGTACCGCGGCAACCAGTGGCGCAACCGGGAAGCGGAAGGCTATGAACTCACCGCGTCGCTGAGGATGATCCGCACCCCCGGGCACAGCGCCGAGGACATCACGCTCCTCGCGGGCACGGAGACGGGAGTGGTGGCCTTCGCCGGCGACCTGTGGTGGCACGTGGACGGCCCGGCGGACGACCCCGTGGCCCCGGACCGCGAGCTGCTGCGCGCCTCCCGTGAGCGCGTGCTGGCCGCGGCCGACGTGATCGTGCCGGGGCATGGCGGGGCGTTCAAGTCACAGGAGACGGTGGTGCGTTAGACAGCCGGAGACCGCGGTGCGGCCGTAGGCGGGGGCCGCGTCAGTCGGCAGAGGCGGACGCGCCCTCCGGCGCCGGAGGGCGTCGCCTTCTCCGTACGATCCACACCGCGCAGCAGGCGAGCAGCGCCCCAAGCGCGAGTCCCGCCAGCGAGAAGCGCGTGAGCCAGCTCCCGGCGGCCAGGCCCAGGTGGTAGACCACCCCGGTCGTCACGCCCGCCCAGAGCACCGCGCCGCACGCGTTCGCCGGGGCGAACTGCCAGTACGGCATGCGCAGGACGCCCGCCACCGGCCCGGTGAAGATCCGCAGCACGGCGACGAAGCGCCCGAACAGGACGGCCCACACGCCCCACGTACGGAACGACCGCTCGGCGGCGGCGACTTGGGTCGGTCCGAAGCGGCGGGGAAAGCGCCGGCCGAGCCGCTCGAGGAGCGGACGCCCACCGCGCCGCCCGAGCGCGAATCCGCAGAACGTGCCCGACGCCGCACCCACGGCCGCTCCGGCGGCGAGCAGCCACGGGTCGATCTCGCCGTACTGGGAAGCGAGCAGTGCCGCGGTGACGAGGATGACTCCGCCGGGCAGCGGGATGCCGATGCTCTCCACCAGCAGAATCGTCCCGACCAGGAGGTAGACGGCGATCGCGGGGACGGACGCGAGCCACTCCTGCACTGCCCGTTCCCTCCGGTCCACCCGCATCTGCCCGGCGGCACACTCCCCCTCGGTCCGGTCGAAATCGGACCCGGATGTGCCGCCGGGCAGCCTACTGGATCACGCGGTGGCGGCCGCGTCCCAGAGGTCACACAGGTGGTCCTCGTCGACCGTCGTGCTCACCTCGAGCCCGCCGGCCGAGGCGGTGCGCAGGCTCAGGACCCGGCCCTCGGTGTGCGGCATGACAGGACCGCCCTGGGCGCGCGGCGGGGAGCCGTGGATGAAGGAGCCCCAGTACTGCACCATCTGCCGCGCCAGGACCCGCTGTTGGTCGTCCAGCGGAGTGGTCAGCCCGAAGTGCTTGAACAGGTACTGCACTTCGTTGACGTGGGTCGCGCCGAAGGGGAAGTCCGTCCCGAGCTTGCGCAGGGAGGCGAACGGCGGCGAGGTGCGGTCCGCGAACTCGTACGCGTAGACCTTGCCGCGCCCGGCGAGCGTCCGGTCGAGCCGCAGCGCCGTACAGGCCATCAGCTGATCGCCCAGTGCGGTGCCGTACGCGACGGTCGGCGAGGGGAAGTCGCCGACGGGGTAACGGCGTTCGACCTCGGGAGCGAGCTTCGGGCCGAAGAGCTGCTCGAGGGCCTTGGGGTACCGGTCGGCGGTGAGCGGGGTGCCGGTGACGTCGTACTGGGCGAAGGCGAACATCCGGCCCTCGTCCTGATTGGCGCCGTTCATCACCGGAATCCCGGCCGCCGCACCCGAGGCGAAGGCCTGGGTGGGCTGCTGCGGCAGGAACGTCCCGCCCACGACGGCGGCCCAGCCGAAACCGGCCTGCGCGGTGAGGATCTCCTGCGCCGACTTCCCCCGCAGACAGGCGACTGCGGTCGCCGGGTCCGGGCAGCCCGCCTTCTTGGCGAAGGCCGCACCTTCCGCCACGGCCTTGTCCCGCGTGCGGGCCGCGCAGTCGTTGTACGCGCCGCTCTGGATGACGGCCGCCCGGTAGAGCCCCTTCGCGGTGGGCGAGGCGAGCTGGTTGCACACCGAACCGCCGCCGGCGGACTCGCCCGCGATGGTCACCCGGCCCGGATCGCCGCCGAAGCGGCCGATGTTGGACTGCACCCAGCGCAGCGCCAGCTGCTGGTCCTGCATCCCGAAGTTGCCGGACACCCCGTCGCCCGCCTCGCCGTCGAGCCCTTCGGTGGCGAGGAAACCCAGTGCTCCGAGGCGGTAGTTGACCGTGACGACGACCGTTCCGGTCCGCTCGGCGAACTCGTCGGGCACGATGTCCGCGCCGGCGCCCGCGGTGAGTCCGCCGCCGTGCAGCCACACCATGACGGGCAGCGGGCGCCCGGCCCCCGCCGACCGAGGCGACTCGGGCACGTAGACATTGGCGGCGAGACAGTCCTCGGTGAGGCTCGGCCGCTCGTAGCCCGGGTCCCAACTCGCGCCCTGTACGCAGCGGTTGCCGTACGAGGTCGCGTCGCGGACGCCGAGCCACGGACGCACCGGCTGCGGTTCCTTCCACCGCAGCCGGCCGACGGGCGGCTCGGCGTAGGTGATGCCGAGGAACTGCCGTCCCGCGTCGGTGCGTTCACCGCGGACCAGGCCGCCGGTGGTGTGCACCACCGTGTCGTGGTCCGCGCGGGCCTGGGCGGGCCCGGCGGCGAGCACCGGGGTGCCCGCCGCGAGCACCGCTGCGACGAAGAGGCCGACTCGCCTGCGTATCGCGGACATCCTCATGGTCATCGCCCCACCTTCGCCACGGTCCGCAGCCGCAGGTCGCCGGCCGAGGCGCCGACCTGCACCGCGCGCCGCCCGGTGCCGAGCACCCAGTCGTGCCGCTTGCTGTCCCACGAGGACAGCGACCGCCGCGCCACCTTGACGGTGACCCTGCGCCGCTCCCCGGCCCGCAGCGTGAGCCTGCGGTAGCCCGCGAGCGCCAACTCGGCTTGTTCGACGGAGAGTTCACGCGAGGGTCCGACATACACCTGGGCGACATCGACTCCGCTGCGCCGCCCCGTGTTGCGCACGGTGAAGCTCACCTCGAGCCCCCCGTCGTCCTCGCGCACATCGAGCTCGCTGTAGTGGAACGACGTGTACGAGAGTCCGTGCCCGAAGGGGAACAAGGACCGCTTCCCCTCGGCCGCGTACCAGCGGTATCCGATGTGCACGCCCTCGGTGTACTCCTGGCGCCCGTTCACGCCCGGGTAGCGCACCGGGTCGCCGGCCGTCGGGTGGGTGGCGTCGTCGAGCGGGAAGGTCTGGGTGAGCCGGCCGCCCGGGTCGCAGTCGCCGAAGAGGACCGCGGTGGTGGCGGCGGCGCCCTCCTGGCCCGGGTAGTACATCTGGAGCACCGCACCGGTCCGTGCAAGCCACGGCATCGAGGTCGCCGACGAGGTGTTCAGGACGACCGTCGTACGCGGATTGACGGCCGTGACCGCCTTGATCAGCGCCTCCTGGTGCCCGGGCAGCGCGATGGTGGTGCGGTCCATGCCCTCGGTGGCGTCCTCGTACGCGAAGAGCACCACACTGTGCGCCCGCCGCGCGGCCCGTACTGCCTCGGCGACATCCTGCGCGCGGGTCGCGGCGGTCACTCTGCGGATACGGAAGATCTGGCCGTTGTCGCCGCCCTTGGCGGTGATCGTCAGCCGGCGTCCGCCCTCGGCGACGTCCAGGGTCTTGCGGCGCACGGAGAGCCCGTCGGGCGCCGCATTGATCAGTCCGCCGGAGAAGAACTCCCCGACGCCCGGAGCGAGCGGGAACAGCTCCTCGCCGTCCAAGTGCACCTTGGGCCGCTCTGCGCCGGAGTAGTGGATCACGAAGGTCCACTCCCCGGCCTCGTCGGCGTCGAGCGTCCCGTCGTACGTCCAGGTCGCACCGGCCGCGACCCCCTGGCCCTCGGAGTCGAACCCCGGGCTGAGCGCGCCCTTGGGGAGCGCCTTGCCGTACAGGTCCTCGCCCATGGCGTACGAGATCTGCGCGCCGCGTCCGGCCCGGGCGCGGATCGCGTCGAGCGGGGTGTCGGAGTGGTCGGGGATGACATGGGCGCTGCCGCCGCCGCTGACGAAGGGCTGTTTGCCGGTCGGGCCGATGACCGCGATGCTGCGGGCCGCGTGGCCCTGGAGCGGAAGGGTGCCGCGGCGGTTGTGCAGCAGGGTGGCTCCGGCCTTGGCGATCTCCAGGGCGGTACGGGCGCCGGCCTTGGCGTCACGGGCCGGACGCGGGCCGATGGAGCCGTCGAGGAGCCCGAAGCGGTCCATCACGGAGAGCAACCGGCGCACGGAGCGGTCGACGGCGGACTCGGGCACGCTGCCGCCCTGCACGGCCTTCTTCAGGGCGGCGCCGAAGTAGATCCCGCCGGGCATCTCCATGTCGAGACCGGCGGTGATCGCCTCCACGGTGCTGTGCGCGGCGAACCAGTCGGTCATCACCCAGCCGTCGAAGCCCCAGCGCTCGCGCAGGATGTCGGTGAGCAGTTCCTTGCTCTCGCAGGCGAAGGTGCCGTTGACCTTGTTGTACGCGCCCATGACGGAGCCCGCCCCGGCGGCGATGGCGGCCTCGAAGGCGCGCAGCTCGGTCTCGTGCATCGTCTGTTCGTCCGCGTACACGTCGATCGTGTTGCGGTCCTTCTCCTGATTGTTCATCGCGAAGTGCTTCACCGTCGCGACGAGACCCTCGCCCTGGATGCCCCGGATCTCCTCGGAGACCATGTCCGCACTGAGCAGCGGGTCCTCTCCGAAGGTCTCGAAATTCCGGCCCGCGTACGGGGTGCGGATCAGGTTGCACATCGGCGAGAGCAGCACATCCTGGCCCAGCGCACGGCCCTCGCGGCCGATGACCTTGCCGTAGGCGCGGGCAAGCGCGGGGTCGAAGGTGGAGGCGAGCAGCACCGGGGCGGGCAGCGCGGTGGCCGGTTCCTTGACGCGGACACCGGCCGGACCGTCGGCCAGGCGCAGCTCGGGGATGCCGAGGCGGGGCACACCCGGGATGTAGCCGGCCTGGCCGAGGGCTCTGGGGTCGTCGGCGCCGTGCAGCAGCGAGATCTTCTCGTCGAGGGTCAGCCGGGCGATCAGCGCTTCCACCCGCGGACCCGCGGTGCGGCCGGGGCCGCGGGTGGCGCTCGCCGCGTGGGCGGGCACCGCGACACCGGCGGTCGCGGCGGTGGCCACGGCGACCGCGGTACCGAACAGTCGAAGGGCGGAGCGACGCGAGACTTGCGAGGCACTTGCTGGCATGAGCCGTGACTCCTTCTGTACATGGAACGACGATGCACTTACACGTGCCAACGGGCAGTCGGCGTTCGCTCTTTGAACGCAATAGACGCACTATGCGACAAGGGAGAGTTGACGAGCCGTCAGACACCACGGGTTACGCCGGGAAACGTATGACCGTCACTGACTCGTGTCAATAAGGTGAACGGAAAACCAAAAACGCGCCCGCTGCGGGGTGGAATGCAGCGGGCGCGTCGACCCTGGAGGGGACCCCGGAAGGGGCCTGCGTTCAGGTGTTGAAGCCGGTCAGCTGTTGGGGCGCAGGGTCCACACCACCGTCATCTCCCCGGTCACGGCGCCGTCTTCGCGCCGGATCTCGATCGCGACGGGGAACTCGGGACGCTTGCCCTCGTCGAGCTCGGCGACGACGTCCGCCACTGGGCGGCCCAGCGTCGCGATGGCCTTGACCGGTCCCATGGCGAGCTTCTTGTACGCGATGTCGGCGCGTACGGCGAGCGGCACCGCGCGCGAGAGCTGGTCGCCGAAGGCGGCGAGCACGATCGCCCCGCTCGCGGACTCCCCCAGCGTGAACATCGCGCCGGCGTGCGGGCCGCCGACGTGGTTGTGGAAGTCGCCCTGGTCCGGCAGGGAGACCACGGCCCGCTCGGGGCTGGTCTCGCCGAACTCGAGGTTCAGGGTGCGGGCCATCGGGACGGTCGCGGCGAGCATCTCGCCGATCGACATCTGCTCTGTGCTCATGAACCGGATGTTACCGACCGGTAAGCGTGCTTGACCATACCCTTCTTCCGCACAGTCGGGCGTAACGGTGTGCTGTGTGCCGAGCTCGTCACAATCGGGGGCGGCCGTGGCCACCCTTGGACCTCCCCTCTATCGTTAGGCGCCATGTGGCCAGGACAGCAGCCGCCCGGGGGCGAGCAGAACCCGCAGGACGCCAACCAGAACCCGTACCAGCAGCCGGGGTACCAGCAGCCGAATCCCTATCAGCAGCCGGGATTCCAGCAGCCGAACCCTTATCAGCAGCCGGGCTATCCGCAGACAGGTGAGCAGCAGCAGGGCTATCAGCAGCCAGGACCGGAGGCGTGGAACGCCCCGAGCCTGGCCGGCGGCCCTCAGCCGCCGCAGGGCGGTGGCAGCGGTGGCGGTGACCGCACCAAGCTCGTCGCGATCATCGCCGCGACGGCCGTGGTGGTCGCGGCAGGTGTCACCGGCTACCTCGTGCTCGGCAAGGACGACGACAAGAAGTCGGACACCGCCAAGGGCGGGGACAAGACGTCCTCCGCACCCAAGAGCCCGTCCCCCTCGGCATCCGAGGAGGACAACCCGCGCGGCACCGGCTCCACCATCGACCCGGTGATCCCCGGCTGGAAGGTCGTCGTCAACCCCAAGCGGGGCACGGCCTTCGACGTACCGGCGGACTGGGAGGTCGACTCCCCGTCGATGATGGTGGGCTTCGAGGACGTGAAGAAGCCCGACGAGATCGCGCCGCTGATCATCATGTCCGCACCCGCGTACTTCAAGAAGACCTGGTGCGAGGCGGACGACGACAAGGACGGCAAGAAGGACTCCACGGCGCTTGCCACGGCCGGCACCAAGGGCTCCAACGGCGCCAAGAACTTCGACGACATCATCCTCAGCGACGCACCCCGGTGGGTCTACGGCGGCTATACGCAGCCGGACAAGAAGAGCATGACGTGGGACAAGAAGGGCACGCCGTTCACCACCACGTCCGGCGTCAAGGGCGCCTACGGCTGGGCCCGTTCGAAGAACACGCCGGACAAGGGCAAGTGCGCCTCGGACGGCAAGGCGATCACGTTCGGGTTCAAGAACTCCGCGGATGACTTCGTCTCCTGGAGCCTGCACGCCCCCACGGGCGTGGAGGGCGAACTGACCGACGAGACGATCATGAAGATCCTGGGCACGGTCCGCCTGGCGGGCGACCCCACCGAGACCGACTGATCCACGCCGCCGCGTCTGCGCATGCCCCTCGCCCCGGCGTGCGGAAACGCAGTTGGCCACCGAGCGGGCGGACAGGGAGAGTTCCGGGGCGAATCCCACCCCGGCCCCGTCCGCCCGCTTCTGTCTGCCTTCTTGGGCCGGGCGCACCTATTCGCTTGATAGGCGGCGCGGTCGCGGACCGGCCGCCGCGAGGGACTCACACCGGCCGCCCCGGTGTCAGCCGATGCTGAACGTGCCGCCGGGCGGCTCGGGTGACGCCACCGCGTCGGCCTCGTCGACCGGTTTCGCGCCGTCGATGAAGCGGACCAGCGCCTGGCCCTGCACCACGCGCGCGGGAAAGGCGTCGGCGGCGGTGCGGCGGGCCAGCTCGGCGGTGTCCAGTTCGTGGTGGGCGGCGACGAGGACCGCGTTGCCGAAGCGGCGGCCGCGCAGGACGCCGGGCTCGGCGATCAGCGCCAGGTGCCCGAACACCGCCTGGAACGTGGCCAGTTGGGAGCGCAGGAACGTGAAAGGCGCGCCGTCCGCGAGGTTCGCGAGGTAGACGCCGCCGGGGCGCAGCACACGCTCGGCCTCGCGGGCATAGCCGAGGGTCGTCAGATGCGCGGGCACCCGGGAGCCGCCGAACACATCGGCCACGAGCAGATCCGCGCAGGTGTCCGCGGCGGATTCCAGCCAGCCGCGGGCATCGGCGCCGTACATCCGTATCCCCGCGTCCTCGGCCACCGGCAGCTGCTCGGCGATCAGCGCGAGCAGCCCCTGGTCGGCCTCGACGACGTGCTGGCGTGAGCCGGGGCGGGTCGCCGCGAGATAGCGGGGCAGCGTCAGCGCACCGCCGCCGAGGTGGACGGCGTCGACCGGTCCGCCGTCGAGGGAGTCGATGGCGTGGGCGAGGCGGCGCGCGTACTCGAACTCCAGATGCGTCGGGTCATCGAGATCGACATACGACTGGGGCGCGCCGTCGACGGTCAGGAGCCAGGCCCGTGGCCGGTCCACATCGGGCATCAGCTTGGCGACACCGTGGTCCACGGTGCGCATCACGGGTATCGGCTCGTCCACCGCTCCATTGTGCCGGTCGGGGCTCTCCCCCGGGGGTTCGGCGTCGCGGTCCGCACACCGTCGGGGTGCGGGCCCCGGCCCTCAGTCCTGCCACAGCCTCCTGACCTCGTCCACGTGCGCCGCCGCCTGGGCCAGTCCCGAGCGGGCGGCGGGTGCGCGGCGGGCCGGGTCGAGGACGTTGCGGCCGAAGGTGCGGCGGGCCTCGCGGGTCGGGGTGATCAGCACGACCTTCGAGCCGGCGGCGGCGAGCTTCGCCGCCTGGGCCCGGGGCGTGGGCAGCGGGCCGCCGCCCATCGCGATGGGCGCGACGATCAGGACCTTGGCGTAGCCGGCGGCCAGCGCGGCGTTGGCGGAGGAGTGCACACCGCCGTCGATGTAGCGCCGTCCGTCGATGGTGATGGGCGGCCACACCCCGGGCACCGCACAGCTCGCGGACACCGCGTCGACCAGGCCGACCCCGCTGTCCCGGTCGAAGGGCGCGAGTTCACCGGTCGTGGTGTCCACCGCGGTGACCACGAGACGGCGGTCGGCGGGCCAGTCGTGCGAGAGCAGCCGCTGGGCGATCACCTCGCGCCGGTCCTCCGCGGGCGCCGTGCGGATGGCCGAGGCCATCTTGCCCATCCGGATGCCGTACGCCTTGGCGTCACGGGAGCGCACGACCCCCCAGGCGTACCGGGCGATCATCGCGGGGCCCATGGTGGCCGGGATCTCGCCCTTGGGGTCGACGAGTTGGCGCTCGTACAGCTCGTCGAGCGACAGCACACCGGAGGTCAGCTGCGCTCCGACGACGGAGCCCGCCGACGTCCCCACGACGAGGTCGGCTCCGGTCGGGTCGACGCCGGCGCGGGCGAGTCCGTGCAGGATGCCGATCTCCCAGCCGATGCCGGTGAGCCCGCCGCCGCCCAGTACGAGTGCCGTGTCGCTCATGGATGCCCCATCTCCGTATCGCCGACTGTGCTGCCCGTTGCTGCCCGTTCTGCCTACCGAGGAGTATGCAGAGCGGGCACCGGGATGTGCACCAGGGTCTGTTGTTTGCCTCAGGCGGGAAGCAGCCGTCCCCAGCCGCGCTCGACCGAGCGGCGGCAGCGGGCGGGTTCGTCTCCCGCGCCGGTGAACAGTGCGGTCAGCAGAGGCACTCCGTGCGTGAGTGCCTGGTGCGGCAGGGGGCCCGTGGCGACGAGTGAGGCGAGTCCGTGGCCGATCGTCCAGCTCTGTGTGGCCAGTTCCAGGGGTTCGACCTCGCCATGGAAGCGGCCGTGCGTCTTGGCCCGGTCGATGGCGCGGACGAGGCGGTCGAGGGTTTCGTCGGCGGCGCCGGCGTCCTCGAGGTCGAAGCGCGCGTCGAACATGACGCGGTAGAGATCGGGGTTCTCCAGGGCGTTGGCCAGATAGGCGGCGCCCAGCGCGGCGAGGTCGCGCACCGGGTCCGCCGACATCGTGACGCCTGCGAGCCGGGCGGCCAGGCGTGTGAAGCCCTCTTGCCGCAAGGCCTGCCACAGGCCGTCCATACCGCCGAAGTACGTATAGACGGCCATCGTCGACACCCCGGTCCCGGCGACGAGGGTGCGCAGGGTGACCGGCTGCCTCGCGCTCAGCAGGTGTGCGGCCCGGTCGAGCAGCAGGGAGCGGACCGCTGGATCCTTCGTCCTCGCCATGACCTCACATTACATAGCAGCGCTATGTTTTGATGGATGCTGACCCACACCCGGATGGATGCTGACCCACACCCGGATGGATGCTGACCGACACCCACAGGAAGAGGCCGTTCATGCCCGTGACGCTGATCAACCCCGAGGGACTGCCGAAGCCCGAGGTCTACCGGCAGCTGTCGGTCGCCACCGGATCGAAGCTGGTCTTCCTGGCCGGGCAGGTCGCCCGTGACGCCGACGGCAGGCCCGTCGGCGACGGGGACCTCGCCGCCCAGGTCGAGCAGTGCTACCTCAATATCGCCACCGCGCTGGCCGGGGTCGGCGGCTCCTTCGACGACGTGGCGAAGCTGACCGTCTACGTCGTCGACTGGAGCCCCGAGAAGATGCCGCTGCTCGGCGAGGGCGTGAGCCGGGCGGCCGAGAAGCTCGGCGTCGATCCGGTCAAGCCGATCACCCTCCTCGGCGTCGCGGCGCTCGGGGAACCGGACCTCCTGGTCGAGGTCGAAGCCACCGCGGTCCTCGAGTAGCCGCACTTCGGCGGGCAGCCGCTAGACGGATTCGCCGCGCGGAGCCGGCGGCCTGGGCACCGAAGCTGCGGGCTCGCGCGCCTCGACCGGCACCGGGAACGCGAGCCGGATCGAGAGCCAGGCGAACACCGGGCCGAGCGCGTTCATCGCGATCACGCAGACCCAGGCCGACCAGGCGTTGCCCGCGTCGTATCCGAAGCCGCCGAAGAAGGTCGCGAAAAAGGAAGCGAAGCCGAAGAACATGCCGGGGATCAGGGAGAACAGCGGCAGGCGGCCGGTGTACATCAGGGTCGTGTTGACGACGAGGATGCACAGCGCGGCGAAGAAGTTGCGGGCCAGCTGGCTCTCGCCGAAGGCAGTGCCCGCGTTGGTCTCCAGAAGCACGATGATCAGCGCGAACGTGGAGCCCATCGGCATCGCGCACCAAAGGCGCTTGGCGTTGGCGAGGTTGGGGCCGCCGAGCAGGAAGGTGCCCGCCCAGGCGATGAAGATCGCCCACGGGGGCAGATGCAGGGCGTTGCCGCCGATGAACGCCGTGGTCGCGGCGAGCACGGAGGCCACGATCTCGTGCGGTATGCGTTCGCGCATCACCGGGGCGGGAGCGGCGGTCGCGGGACCCGCTTTCGTTTCGGTCATGTCCTAGGCCTCCAAGGCGCGCACGGGGACGGTGAGTTCCGAGCTGTACGTGGAACGGGCCACGATCCGGCCCGCCTTGATCACTGCGGTGCGTACGGGCCGCTCGAGCAGCACCGCGTCGTAGTCGCGGGTGTCGACGATCACCAGATCGGCGCGCGCGCCCACGTGGACGCCGTAGTCCAGGAGGCCGGCGACGAGGGCCGCGTCGTGGGTGACGAGCCGCAGGACGCGGTGCAGGTCGGCGGGTCCGGAAAGGTGCGCGAGTCGGGCCAGCAGGAGCGCCGTGTCGAGCAGGTCGCCGGTGCCGTACGGGGTGAAGGCATTGCGGATGTTGTTGTTCGAGCAGGCCATGAGCACGCCCGCGTCCCAGAGGTCGCGTACGGGTGTGATCGCGCGGCGTACCGCCTGTTCGTCGCCCCGGCCGCCCAGGAAGAGGTCCGTGGCCGGGAGCGGGACGATCGCCACCCCGGCCTGGGCGAGGTCGGCGGCGACGGCGCGGCGTTCGGCCGGCGGCAGCGCCCCGAGCGAGGTCACATGGCCGAGGGCCACGCGGCCGCCGAGGCCGCGGGCCGCCGTCTGTTCGGCGATGAAGCCGGCGAGGGCGAAGCGCGGATCGGAGGCGTCGTCGGAGAAATCGCAGTGCATATCGGCGGGCACGCCGTATTCGACGGCGAGGTCGAGGACGAGTTCGACGTGGCGTTTGCAGTCCGCCAGGTCCCTCTCCGCGTACGTGCAGCCGCCGACCACATCCGCCCCGGCGTCAAGGGACTTGCGCAGCAGGGTGTGGGTGTCGGGGGCCTTGAAAATGCCCTCCTGCGGAAAGGCGACGATCTGGATGCTCACCAAGTCGGCCCAGGCGGCGCGCAGTTCGAGCATCACCTCCAGGCCGGTCAGGCCGGCGATCGGGTCCACGTCCGGGTGCGCGCGTACGGTCGTGGTTCCGTTGCGTACGCACATGGCGAGGACTTGTTCGGCCCGTGCGCGCACGCTGTCGTGGGTGAACTGCCGCTTCAGCTCGCCCGTGACGCGGATCGCTCCGTCGAGGGTGCCGGTCGGGTTGGGGCGGATGGCGTCGAGCAGCGCCTTGTCCGGGTGCAGATGCGTCTCGACCAGGCCGGGGAGCAGCACCCGGCCCTCGCCGTCGAACACCTCGGTGCCGTCGGGCGCGGTGAGGCCGGGGCCGGTCTCCTCGATCCGGCCGGCTTCGATCCGTACATCGGTCGGGTCGGGTGCGTTCTCGACGCGCACGTCGCGGAGCAGCAGGTCCGTCACAGGTCTCTCCTTGGCTGCGGCAGGTGCCGGCGTGCTCACTGCTCGCCGGGGAAGTCGGCCTTGCGGATCAGGCAGTGCACGCCTTTGACCTGGTCGACCACCTGCGAAACCTCGAAGTCCGCGGCGGCACTCAGATAGGCGTATGCCGTCTGCCGGTCCATGCCGGTGGTGGCGGTGAGGAAGGCGAGCGCGGCGCGTACGCACTGGCTCATCGCCTCGTCGAGGTCGGCGTCGAGTCCGATCGCGATCCAGTGCGTGGCGGTCTCTGCGAACGGTTCTCCGGCCAGACCCTGTACGCGGCGGGCCGCATCTCCACGGATCAGCGAGAGCCGGAAGGTGGCCCGCAGCGGCGCCTCGAACGCCGTGAGGGCCACCTCGCCGTTGCCCTGGGCGAAGTGCGGATCGCCCGCGTAGAAGCCGGCGCCCTCGGCTTGTACGGGAAGGTACAAGGACGATCCGCACGTCAGGTGTTTGACGTCCAGGTTGCCGCCGTGGACGCCGGGTGGGATGGAGCTGAGCGGGGTGCCCTCGGTGCCGCTCGCGACGCCCATGATCCCAGCGAAGGGGCCGAGCGGGAAGCGGGCACTGAGGGTGTCGGTGTAGCGCAGGACGCCGCGCTCGGAGTCGTCCACCGTGCAGAAGGCGCTGATGGTGCCGGTCGGTCCGCGCAATAGGTCGGGTCCGGTCAATTCGGCGTTGTCGTCGGGGAGTTCCCCGGGCAGGGCGCCTCGGGTGTGGCGGTTGGCGACGATGCCGTAGTGGGCGCGGCGGTGCAGCGAGAGGGTTTCCACCCGCAGCAGATCGCCTGGTGCGGCGCCGCGTACCGCGACCGGGCCGGTGACGATGTGCGGTCCTGGCAGCACTTCCTCGTCACGTCCCAGCGCGGACTCGGCGATCTCGCGGGCGTCGGCGAGGACTTCGTGGGCCCGCACGCCGAACTCGCCGAAGAACGCGACCGGATCGCGCCCTTGGTCCGGGAGGATCCCTTCGTGCGAGACGAGGTCGAGGGTGAGGGTCTCGCCGTCGGCCACAGTGAGGACGGGTGCGCTGCCGGCGTGCGGGAGTTCGCCCCAGCGCGCCGTCTTGGCTGTCGTACGGAGGTGATGCGCGCCGTCGACGGGGAGGTCAGTGGGGATGCGGGGTGCAGTGG
>NZ_JAAKZW010000049.1 GCF_011044995.1 Streptomyces mesophilus | reverse complement strand
CGGCTACGGATATCCGCCCCCGGCGCCGGCCCCCGCCGGACCGCCCCCGCAACGCTCCCGCGTCACGCTCTGGATCGTCACCCTCACCGCCGCGCTCGCCCTGGGTGGTGGCGCGACGGCCGGTTTCCTGCTGCTGCAGAACGAGGACGGCGGGGACCCGGGTACGGACGATGCCAAGCCCTCGGCCTCGGCTTCTCCGTCGCCCAGCGCCGAGCCGCCCACCACAGAGCCGCCCACCACCGACCCCGTACCGTCCGAGACGCCCGCGACCGACGCGTCGGGGAGCCCCACCGCGGGACTCAGCTCGCGGATCGTCACCGACCCCGCCGGCTTCTCCTTCGCGGTCCCGGACGTCTGGAGCCGCGTCGGCGAGGAGAACGGGCAGATCACCTATGCCGGTTCGACCGGGTTCGGACACTTCCTGATCGGTGTCGTCCCGGACGCCCCCGTCTCCTCGTACGAGAACTTCCTGACCATCGAGAAGAAGTCGCAGAGCCGGCCCGACTACCAGCGGGTGCGCCTGGAGGAGAACACCTTCCGCGGGCTGCCGGGCGCCGTCTGGGAGTACACGTACACCGAGGAGGAGACCGGCCGCACCGTGCACGCCATCGACCAGGGGTATGTGGCCGAGAACGGCACGGAGTACGCCATCTACTTCACGGACTACGAGGAGAACTGGGAGCTCGGCGGCCAGGAGATCTTCGACGAGGCACTTGCGACCTGGCGCCTGACGAACTGATCCCCGTTCACCGCACGGGCAGGATCCACTCCCCGCTGCCGTCGGGCTCGTCCAGTTCCCGCTGCATCCCGCCGTGCGGCGGGCGGGGTGTGCGCGGTTCGCGGACCCCGCTGCCGCCCTCGCCCTCGTCGGGGCCGAAGTCGAACCAGAGGGTGACGACGGCCCCGAAGGGCACCCGCGCGCCCGGCTCGGGGAACTGCCGTACGACATAGTCGGTGACCATGAACGGGAAGGCGGGCTCCTGCGGAGCGTCGACCAACAGGCCGACGAGCGCTGCCTGTTCACGTACGTCCATCGCCATCTGACCGACGAACTTCGGGACCGTCACTTCGGGTTTTCTGCGCAAAGCCGTCACCCCCAGGCGTACCGGAAGGGTAGACGGCAACCGGTCCGACCGGAAGGCGGCAGACCGGTCACAGCGGGGCCCCGGGGACCGGGCGGGAGGTCACAGCACCAAGCAGAACCTCACAGCACCAAGTGGTACCGGCACCCGCGCTTGTTGCCCACGGGCGTCATGAACACCTCGGCCAGCTCCATCCCGAGCCGCTCGATCACGGCGATCGACCGGTGGTTCTCGGCGTTGACCATCGCGACGACCTCCGGCACACCGGCCGCCTTCAGACGTTCGAGGGTGGTGAGCGCGGCCCCGGTCGCCAGGCCCTTGCCCCACGCGGACCGGCCGAGCCGCCAGCCGATCTCTATGGCGCCCACCGGGCCCCACTCGGGATGCGGCCAGGGCTGCGCGCCCGTGAAGCCGGCCACCTGGCCGTCCTCGTCGAGGATCGTCCAGAAGCAGAAGCCGAGTTCGGCGTCATGGCGGCGCTGGCGGGCCGTGAGCTCCTCGTACACCGACACCTCGGCGGACTTCCCGCCGTGGAACTCCATCACCTCGGGGTCGTCGAACACCCGGTGCCAGACGTACGCGTCCTCCTCGGTCGGGACACGCAGACGGTCGGGGGGCAGGGGCACGAGCGATCTGGGCGTGGGTGGTGTCATGCGGGCGGCCCTCCGATTCGTGATCAAGCGGCCCCCATAGACTGCCCCTGTCCAGTGCTGTTCAGCACGTAGATTCTTTACGCCAGGGGAGAACCCGCCGTGACCGAGCCCCTCTCCGAGCCCGTATCCGACGCCCTCACCAAACCCCTGTCCGAGAACACCGCCGATGTCATCGTGGTCGGAGCCGGACCGGCCGGAGCCACGACGGCGTACTACCTGGCGAAGGCCGGACTCGACGTCCTGCTCCTGGAGAAGACCGCGTTCCCGCGCGAGAAGGTCTGCGGCGACGGCCTGACCCCGCGCGCCACCAAGCAGCTGGTGTCGATGGGCATCGACATCTCCGAAGAGGCCGGCTGGCTGCGCAACAAGGGGCTGCGCATCATCGGCGGCGGCGTGCGGCTCCAGCTCGACTGGCCCGAGCTCGCCTCGTATCCGGACTACGGACTCGTCCGCAAGCGCGACGACTTCGACGAGCAGCTCGCGCGCCAGGCGCAGAAGGCGGGCGCGCGCCTTTACGAGCGCTGCAACGTCGGCGCCCCGATCCTCGACGACCGCACAGGCCGCATCACGGGTGTGCACGCCAAGCTCGGCGAGGAGAAGAAGGAAGTCACCTTCCACGCCCCGCTGGTGGTCGCCGCGGACGGCAACTCCACGCGGATCTCCCTCGCGATGGGCCTGCACCGCCGCGAGGACCGCCCGATGGGCGTCGCGGTCCGCACGTACTTCACCTCGCCCCGCCACGACGACGACTACCTGGAGTCCTGGCTGGAGCTGTGGGACCGCCGCGGTCCGGGCGAGGACCGGCTGCTTCCCGGTTACGGCTGGATCTTCGGCATGGGCGACGGCACGTCCAACGTCGGCCTCGGCATCCTCAACTCCTCGAAGGCCTTCCGCGAGCTGGACTGGCGCGAGGTCCTCAAGGCCTGGTGCGCCTCGATGCCGGAGGACTGGGGCTACACGCCGGAGAACATGACGACCCCGATCCGGGGCGCGGCCCTGCCCATGGCCTTCAACCGCCAGCCGCACTACACGAAGGGCCTGCTGCTCGTCGGTGACGCGGGCGGCCTGGTGAACCCCTTCAACGGCGAAGGCATCGCGTACGCCATGGAGTCCGGCCAGATCGCGGCGGACGTCATCGTCCAGGCGCACTCCCGCCAGACCCCGTCGCAGCGCGAACTGGCCCTTCAGCGCTACCCGAAGATCCTCAAGGAGACCTACGGCGGGTACTACACGCTGGGCCGCGCCTTCGTGAAGCTGATCGGCAACCCGAAGGTCATGAAGATCGCGACACAGCGGGGCCTGACGCACCCGATGCTGATGCGCTTCACGCTCAAGATGCTCGCCAACCTGACGGACCCGTCGGGCGGCGACGCGATGGACCGGATCATCAACGGTCTGTCGAAGGTGGCCCCGAAGGCCTGACGGCCGGGGCGGCCGGCCCGGCTCAGGAGGCGGCCGGCCAGCTCTCCACGCCGACGACGGCTTCCGTCGGGACCGGCCCGTAGATGTGCGGGTACAAGGGCCCGCCGGGAGCCGCCGCTTCGTGACGTACGGGCGCGGTGAGCCGTTCGGCGTCGATGACCAGCACGACGAGCTCGCCGTGGCCTGTGTCCCCGCCGTAGAGGAACTGCGCCACGGCGGGCAGCTGCTCACGCGTCGAGCAGTGGATGAACCCCTCCTCGGCGAGGGTGCGTCCGCGGGTGGAGTGCTCGTACGAACCCGTGCGTACGGCTTCGTCCCACAGGGCGCGTTCGGTCAGGTGCAGCAGTTCCGTCATGGCGGCGGAGCCTAACAAGGGTGGGGACCTGGTGAACGAGGCGATACCGGACGGCTCCTGGCAGGTGGAGCCCCGGGTGGGCGGGGCGCTGGCCGGGCGCTGGTGGCAGTGGGCGCTGTCCGCGCCCGAGGAGCTGAGCCCGGTCAGGGACGAGACGGGCGAGCACGCCGCCTGGAACCAGCCGGACGATCTGTGGTTCCTGGCCGGGACGTACGGGGGCAAAGTCACGCGCACCTGTGCGATCCCGGCGGACCGGCCGGTGTTCTTCCCGGTCTTCAACATCCAGACCGTACGGGGCCGGCTCGACCAGGAGCCGCCGAGGATGCCGATCGCGCGGGCCGAGGCGTGGCTCAACGGCCTCCCGCTGCAACTGACGCAGTTCTCCGGACAGTTCGCCCTGGGCGCCGAGCGCCGCCACACCTGGGGCCTGTGGGGCGCGCTCGCCCCGCTGCACCCCGGCGAGTACGTCCTGGAGATCAAGGCGGACACGGGCAGGGGCTTCCGGGTGGACACGACGTACCACCTGACCGCGTCCACGGACTGACCGCACGGAAAAGCGAAGGGCCGCTGCACCCCCGAGGGTGCAGCGGCCCTTCGCCGTACGTGGTGTGACGCGGAATCAGAGAACGCGGACTCAGAGAACGCGGACCGCGCCCGAAGCCGGGTAGCCCGACAGGTCCTGGATGACGACGCCCTTCGAGGGGTTCGCGGCGTCCAGGTACTGGCCGTTACCGATGTAGACGCCCGTGTGGTACGCCGAGCCCTTGCCGCCCCAGTAAAGGATGTCGCCCACCTGGAGGTTGGACGTGCCGACCTCGGTGCCGACCATCGACTGGTCCTGGGAGACGCGCGGCAGATCCACGCCGGCCTGCTTGAACGCGGCCTGGACGAGGGAGGAGCAGTCCCACGCGTTGGGGCCGGTGGCACCCATGACGTAGGCGTCGCCGAGCTGGGCCTTCATGAAGGAGATGACCGCGGAGACCGAGCCGGAGGCGGGGGCCTCGGCGGTGGCGGAAGCGGAGGCGGTGGAGAGCGTGGTGCGCTCGGAGTCGCGGGCGGCGCGCTCCTTGGCCGCACGCTCGGCGGCACGCTTCTTGGCGGCGGCCTTGGCCTTGGCCTCGTCCTTGGCCTCCTTGGCGTCCTTGGCGGCGGCCTCGATGGCCGCGTCCTTGTCCGCCTGGAGGGTGTACGCGTCGGCTGCCTGCTGCGTGGCATCCGCGGTGGCGGCCACCTGGGTCGTCAGGTCGGTGGAGAGCGTCGGCATTTCGATGGTCTCGGTCACCGGCTCGGCCGCGTTCGCCATGCCAGTGGTGCCGGCCACCGCGAGGGTGCTGAGGACGCCACCGGCAACTCCGGCGCGCAGCTTGGTGACGCGCTGCGGGCGGGGCTTCCGGTGGCTGGGTATGTGAGCGGTGTGGGACATGAGAACAACCGGTATCAGGGCGTCAGGGTTCCCTTCAAGAAACGTGTGCTGCGCCACAGTTGTGGCCGATCAAGCCGAATCCCGCGCGTGTCGACGCTTATTGACGCCGTAACGGGCAATTTGGACAGCCTTGATCGACGCTGTGATCATGGGTTTTCCAAGTAACGCCCGTTTTGCCCCGCACCTACCACTGCTCGCTGTTGTTGGCCAAGCCCGGTTCTTCACGGTCCTCACAGAAGTGGCACAGGTCACGAACAGGTCTCCATCGTGAGCCGGCGAACGGGCACGGAATCGCTCGTGAATGTGTGCACGCGTCAGCAGCGGTACAAAAGGGTCCCCCGAGCGAGGGAAGGCTGCCCTTATCAGGTTGCCGATCAAGGCGCCAATTTGCTTGCAGCTGCCATCACTTGATAGTGAGCGCACCCTCGTGACCAGCGGTAACCAGTTAATTGATCACCATTGGTGATCACTCCGGAGCTTCGCGTATGAAGATCACCGCTCATCCGACTTCATGATCCTTCGTCAGGTGGTGGAGATCACAAAGGCGTTGTTGTACCCCGTGTCGCAGATCACAGACCGGCAGGCATAGGATGCGGGGCAGTTGGGCTTGTGAACTGCCTCACATAAGCACGATCTTGGTGAGTCGGGGCACGCGCCCCAAGAAGTCAGTCCGCCGAAGCAGTCAATGTCGACTGAGAGGAGCGAGGAGCGGTGAACGCTTATGCGCCCATCCTCGTACTGGGAGCCCTAGCGGCAGGCTTTGCGATCTTCTCCGTGGTCATGGCCACGCTTATCGGTCCAAAGCGGTACAACCGCGCCAAACTCGAAGCCTATGAGTGCGGTATCGAGCCGACGCCGACTCCGGCCGGCGGTGGGCGCTTCCCGATCAAGTACTACCTGACGGCGATGCTCTTCATCATCTTCGATATCGAGATCGTCTTCCTCTATCCCTGGGCGGTCACCTTCGACGCCCTGGGTGTTTTCGGGCTCGTGGAGATGTTGCTCTTCGTGCTCACCGTCTTCGTCGCCTACGCGTACGTCTGGCGGCGCGGCGGCCTGGAATGGGACTGAGGGGCTAGGGACCTATGGGACTCGAAGAGAAGCTGCCGAGCGGTTTTCTGCTGACGACGGTCGAACAGGCAGCGGGCTGGGTGCGCAAGTCATCCGTCTTCCCCGCCACCTTCGGCCTCGCCTGCTGCGCCATCGAGATGATGACGACGGGCGCGGGGCGTTACGACCTCGCCCGTTTCGGCATGGAGGTGTTCCGCGGTTCGCCCCGCCAGGCGGACCTGATGATCGTCGCGGGCCGGGTCAGCCAGAAGATGGCGCCGGTCCTGCGGCAGGTCTACGACCAGATGCCGAACCCCAAGTGGGTTATTTCCATGGGCGTCTGCGCCTCCTCAGGCGGCATGTTCAACAACTACGCGATCGTCCAGGGCGTCGACCACATCGTCCCCGTCGACATCTATCTGCCCGGCTGTCCGCCGCGGCCCGAGATGCTGATGGACGCGATCCTCAAGCTGCACCAGAAGATCCAGGGTTCCAAGCTCGGTGTGAACGCCGAAGACGCCGCTCGCGAGGCGGAGGAGGCGGCCCTCAAGTCGCTCCCCCTGATCGAGATGAAGGGGCTGCTCCGGTGAGTGACAGCAATGGCGTGAACCCCGAGAAGGACCTCGGTGCCTCCAACCTCCCGGGCCAGCGCGGTGAGCACGGCGAGGAGATCCGCGTCCAGCGCGGCATGTTCGGCGCGAACAACGGCGGCGACACCTCGGGTTACGGCGGCCTCGTCCGCTCGGTACGGCTGCCCGGTCCCAGCAACCGCCCGTACGGCGGCTGGTTCGACGAGGTGGCCGACGAACTCGAAGGTGCCCTGGAGGAGCAGGACCTCCTCCCGGAAAACGCGATCGAGAAGACGGTCGTCGACCGCGGCGAGCTCACCTTCCATGTCGTACGCGAGCATCTGCTCCAGGTCGCGCGGACCCTGCGCGACGACCCGGCCCTGCGCTTCGAGCTGTGCACCGGCGTGAGCGGTGTGCACTACCTGGAGGACAAGGGCCGTGAGCTGCACGCGGTGTACCACCTGCGCTCGCTCACGCACGGCCGCCTGATCCGGCTCGAGGTCAGCGCTCCCGACAGCGATCCGCATGTTCCGTCCCTGGTCGGCCTCTATCCGACCAACGACTGGCACGAGCGTGAGACGTACGACTTCTTCGGGCTGATCTTCGACGGTCACCCGGCGCTGACGCGGATCATGATGCCGGACGACTGGCAGGGCTTCCCGCAGCGCAAGGACTATCCGCTCGGCGGTATCGCCGTCGAGTACAAGGGCGCCCAGATCCCGGCTCCGGACCAGCGGAGGTCGTACAGCTGATGACTGCTTCTAGTGGAACGTCCCACGCTTCCGCCCGTGCGACCACCGAGGGGACTGTATATACAGTCACCGGCGGCGACTGGGACGAGATCGCGCAGGCCGCTGCCAAGTCGGACGACGAGCGCATCATCGTCAACATGGGCCCGCAGCACCCGTCCACGCACGGAGTGCTCCGCCTGATCCTGGAGATCGACGGCGAGACGGTCACCGAGGCCCGCTGCGGCATCGGCTATCTGCACACCGGCATCGAGAAGAACCTCGAGTACCGGACCTGGACGCAGGGCACCACCTTCGTCACGCGCATGGACTACCTGACGCCGTTCTTCAACGAGACGGCGTACTGCCTGGGCGTGGAGAAGCTGCTCGGCATCGAGGATCAGATCCCCGACCGCGCGAACATCATCCGCGTTCTGCTCATGGAGCTGAACCGGCTCTCCTCGCACCTGGTATGCATCGCCACCGGCGGTATGGAGCTGGGCGCGACCACGATCATGATCTACGGGTTCCGGGACCGCGAACTGATCCTGGACCTGTATGAGTTGATCACCGGGCTCCGGATGAACCACGCGTACATCCGTCCTGGCGGTCTCGCCCAGGACCTGCCGCCGGGCGCGGTGGACCAGCTGCGCGAGTTCGTGAAGACCATGAAGAAGAACCTTCCCGAGTACGACAAGCTCGCGACCGGGAACCCGATCTTCAAGGCCCGTATGCAGGACGTCGGTTATCTCGACCTCGCGGGCTGCATGGCCCTCGGGGCCACGGGTCCGGTCCTGCGCTCGGCCGGTCTGCCGCACGACCTGCGCAAGACGGACCCGTACTGCGGCTACGAGACGTACGACTTCGAGGTCCCGACCGCCGAGACCTGCGACTCGTACGGCCGCTTCCTGATCCGGCTCGAAGAGATGCGGCAGTCGCTGCGGATCGTCGAGCAGTGCCTGGACCGGCTCGCGCCGGGACCGGTCATGGTCGCCGACAAGAAGATCGCCTGGCCCGCGCAGCTCGCGCTCGGCCCGGACGGACTCGGCAACTCGGTCGACCACATCAAGAACATCATGGGCACCTCCATGGAGGCCCTGATCCACCATTTCAAGCTGGTGACCGAGGGCTTCCGGGTCCCGCCGGGCCAGGCGTACGCGGCCGTCGAATCGCCCAAGGGCGAGCTCGGCGCGCATGTCGTCTCTGACGGCGGCACCCGCCCCTACCGGGTCCACTTCCGTGACCCGTCCTTCACCAATCTGCAGGCCATGGCGGCGATGTGCGAGGGCGGGCAGGTCGCCGACGTCATCGTCGCCGTCGCGTCCATCGACCCCGTGATGGGAGGCGTCGACCGGTGACCACTTCTCAAGAGGGCGTCAGCCTGGGCATGCCCCAGCTGCCGGCCCCCGACTACCCGGCCGACGTCCGTGCCCGGCTCGAGGCGGACGCGAAGGAAGTCATCGCCCGCTACCCGGACTCGCGTTCGGCGCTCCTGCCGCTGCTGCACCTCGTGCAGTCGGAGGAGGGGCACGTCACCCGGACCGGCATGCAGTTCTGCGCCGACGTCCTCGGTCTGACGACGGCCGAGGTCACGGCGGTGGCGACCTTCTACACGATGTACCGCCGCAAGCCGTCGGGCGACTACCAAGTCGGTGTCTGCACCAACACGTTGTGCGCCGTCATGGGCGGTGACGCCATCTTCGAGGACCTCAAGCAGCACCTCGGGGTCGGCAACAACGAGACCACCGAGGACGGCAAGGTCACCCTCGAGCACATCGAGTGCAACGCGGCCTGCGACTTCGCGCCCGTGGTGATGGTGAACTGGGAGTTCTTCGACAACCAGACCCCGGGCAGCGCACGGCAGTTGGTCGACGACCTGCGCGCCGGACGCGAGGTCCAGCCCACGCGCGGTGCGCGCCTGTGCACCTTCAAGGAGACCGCGCGGATCCTCGCCGGTTTCCCGGACGAGCGCGAAGGCGCGGTGGACGAGTCCGGCGGCGCCGGGCCCGCCTCGCTGATCGGTCTGCGGCTCGCCAAGGGCGAGACGGTCCCCGCCCGTGTGGTGCACCCGCGCGGCGAGGCCCCGCAGGGCGATTCCGCCCCCGAGCACCTGTCGTCGCACGACGCACCGCAGCAGACGTCGGCCTCCGACCCGGACCACCCGGCAGGCCCCACCGCCGAGGAGGGGGAGTGATGACCTTGGCCACCGAGATCAACCACGAGACCAGCCCCGAGAAGCTCCTGGCCCCGGTCCTCTCCGCGTTCTGGGACGAGGAGAAGCCCTGGACCCTGGAGACGTACAAGAGGCACGAGGGATACGAGGGCCTGCGCAAGGCCCTCGCCATGACGCCCGACGACCTCATCGCGTACGTCAAGGACTCGGGTCTGCGCGGACGTGGCGGCGCGGGCTTCCCGACGGGCATGAAGTGGCAGTTCATCCCGCAGGGAGACGGCAAGCCGCACTACCTGGTCGTGAACGCGGACGAGTCCGAGCCGGGGACCTGCAAGGACATCCCGCTGCTCTTCGCCAATCCGCACAGCCTGATCGAGGGCATCATCATCGCGTGTTACGCGATCAGGTCGAACCACGCCTTCATCTACCTGCGCGGTGAAGTCGTCCCCGTACTGCGGCGCTTGCACGAGGCCGTACGCGAGGCATACGAGGCCGGATACCTCGGCGAGAACATCCTGGGCAGCGGACTGAATCTCGAACTCACCGTGCACGCCGGCGCCGGGGCGTACATCTGTGGTGAGGAGACCGCGCTCCTCGACTCGCTCGAAGGCCGCCGCGGCCAGCCCCGCCTGCGTCCTCCCTTCCCGGCTGTCGCAGGCCTTTACGCGTGCCCCACTGTGGTGAACAACGTGGAGTCCATCGCGTCTGTTCCCGCGATCCTGAACAAGGGCAAGGACTGGTTCAAGTCGATGGGCAGCGAGAAGTCCCCGGGCTTCACGCTGTACTCGCTCAGCGGCCATGTCGTCTCGCCCGGCCAGTACGAGGCACCGCTCGGGATCACGCTGCGCCAGCTGCTCGACATGAGCGGCGGGATGCGGCCCGGCCACCGGCTCAAGTTCTGGACGCCGGGCGGCAGTTCGACCCCGATGTTCACCGACGAGCACCTCGACGTGCCCCTCGACTACGAGGGCGTCGGCGCCGCGGGTTCGATGCTCGGCACCAAGGCGCTCCAGTGCTTCGACGAGACCACCTGTGTCGTACGGGCGGTCACACGCTGGACCGAGTTCTACGCCCATGAGTCCTGCGGCAAGTGCACACCGTGCCGCGAAGGGACGTACTGGCTGGTCCAGTTGCTCCGTGACATCGAGGACGGCAAGGGCGTGATGGCCGACCTCGACAAGCTGAACGACATCGCCGACAACATCAACGGCAAGTCCTTCTGCGCCCTCGGCGACGGCGCCGCCTCGCCGATCTTCTCCTCGCTCAAGTACTTCCGCGAGGAGTACGAGCAGCACATCACCGGCAAGGGCTGCCCGTTCGACCCCTCCCGGTCGACTCTCTGGGCCGACAAGCACGCTTCAAGCGCGGAGGTGAACGTATGACCGTCACGACCAACGCTCCCTCCGGGGGCGGAGAGGCGGCGGTCCCGCCGGAAGATCTCGTCTCGCTGACGATCGACGGTGTGGAACTCAGCGTCCCCAAGGGGACCTTGGTGATCCGGGCCGCCGAACAGCTCGGCATCGAGATCCCGCGCTTCTGCGACCACCCGCTGCTCGACCCGGCCGGTGCCTGCCGGCAGTGCATCGTGGAGGTCGAGGGCCAGCGCAAGCCGATGGCCTCCTGCACCATCACCTGCACCGACGGCATGGTCGTCAAGACGCATCTGACCTCGCCGGTCGCGGAGAAGGCGCAGAAGGGTGTGATGGAGCTCCTGCTCATCAACCACCCCCTCGACTGCCCGGTCTGCGACAAGGGCGGCGAGTGCCCGCTGCAGAACCAGGCGATGTCGCACGGCCAGTCGGACTCGCGCTTCGAGGGCCACAAGCGCACGTACGAGAAGCCGGTGCCGATCTCGACACAGGTCCTTCTCGACCGTGAGCGCTGTGTGCTCTGCGCCCGCTGCACCCGGTTCTCGAACCAGGTCGCGGGCGACCCGATGATCGAGCTGATCGAGCGCGGGGCGCTGCAGCAGGTCGGTACCGGTGAGGGCGACCCCTTCGAGTCGTACTTCTCCGGGAACACCATCCAGATCTGCCCGGTGGGCGCGCTGACTTCGGCCGCTTACCGGTTCCGCTCGCGTCCGTTCGACCTCGTGTCCTCGCCTTCGGTGTGCGAGCACTGCGCGGGTGGCTGCGCCCAGCGCACCGACCACCGGCGCGGCAAGGTCATGCGGCGGCTCGCCGCCGAGGACCCCGAGGTCAACGAGGAGTGGATCTGCGACAAGGGGCGGTTCGGGTTCCGGTACGCGCAGCAGCGCGACCGGCTCACGACTCCTCTTGTACGCAGCGCCTCCGGCGAGTTGGAGCCCGCGTCCTGGCCCGAGGCTCTGGAGGCGGCGGCTCAAGGACTGCTCGCCGCTCGCGGACGGGCCGGTGTGCTCGCCGGCGGCCGGCTGACCGCCGAGGACGCGTACGCGTACAGCAAGTTCGCGCGCGTGGCCCTCGACACCAACGACGTCGACTTCCGCGCCCGGGTGCACTCCTCCGAGGAGGCCGACTTCCTGGCCGCCGCGGTGGCCGGACGCGGCCGTGACCTCGACGGATCCGGAGTCACGTACACGAAGCTGGAGAAGGCACCCGCCGTCCTGCTCGTCGGCATCGAGGCCGAGGAGGAGGCGCCCGGCGTCTTCCTGAAGCTGCGCAAGGCCTGGCGGCAGTCCAAGCAGCAGACCTTCGCGCTGGCCCCCTACAAGACCCGCGGTCTGGAGAAGGCCGGCGGCACGCTGCTTCCCGCCGCTCCCGGTACCGAGACCGAGTGGCTGGACGCGCTCGCCTCCGGCGTCGGGCTCGAAGGAGAGGGCGCGAGGGCGGCCGAGGTGCTGCGCGGCGCAGGCTCCGTGATCATCGTCGGTGAGCGGCTCGCGTCCGTCGCGGGCGCGCTGACCGCGGCGATGCGGGCGGCCACCGCGATCGGCGCCCAGCTCCTGTGGATCCCGCGCAGGGCGGGTGAGCGCGGCGCCATCGAGGCGGGCGCGCTGCCCTCGCTGCTTCCGGCCGGTCGCCCCGCGACCGATCCGCGGGCGCGCGAGGAGGTGGCCGTCGCCTGGGGCGTGGCCGAACTCCCGCACCGCTACGGCCGGGACACCGGCCAGATGGTCGAGGCCGCCGCGACCGGCGAACTCGGGGCTCTGGTCGTCGCGGGCGTCGAGGTCGCCGACCTGCCGGACCCGGCACGGGCGCGGGAAGCGCTGAGCGCGGTGTTCGTGGTCTCCCTCGAACTGCGGCCGAGCGAGGTCACCGCGGTCGCGGATGTCGTCCTTCCGGTCGCCGCCGTCGCCGAGAAGGCGGGGACCTTCCTCAACTGGGAAGGCCGGGCGCGGCCGTTCGAAGCGGCCCTGAAGCCCGACCACATGACCCGCGCCCTGTCGCCCACCGACGCCCGCGTGCTGCACATGCTCGCGGACGCCATGGACGTCCACCTCGCGCTGCCGGACAACACGTCCATCCACCGCGAGCTGGGCCGGCTCGGCACCTGGGACGGCCCGCGCGCCACCGAACCGCTGGAGACCGCGGGGCAGTTGCCCCGGCCGGCCTCCGGCGAGGCGGTGCTCGCGGGACACCGGCTGCTGCTCGACCAGGGCAGGCTCCAGGAGGGCGACGAGGCGCTTGCCGGTACGCGGCACGCGGCCGTCGCCAGGGTCTCCGCCGCCACGGCCGCCGAGGCCGGGGTCAAGGACGGCGACGAGCTCGCCGTGACCGGGCCCGCCGGCTCCGTACGACTGCCGCTCCAGGTCACCGAGATGCCCGACCGCGTGGTCTGGCTCCCGCTGAACTCGGCCGGCGGCGGCGTCGCCTCGGACACCGGGGCCCACCCGGGCGAGCTGGTCAAGATCGGCCCGGCCACGGGCACTTCGGACGTCGCGGAGGTGGAGGCATGAGCCCCGCAGTGACTCTCGCCGCGGAAGACCTGTCGATGTTCGGCACCGACCCGTGGTGGCTCGTGGCCGTCAAGGCGGTCTTCTGCTTCGCGTTCCTGATGCTGACCGTGCTGTTCTCCATCGTGTGGGAGCGCAAGGTCGTCGCCTGGATGCAGCTGCGCATCGGCCCCAACCGCCACGGTCCGTGGGGACTGCTGCAGTCCCTCGCGGACGGCATCAAGCTGATGCTCAAGGAAGACGTCATCGTCAAGCGGGCCGACAAGGTCGTCTACGTCCTGGCGCCGATCGTCGCGGCCATCCCGGCCTTCATGGCGATCGCGGTGATCCCCTTCGGGCCCGCCGACAACCAGGTGTCGATCTTCGGCCAGCGCACCACGATGCAGCTCACCGACCTGCCGATCGCGATGCTCTACATCCTCGCGGTCGCCTCGGTCGGCATCTACGGCATCGTGCTCGCGGGCTGGTCCTCAGGGTCCACGTACCCGCTGCTCGGCGGCCTGCGCTCCTGCGCCCAGATGATCTCGTACGAGATCGCGATGGGCGCCGCGTTCGCCTCCGTCTTCCTCTACTCGGGCTCGATGTCGACCTCGACGATCGTGGAGGCGCAGGGGGACCGCTGGTACATCCTGCTGCTTCCGGTGTCGTTCCTGCTCTACATCGTGACCATGGTCGGTGAGACCAACCGCGCCCCGTTCGACATGCCGGAGTCCGAGGGCGACCTGGTCGGCGGCTTCAACACCGAGTACTCGTCCATCAAGTTCGCGCTCTTCATGCTCGCCGAGTACGTGAACATGGTGACGGTCTCCGCGGTCGCGACCACCCTCTTCCTGGGCGGCTGGCGGGCTCCGTACCCGATCAGCACCTTCTGGGAGGGCGCCAACTACGGCTGGTGGCCGATGCTCTGGTTCATCGTCAAGGTCCAGCTGCTGCTGTTCTTCTTCATCTGGCTGCGCGGCACGCTCCCGCGTGTGCGCTACGACCAGCTGATGAAGCTCGGCTGGAAGGTGCTCATCCCGGTCTCCGTGGTCTGGCTGATGCTCGTCGCGACGGTGCGCACGCTGCGCAACGAGAACTACGACTTCGCCGAGATCGTGATGTACGTGGCCGGCGGAGTCATCGCGCTGCTCCTCCTCTCCTTCGTGGTGGACATGTTCCGCGGCAAGGAGAAGGACACGGGGATCGAGCAGGCTCCGGAGGTCTTCGACCCGATGGCCGGCGGCTTCCCCGTACCGCCGAAGCCGGGTCAGAGCCTGCCGCCCGTGCCGCGCCGGCGGTCGCGCCAGGAGCGGGAGTTGGTTGTCAGTGGCGGGTCCGATACTGCGAGTGAGGGAAGGGAGGCGGACGGTGTCTGAGGAAACCGGAAAGTCGATCGAGCCGACCGGGGCCACCGGGCTGCCCGCGCAGGCGGCCGGGTCCGGTCCCGTCGAGGGCAAGGACACGGCACAGGGGTTCCAGAACCCCGTGGCCGGGTTCGCCGTGACCTTCAAGGCCATGTTCAAGAAGCGGCTCACGGAGCAGTACCCGGAGCAGCCGAAGACGACGGCGCCGCGCTTCCACGGCCGGCACCAGCTCAACCGGCATCCCGACGGGCTCGAGAAGTGCGTCGGCTGCGAGTTGTGCGCCTGGGCCTGTCCCGCCGATGCCATTTACGTGGAGGGCGCGGACAACACCGAGGAGGAGCGCTACTCGCCCGGTGAGCGCTACGGCCGCGTCTACCAGATCAATTACGCGCGCTGCATTCTGTGCGGGCTGTGCATCGAGGCGTGTCCCACGCGGGCGCTCACGATGACGAACGAGTTCGAGCTCGCCGACTCCAGCCGCGCCAACCTGATCTACACCAAGGAGCAGCTGCTCGCCGGGCTCGAGGACACCATGGTCGACAGCCCGCACGCGATCTACCCCGGGATGGACGAGAGCGACTACTACCGCGGTCTGGTGACCGAGGCGGCGCCCGGGACCGTGCAGCAAGTCGCCCACTCCAAGGGCGAAGTGGTGCAGGAGGCGGACTCCACCTTCGGCGGGACCGAGCCCGCGTCCGGGAAGGTGATCGGCCGATGAGCGCGCTCGCCTCCCACGCGGTGACCGACCTCGCCGCCTACACCACCTCCACCGGTGAGGCCTTCCAGTTCTGGGTGCTCGGCACCGTCGCCGTGATCGGCGCGCTGTGCACGATCCTGATGAAGAAGGCCGTGCACAGCGCGCTGTGTCTGGCCGGCACCATGATCATCCTGGCGGTCTTCTACCTCGCCAACGGGGCGTACTTCCTGGGCATCGTCCAGGTCGTCGTCTACACCGGCGCGATCATGATGCTCTTCCTCTTCGTGGTCATGCTCGTCGGTGTCACCGCCGCCGACTCCCTGAAGGAGACCATCAAGGGCCAGCGCTGGCTCGCCGCCCTGTGCGGTCTCGGCTTCGCGGTGCTGCTCACCGCGGGCATCGGGAACGCCGCGATCACCGAGTTCAACGGGCTCGGCGCGGCGAACGCGGGCGGGAACGTCGAGGGCCTCGCGGCCCTGATCTTCACCAAGTATGTGTTCGCCTTCGAGATCACCGGCGCGCTGCTGATCACCGCGGCCGTCGGCGCCATGGTGCTCACGCACCGCGAGCGCACCGAACGCGCCCTCACCCAGCGGGAGATGGCCGAACGGCGCGTACGCGAGGGCAAGCACCTGCCGCCGCTGCCGGCGCCCGGTGTCTACGCACGGCACAACGCGGTGGACATCGCCGGACTGCTGCCCGACGGCACCCCGTCCGAGCTCACGGTGATGCGGACGCTGCGGGACCGCGGCCAGATCCGTGATGTGTCCAGCGAGGCGCTGAAGGACCTGGCGGCCCTCGAGCAGCGCTCCGCGGAGCGGCTCGGCAGGGACGACCGGGAAGAGGAGGCCGCGAAGTGAACCCCGTCAACTACCTCTATCTCGCCGCCCTGTTGTTCTCGATCGGCGCCACCGGCGTGCTGATCAGGCGGAACGCGATCGTCGTGTTCATGTGCATCGAGCTCATGCTCAATGCCTGCAACTTGGCGTTCGTGGCCTTCTCGCGGATGCACGGCAATCTCGACGGCCAGATCATCGCCTTCTTCACGATGGTCGTCGCCGCCGCCGAGGTCGTGGTCGGGCTCGCGATCATCGTGTCCCTGTTCCGTTCCCGCCACTCGGCCTCGGTCGACGACGCCAGCCTGATGAAGCTCTAAAGGGGTCGCTGAATCGTGGAGAACTTGATTGCGCTGCTCGTCGCGGCGCCTCTGCTCGGAGCGGTGGTCCTGCTGTGCGGCGGGCGCCGGCTCGACCGCACCGGCCACTGGCTCGGCACGCTGTTCGCGCTCGGCTCGTTCGTCGTCGGTGTCGTGCTGTTCATGGACATGCTCGGCCGGGACGCCGATGACCGGGCGATGCACCAGCATCTGTTCAGCTGGATCCCGGTCGGCGGCTTCCAGGCCGATGTGGCCTTCCAGCTCGACCAGTTGTCGATGACCTTCGTGCTCCTGATCACCGGTGTGGGCTCGCTGATCCACATCTACTCGATCGGCTACATGGAGCACGACGAGCGGCGCCGCCGCTTCTTCGGCTATCTGAACCTGTTCCTCGCGGCGATGCTGATCCTCGTCATCGCCGACAACTACCTGCTCCTGTACGTGGGCTGGGAGGGCGTCGGTCTGGCGTCGTACCTGCTCATCGGGTTCTGGCAGCACAAGCCCAGCGCGGCCACCGCGGCCAAGAAGGCCTTCCTGGTCAACCGCGTCGGCGACATGGGCCTGTCCATCGCGATCATGCTGATGTTCACCACGTTCGGGACCTTCGCCTTCGGCGACGTACTCGCTGCGACCGGTGAGACCAGCGAGGGCAAGCTCACGGCGATCGGCCTGATGTTGCTGCTCGCCGCGTGCGGCAAGTCGGCCCAGGTGCCGCTGCAGTCCTGGCTCGGGGACGCGATGGAGGGCCCGACCCCGGTCTCGGCCCTCATCCACGCCGCGACCATGGTGACCGCGGGCGTCTACCTGATCACCCGGTCCGGCGCGATCTTCAACGGTGCTCCGGACGCTCAGCTCGCGGTCGTCATCGTGGGTGCGGTCACGCTGCTCTTCGGTGCGATCGTCGGTTGCGCCAAGGACGACATCAAGAAGGCCCTCGCGGGTTCGACGATGTCGCAGATCGGCTACATGATCCTCGCGGCCGGCCTCGGCCCGATCGGCTACGCCTTCGCGATCATGCACCTGGTGACGCACGGCTTCTTCAAGGCCGGGCTCTTCCTCGGTGCCGGTTCGGTTATGCACGGCATGAACGACGAGGTCGACATGCGCAAGTACGGCGGCCTGCGCAAGTACATGCCGGTCACCTTCGCGACCTTCGGGCTCGGCTACCTCGCGATCATCGGCTTCCCGGGTCTGTCGGGCTTCTGGTCCAAGGACAAGATCATCGAGGCGGCCTTCGCGTACGACGACGGGATCCGCGGCTGGATCTTCGGCGGTGTCGCACTGCTCGGCGCGGGCATCACCGCGTTCTACATGACCCGCGTGATGCTGATGACCTTCTTCGGCGAGAAGCGCTGGCAGCCCGATGCGGAAGGTCACGAGCCGCACCCGCACGAGTCGCCCAAGTCGATGACGATCCCGATGATCGTGCTCGCCTTCGGCTCGGTCTTCGCGGGCGGTCTGTTCTCGCTCAACGAGTCGTTCGTGCACTGGCTGGAGCCGGTCACGAGCTTCGAGCACCCGCACCCGGTGATCAGCGTTCCGGCGATCACGGCCTCGACGGTCGTGGTCCTCCTGATCGGTGTCGCCATCGCCTGGTTCATGTACGGCAAGCGTCCAGTCCCGGTCACCGCCCCGCGAGGTTCGGTGCTCACCCGGGCCGCCCGCCGCGACCTGCTCCAGGACGACTTCAACCACGTGGTCCTGGTCCGCGGCGGCGAGCACCTCACGCGCTCGCTGGTGTACGTCGACCACACCCTGGTGGACGGCGTCGTCAACGGCACGGCGGCAGGCGTCGGCGGGCTCTCCGGTCGGCTGCGCAAGCTGCAGAACGGCTACGCCCGCAGTTACGCGGTCTCGATGTTGGGCGGTACGGCGGTACTCGTCGCCGCGACCCTGCTGATGAGGGCGGTCTGATCCGATGTCCTTTCCTCTTCTGACATTGACGGCAGCGGTGCCGGCGCTCGGTGCGATCGCCACCGCCGCCGTACCCGCCGCCAAGCGCACCGCGGCCAAATGGCTCGCGCTGTTCTTCTCGCTGGTCACGCTGGCGCTCGCGGTGGTCGTCGGGATCCGGTTCAACACCGGCTCCGGCGCCGACCGTTACCAGCTGACCGAGTCGCACTCCTGGATCGCGGACTTCGGGGTCCGCTACGAACTGGGCGTGGACGGCATCGGCGTGGCCCTCATCGGCCTCACCGCGCTGCTGATCCCGTTCATCATCGTGGCGGGCTGGCACGACGCGGACCCGCAGGAGACCGGGAACACACGCTGGCGCCCGACGCAGGGCTTCTTCGCGCTGATCCTGATGGTGGAAGCGATGGTGATCCTCTCCTTCGAGGCCACCGACGTCTTCCTCTTCTACATCCTGTTCGAAGCCATGCTCATCCCGATGTACTTCCTCATCGGCGGCTTCGGCGACCGCGCCCACGCGGGCTCGGACGAGAACGCGGCGGCCCAACGCTCGTACGCGGCCGTGAAGTTCCTGCTCTACAACCTGGTCGGCGGCCTGATCATGCTGGCCGCGGTCATCGGCCTGTACGTGGTCGCCGGCACCTTCTCGCTGAGCGAGATCGCCGAGATGCGCGCGGCCGGCGAGCTGGAGATGGCGACCAACACCGAGCGCCTGCTGTTCCTCGGCTTCTTCTTCGCCTTCGCGGTGAAGGCCCCGCTCTGGCCGCTGCACACCTGGCTGCCGAACGCGATGGGCGAGGCCACGGCCCCGGTTGCCGTACTGATCACGGCAGTGGTCGACAAGGTCGGCACCTTCGCGATGCTGCGTTACTGCCTGCAGCTCTTCCCGAACGCGTCGGAATGGGCCACTCCGGTGGTCCTCGTCCTCGCCCTGATCTCCATCGTGTACGGAGCGCTGCTCGCGGTCGGCCAGCGGGACATCAAGCGCCTGGTCGCATACGCGTCGATCTCGCACTTCGGGTTCATCATCATGGGCATCTTCGCGATGACCAGCCAGGGCCAGTCGGGCGCGACGCTCTACATGGTCAACCACGGTATTTCGACGGCCGCGTTGATGCTCGTCGCCGGGTTCCTGATCTCCCGGCGCGGCTCGCGGCTCATCGCGGATTACGGCGGGGTGCAGAAGGTGGCGCCGGTCCTGGCCGGCACCTTCCTGATCGGCTCGCTCGCCACGCTGTCGCTGCCGGGACTCGCCCCGTTCGTCAGCGAATTCCTGGTCCTGGTCGGCACGTTCGCGCGCTACCCGGTCATCGGCATCATCGCGACCTTCGGCATCGTGCTCGGCGCGCTGTACTCCCTGGTCCTGTACCAGCGGACGATGACAGGCCCCGTAAAGCTCGAAGTCGCCAAGATGCCCGACCTCAAGCTGCGCGAACTCCTTGTCGTGGGACCGCTGATCGTTCTCCTTGTCTTCCTCGGCGTGTACCCGAAGCCGGTCACCGAACTGGTCGACCCGGCGGTCAAGCACACGCTCTCCGACGTAAAGCAGCATGACCCCGAGCCGGAGGTGGCGGCCAAGTGAGCGCAACAGCCGTCCACAGCCTGTGGACAACCGCGGCCGAGCCGATCACGAAGATCGACTCCCCGCAGATCGAGTACAGCCTGATCGCTCCCACGCTGATCGTGATCGGCGCCGCGATCCTCGGCATCCTGGTCGAGGCGTTCGTGCCGCGGGTGGCCCGCTACTACGTGCAGGTCTTCCTGTCGGTGGTCGCGCTCGTCGCCGCGTTCGCCGCGGTGGTGGCGCTCGCGGCCGGCGGGCACGGCACCACCGAGTCGGGCATCGTGGCCATGGGGGCGCTCGCCGTCGACGGGCCCGCCCTGTTCCTGCAGGGCACGATCCTGCTGTCCGGTCTGGTGGCGATCTTCACCTTCGCCGAGCGCAGGCTCGACCCGGAGGCGCACGGCAACCGCGTCGACTCGTTCGCGGCCCAGGCCGCGTCCGTGCCGGGCAGCGAGAGTGAACAGGCCGCGGTACGGGCCGGGTTCACCACCACCGAGGTGTTCCCGCTCGCACTCTTCGCGATCGGCGGCATGCTGGTCTTCCCCTCGGCGAACGACCTGCTGACTCTGTTCATCGCCCTTGAGGTCTTCTCGCTTCCGCTCTACCTGATGTGTGCGCTAGCCCGCCGCAAGCGGCTCATGTCGCAGGAAGCGGCGGTCAAGTACTTCCTGCTCGGCGCGTTCTCCTCCGCCTTCCTGCTCTTCGGCATCGCGCTCCTTTACGGATACGCGGGCACGGTGTCGTACGCCGGGATCGCGGACGTCGTCGACGGCACCGTGCAGAACGTGAACCCGGCGCTCGCCGGCACGATGGGCAACGACGCGCTGCTGCTCGTCGGCGCCGCGCTGATCCTGATGGGTCTGCTCTTCAAGGTCGGCGCCGTCCCGTTCCACATGTGGACCCCGGACGTCTACCAGGGCGCCCCGACCCCGGTCACCGGCTTCATGGCGGCGGCCACGAAGGTCGCGGCGTTCGGTGCGCTGCTGCGTCTGCTGTACGTGGTGCTTCCGGGCCTGCGCTGGGACTGGCGGCCGGTCATGTGGGGCGTGGCGATCGCCACGATGCTGCTCGGCGCGATCGTCGCGATCACGCAGACGGACATCAAGCGGCTGCTCGCGTACTCGTCGATCGCGCACGCCGGCTTCATCCTGGCCGGTGTCATCGCGACGACGCCCGACGGCATCTCGTCGGTCCTCTTCTACCTGGGTGCCTACTCCTTCGTGACGATCGGCGCGTTCGCCGTGGTCACGCTGGTGCGGGACGCGGGCGGCGAGGCGACGCACCTGTCCAAGTGGGCGGGGCTCGGACGCCGTTCACCGCTGGTGGCCGCGGTCTTCGCGGTCTTCCTCCTTGCCTTCGCGGGCATTCCGCTGACGTCGGGCTTCGCGGGCAAGTTCGCGGTGTTCAAGGCGGCGGCGGAGGGCGGCGCGGGTGCGCTGGTCGTCGTCGGCGTCATCTCGTCGGCCATCGCGGCGTTCTTCTACATCCGCGTGATCGTCCTGATGTTCTTCAGCGAGCCCAAGCCCGAGGGCCCCACGGTGGCGGTCCCGTCACCGCTCACCATGACGGCGATCGGCGTCGGCGTGGCGGTCACGCTGGTCCTCGGCGTCGCCCCGCAGTACTTCCTGGACCTGGCCAACCAGGCGAGCGTCTTCGTCCGCTGAGTCCTGGGTCCGATACGGCCGCCCGGTGCCCTTCAGGGTGCCGGGCGGTTGGTTTGTGCCCGCACCTTAGGGGTGCAGGGGGCGGAGCCCCCGCGGAAGGGGTGTGGGGCGTCAGCCCCGCACAACACACCCCGCCGCGGAGCGGCGGAGCACGTCAAGCCGGACGGGCCGTCCACAGGCCTGTGGATAACTCGGAGACTGTCCGCGCGGACCCCTATCGTGAGGGGCGTGGTCGAAAAGCGGCCGAGGACACACGGGGGGACAAAACGATGGGCGGTAGCGCAGTGATGGAAGAGGCCAGGCCGGCGGGCCACGCCGACCCCGGACTCACGGAGAGCGACAGCCTCCGTACGCTGAACCGCGTCTTCGGGTACGACAGTTTCCGCGGCGACCAGGAAGCCGTCATCGAGCACGTGGTCGGCGGCGGCGACGCCGTCGTCCTGATGCCGACCGGCGCCGGAAAGTCGCTCTGCTACCAGATCCCGTCCCTCGTCAGGCCGGGCACCGGCGTCGTGATCTCCCCGCTGATCGCCCTGATGCAGGACCAGGTCGACGCCCTGCGCGCCCTCGGCGTCCGCGCCGGATTCATCAACTCCACGCAGGACTACGACGAACAGCGCCTGGTCGAGGCCGAGTTCGTGGCCGGTGAGCTCGACCTGCTCTATCTCGCCCCCGAGCGCCTCCGCCTCGAATCCACCCTCGACCTGCTCTCCCGCGGCAAGATCTCCGTCTTCGCGATCGACGAGGCCCACTGCGTCGCCCAGTGGGGCCACGACTTCCGCCCCGACTATCTGGCCCTCTCCCTCCTGGGCGAACGCTGGCCCGACGTCCCGCGCATCGCCCTGACCGCGACCGCGACCCGCGCCACCCATCAGGAGATCACCAAGAACCTGGGCATGGACGGCGCCCGCCACTTCGAGGCGAGCTTCGACCGGCCCAACATCCAGTACCGGATCGTCTCCAAGGACGACCCCAAGAAGCAGCTCCTGCGCTTCCTCAAGGAGGAGCACACGGGCGACGCGGGCATCGTCTACTGCCTCTCGCGCAACTCGGTCGAGAAGACAGCCGAGTTCCTCTGCCGCAACGACATTCCGGCCGTCCCGTACCACGCGGGCCTGGACGCGCGGACCCGTGCGCTGCACCAGTCGCGCTTCCTGCGCGAGGAGGGTCTGACCGTCGTCGCGACCATCGCCTTCGGCATGGGCATCGACAAGCCGGACGTGCGGTTCGTCGCCCACCTCGACCTGCCGAAGTCCGTCGAGGGCTACTACCAGGAGACCGGCCGCGCGGGCCGCGACGGCCTCCCGTCCACGGCCTGGATGGCGTACGGCCTTCAGGACGTGGTCCAGCAGCGCAAGCTGATCCAGAGCGGTGAGGGCGACCTGGCCTTCCAGCGCCGGGCCGCCTCCCACCTGGACGCGATGCTGGCGCTCTGCGAGACGGTCCAGTGCCGGCGCGCCCAGCTCCTCGCGTACTTCGGCCAGCAGCAGGAGAGCCCGGCCTGCGGCAACTGCGACAGCTGCCTGACGCCTCCGGAGACCTGGGACGGCACGGTCGCCGCGCAGAAGGTGCTTTCCGCGGTCGTACGGCTGCAGCGCGAGCGCGGCCAGAAGTTCGGCACCGGCCAGATCGTCGACATCCTGCTCGGCCGCAAGACGGCCAAGGTCATCCAGTTCGACCACGACCAGCTGTCGGTCTTCGGGATCGGTCAGGAGCTGGCCGAGGCCGAATGGCGGGGCGTGGTGCGGCAGTTGCTCGCGCAGCGGCTGCTCGCCGTGGAAGGGGAGTACGGGACGCTCGTCCTGACCGAGGAAAGCGGGGCGGTCCTGGCCCGGCAGCGCGAGGTGCCCCTGCGCAAGGAGCCCAAGAAGGCGCCCTCGGCAAGGGGATCGTCGTCGAAGGGGGAGCGGAAGTCCAAGGCGGCGATCGATCTGCCCGAGGAACTGCTGCCGCTGTTCGAGACGCTGCGGACCTGGCGGGCGACGCAGGCCCGGGAGCAGGGCGTCCCGGCGTACGTGGTGTTCCCCGACGCGACGCTCAAGGAGATCACCCTCACCGCACCGTCCACGATCGACGAGCTGGGTGGGATCAGCGGGGTCGGCGAGAAGAAGCTGGCGACGTACGGGGAAGCGGTGCTCGGCGTGCTGGCCGAGTGGGCCGGAGCGGCCGGGGCGCAGCCCGCGGGGGAGGACGAGCCGCCGTTCGACGAGTGAGCGCAGGCACCCGGCCCGGGATGCGGGGCGGGTGCCTGCGGTCGGTGGCCCGATCAGGTGGTGCCGGCCGCAGGCCCGGCTCAGCCGGCGACCACCCTGCCCGTCACCTCGCCCAGGCCCACCCGCACGCCGTCAGGACCGGGCGCCCAGGCCGTCAGCGTGACCTCGTCGCCGTCCTCGAGGAACGTGCGCTTGCCGGAGGGGAGTTCGAGGGGCTGGGTGCCGTTCCAGGTGAGCTCGATCAGTGAGCCGCGCTGGTGCGGTTCGGGGCCGCTGACCGTGCCCGAGCCGTACAGGTCACCGGTGCGCAGCGAAGCGCCGCCGACCGTCATATGGGCGAGCATCTGGGCGGGGGACCAGTACATGCCGGAGAACGGGGGTTCGGAGATCACTTCGCCGTTGAGGGTGACCGTGATCCGCAGGTCGTAGCCGCCGGGCTCCTCCTCGTCGGAGTCGTCCAGATACGGAAGAAGCGGGACGTCACGGGCGGGCAGCGCGGCACGCGCCGAGTCAAGCGCTTCGAGCGGGGTGATCCACGCGGACACCGACGTGGCGAAGGACTTCGCGACGTGCGGGCCGAGCGGCACGTACTCCCAGGGCTGGATGTCGCGGGCCGACCAGTCGTTGAGCAGGCAGAGGCCGAAGACATGATCGCGGAAGGAGGACAGCGGGACGGGCGAACCCATCGGCGAGGGGGCGCCGACCACGAAGCCGACCTCGGCCTCGATGTCCATCTTGGCCGACGGACCGAAGCCGGGCGCCGCGGCCGAGGGCGCCTTGCGCTGGCCGCTCGGGCGGACCACATCCGTGCCCGACACCACGACGGTGCCGGCCCGGCCGTGGTAACCCACCGGCAGATGCTTCCAGTTGGGAAGCAGTGCGTCGCCGTCGGGGCGGAACATCCGGCCCAGGTTGGTCGCGTGGTGCTCGCTCGCGTAGAAGTCGACGTAGTCCGCGACCTCGAAGGGGAGGTGCAGCTCGACCGTGTCCAGGGGGTGGAGCAGCGGTTCCACGACCTCGCGGTGCGCGGGCACCGTCACCCACGCGGTCAGCGCCCTGCGCACGTCCCGCCAGGTCTGGCGGCCCGCGGCGAGCAGCGGGTTCAGCGAAGACTGGGCGAGCAGCGACGCATACGGCGAGCCCAGGGCGTGTGCGGCCGCACCGGCGTCCAGGACGCGGTCGCCGAGGCGTACGCCGACCCTGCGCAGCGGTTCCCCGCTCGCGGTGGGCAGGGAGAAGACGCCGTAGGGCAGATTGTGCGGGCCGAAGGGATCGCCCTCGGGAAGGTCGAGCGGGGTGGGCTCGGGCATGGGACGCTGCCTCGCTTTCCATGTGCAGGTTGGCCACACCGTACAAGTGCCGGACGGCCATGCGGCAGAGTGTGCCCGGCCTCGCGGTCAAGCGCGTCCGGGCCCCTTGGGGCCTCTGGGGACCAAGGTCCTCCCCTTGGTCAAAGTCCACTTTTCCTTGGTTTGTTGGTATCTCCGTATCCTGGGGCCCATGGCAAGACCATCCGCGTACACACTGATCGCCACCGACCTCGACGGCACCCTGCTCCGGCACGGCGACACCATCTCCCCGCGCACGCGCGCCGCCCTCACCAGGGCGACCGCGTCCGGCGCCCGGCACATCGTCGTCACCGGGCGGCCCGTGCCACAGGTGCGCCATCTGCTGCTCGAGCTCGACTACCGGGGTCTCGCGGTGTGCGGCCAGGGCGCGCAGGTCTATGACGCGGGCGTGAACGCCATGGTCAGTTCACTGACCTTGGACCGCGAGCTCGCCGATGTGGCGCTCGGCAAGATCGAGGCCGAGGTCGGCGAGGTCTTCGCGGCGGTGAACCAGGACGGCATGGAGGGCCTGATGCTCATCGAGCCGGGTTACGAGATGCCGCACCCCACGCTGCCCGCGGTACGCGTCGCCGACCGTTCCGCGCTGTGGTCGGACCCGATCAACAAGGTCCTGATGCGCCATGCCTCGCTCTCCGACGACGAGCTCGCCGCCGCGGCCCGGGCCGCGGCGGACGGTCTGGTCACGGTGACGATGGCCGGGCCCGGCACGGTGGAGCTGCAGCCCGTCGGCGTCACCAAGTCGACCGGTCTGGCGCTCGCCGCCGAGCGGATGGGGATCGGGCCGCAGTCGACGATCGCGTTCGGTGATATGCCCAACGACATCCCGATGTTCCGCTGGGCCGGCTACGGCGTGGCGATGGCGAACGCCCATGAGGAGCTCAAGGCCGTGGCCGACGAGATCACCGCGTCCAACGAGGAGGACGGCATCGCCGTGGTCCTGGAGCGGCTCTTCGCCTGAGCGTGAGTGGGTACTCGCCCGAGCGCCGGCCGATCGGCCGGTCTTCGCCGCAGCGCAAGCGGCTTTGCGCCCGGGCACGGAGGGTCAAAGGGAACTAAAATCGAGCCTTACCTCCCCTTTACTTCGGGCCTTTCGCCCCAACGCCCACAAGACCGTCGCTTGAGCCGCTTGCGACCGGGCAGGCGCTCGCTGTGATCGAAACGCGACCGGATACGCTGACTTGAGTGATGGCAGCGACACATCGACAAACCGCGTCATCGACCGAGTGAGTGCCGCGTGACCGACCTTGTGTTCGTCAGCAGACAGGAGAACCCCTCGTGACCGTCGTCGGGCCGTTCGGGCTGAGCGTGCGGGACCAGGCCCTCGAAGCCGATGTCCAGGCCGGGTTGGCCGCTGTCGAGGAGGGGCTCCTCGAGGCCACCAAGAGCGAGGTCCCGTTCATCACGGAGGCCGCGCAGCATCTCGTACGCGCCGGCGGCAAGCGCTTCCGGCCGCTCCTGGTCATGCTCGCCGCGCAGTTCGGTGATCCGCACGCGCCGGGTGTCGTGCCGTCCGCGGTCGTCGTCGAGCTGACGCATCTCGCGACGCTGTACCACGACGACGTGATGGACGAGGCGGACGTGCGCCGCGGCGTGCCCAGCGCCAACACCCGCTGGGGCAACTCCGTCGCGGTCCTCACCGGCGACTTCCTCTTCGCGCGCGCCTCGCACATCCTGGCCGACCTCGGCCCCGAGGCCGTACGGATCCAGGCCGAGGCCTTCGAGCGTCTGGTCACCGGCCAGATCCTGGAGACCGCGGGCCCGCGCGACGGCCGCGACCCGGTCGACCACTACCTCGATGTGATCGCCGGCAAGACCGGTTCGCTGATCGCGGTCTCCGGCCGCTTCGGCGCCATGATGTCCGGCGCCGACGAGACGGTCGTGGACGTCCTCACGCAGTACGGCGAGCGCCTCGGTGTCGCGTTCCAGCTCGCGGACGACGTCCTGGACATCGCCTCGGACTCGCACGAGTCGGGCAAGACCCCCGGCACCGATCTGCGCGAAGGCATCCCGACCCTGCCGGTCCTCCTCCTGCGCGCCCAGGCCGCCCTGTACGGTCGGCCCGACGATCTCGCCCTGTGCGAGCTGCTCGACGGTGACCTCACCGACGACGCCCGGCATGCCGAGGCCCTGGCCCGGCTGCGCGTGCACCCCGCGCTCGAGCAGGCCCGCCGCGACACCGTGCGCTACGCCGAGGACGCCCGCGCGGCCCTCGCCCCGCTGCCCGAGTGCGACGCCAAGATCTCGCTCGTGGAGCTGTGCGACGCGGTGGTCCACCGCGCGGGCTGAGACCCCTCCCGCATATGTGACACGGGTCACTTTTCTGGATTGAGTCCAGGCAAGGACCCGTTCCGTACTCATGCCCAGAAGCTGACGCAGGGGGTGTCAGCCGGCATACGGGGGATTTCTGTCATGGGTACTACGCGTGCGTTCACCAGCAGCCGTCGTCGTCCGGTCCTGATCGGCTCCGCAGCCGCCGTCGCGGCCGCCGCGCTGGCGGTCACGGTCCTGCCGGCGGTCGCGGACAGCGGCTCCGACGCAGGCCAGGACAAGGCGAGTTCCGGCACCATCCTCGCCGCGAGCCTGAACGGCGCCAACGAGGTGCCGAACGACGAGGGCAAGGCCGTCGGCGACAAGGACGGCGCGGCCCTGCAGTTCGTGAAGGTCAGCGGCGACAAGGTGTCCTTCGCCGTGAAGTGGCGGGGCACCGCCAAGCCGACCGCGCTCCACATCCACCAGGGCGCCAAGGGCGTCAACGGCGGCATCAAGGTCGACTTCACCAAGCTCCTGTCGTACGCGAAGGGCCACAGCGCCACGGGCACGGTCACCGTCGAGGACCAGGCCCTCCTGGACGACCTCACGTCCAACCCGGGTGGCTTCTACGCGAATCTGCACACCGCCGAGTTCCCGGGCGGCGCGGTCCGCGGGCAGCTGCACAAGGTCACCGACCCGTTCGACTTCCGCCGTGCCCTGACCAACTTCCAGGCCTCGGTGGTCAAGGGCGAGCAGATCTATGAGTGCAAGCGGGGCGAGGACGGGGCGCTCTCGTTCCAGCAGCGCGATGTCCGCGCGGTGCTCGCCGGCCGGATCGACCACTCCTTCGTGGCGCCGAACTCCGGTACGCCGCAGTGGATCGCCCCGGACGGCAGCGCGGTGCAGGCCAAGGTGATCTCCAGGACCCCGAACGGCGCGGCCAACATCCCCGAACTGGACCTCGACGCCGAGCAGACCGGCAAGCCCCGCGGCCTGCTCGCGGGCACCACCGAGATCCTCCGCCTCAACACGGTGGGCGGCGTCGCCCCGTCCGGCGCCTGCGAATTGGGCGCCCTCGCGGGGGTCCCGTACAAGGCGGATTACGTGTTCATCCAGGACTGAATTCAGCCTTTGCGGGGTGGGGGAGAAGGCGTCGCAGTCCCCCCACCCCCTACGGGTCGAGCACTGCCACCGCACTCCATGTCATCCCACAGCAGTACATGGAGTTGAGTCCGGGGGCTGACGCTTCCAGGCGGGCGATTTGGTCGTATGGAGAAGCACAGACGACGACGTGATCCGCCCGCCGCACCACGGAGGTAAGGCACCCATGGCACCCAACGCACCCTACGAACCGGCTCCTGTACGCGACGAGGCCGACGACCTGCGCGACGGCCGGCGCAAGGCGGCGCGTTACATCGTGCCCCTTGCCGTGGCCGGCGTCGCAGCCGCCACCATCGGCCTTGTCCCGGCGCTCGCGAGCTCCGGCGACCCGGACCTGCCGAAGATCAGCGCGCAGGAGCTCATCGAGAAGATCGCCGCCTCGGACACCGAGCAGCTCTCCGGCAACGTGAAGATCACCACCGATCTGGGCCTGCCCTCCTTCGCCGGTCTCGCCGACTCCCTCGGCGGTCTGGCCGACGAGGGCGGCAAGGACGGCAAGGGAGCCACCGCCGACCCGCAGAGCAAGCTGCTCGAACTCGCCACCGGCACCCACAACCTGCAGGTCGCCGCCGACGGCCCCGACAAGCAGAAGCTGACGATCCTCGGCAAGGGTTCCGACTACAGCCTGATCCACAACGGCGACGACGTCTGGGCGTACGACAGCGGCTCCAAGGAAGCCGTGCACACGAAGGGTGACGCGGGCGAGGGCCACGAGAAGGCCGAGCCGACCGCGACCCCGAAGGAGCTGGCCGAGCAGGCGCTCAAGGCGGTCGACCCGACCACCAAGGTGACCGTCGACGGCACCTCGCGGATCGCCGGCCAGGACGCGTACCAGCTGAAGCTCGAGCCCAAGCAGTCCGGCTCGACGATCAGCTCGATCACGATCGATGTGGACGCGGACACCTACGTACCGCTGAAGTTCTCGCTCAACTCCAGCGACGGCGGCAAGCCCGTCATCGACGCGGGCTTCACCAAGGTCGACTTCTCGAAGCCGGCCGCGTCGAACTTCGCGCTGCCGAAGGGCGCCAAGGTCACCGAGGGCGAGGACCTGGAGAAGCAGGTCCCGAAGGACGCGCCCAAGGGCGAGCTTCCGAAGGACGTCGAGAAGGACCTCAAGGACCTGGAGAAGGAGTTCGGCAAGAGCGGGAAGCACGCCGAGGGTGACTTCGAGGGCATGAACGGCATGAAGGTCATCGGCGAGGGCTGGAGCACCATCGCCACCTTCGACACCGGTGGCCAGGGCCTGCCGGACGCAGGCTCCGAGGAGATGAAGGACATGCCGGCCGGGGTCTCCGGACTGCTCGACTCCTTCGGCGACAAGGTCAGCGGGAAGTTCGGTGAGGGCACGGTCTTCAAGACCCGTCTGATCAACGTCCTGATGACCGACGACGGCAAGGTCTACGCGGGCGCGGTCACCAAGGACGCGCTGGTGAAGGCGGCGAACGCGGCGAAGTAGCCGTACCGGCGAAGAAGCAGCCGTAACGGCAAACGAGTCGGGCCGGAGGGCGGCATGCCCTCCGGCCCTTCCGTGTCCGCACTCCACGACTTCCGTGTCCGCACACTATGAACAGAACCGCCCGACCCATGGAGCGGGAGCGATCCCGTTCCTAGCATCACAGCGCTCGGCGCGACGACGGCGTGCCACCGAGGTCAGGAGCGTTGTTGTGAGAACTGCTTGGATACGTGGAGGCCTGGGGCGGACCCTCGCCGTGGCCGCCGGCACCGTGGGCCTGTTGGCCGGCACCCTGACCGTCGCCGGCCCGGCGCAGGCCGAGGTGGCGCAGTCGGACCCCGTGTCCTGCCCGGCGAACATCGGTGACAAGGCCGCCTGTTACACCGGCCAGGACGCGAACGGCGCGTACTACGCGATCGCGATCCCCAAGAACTGGAACGGCGACCTCGTCGTCCACGCCCACGGCGGCCCCGACCTCGGCGAGGCCTCCGACCCGGCGCGCAGCGTCGAGGACCTGGACCGCTGGTCGGTCATGGTCGACGAGGGCTATGCGTGGGCCGGCTCCTCGTACCGCCGCGGCGGCTACGGAACGCGGATGGGCGCGATCGACACGGAGAACGTGCGCCGCCAGTTCGTCGCCGAGTTCGGTGCACCGGAGCGTACTTACCTGCACGGGCAGTCCTGGGGCGGCAACGTCGCGGCCAAGGCCCTGGAGATGTACGGCGACAGGCGCGGCCCCTACGACGCGGCGCTGCTCACCAACGGCGTGCTCGGCGGCGGCTCGCGCGGCTACGACTACCGGGTCGATCTGCGTGTGGTCTACCAGTACTACTGCGCCAACCTGCCCCGCCCCACCGAGCCGCAGTACCCCCTGTGGCAGGGCCTGCGCGCCGATTCGACGCTGACCACGACCGGGATGCGGTCGAGGCTGCGCGAGTGCACCGGCTACGACCTCGCCCCGGCCGAGCGCACGGCGCTGCAGCAGCGCAACCTCGACGACATCCTCGCCGTGACGAAGCTCCCGGAGCGCACCCTCGAATCGCATCTGCGCTTCGCGGTGTTCACGTTCCGCGACATCGTGCACACCCGGCTCGACGGCCGTAACCCCTTCTCCAACGCCGGGGTCCGCTACTCCGGTTCGCACGACGACAAGGCGCTCAACGCCGGGGTCGAACGCTTCGAGGCCGACCCCACCGCCAAGCGCGACCTGTCGTACGACAGTGATCTGACCGGTGACGTCGAGATCCCCGTGCTCACGCTACACGCCATCGACGACCCGACGGCGTTCGTCGAGCACGAGTCGGCGTACCGGATGACGCTGGAGGAGGCCGACCGCGATCACCATCTCGTCCAGACCTTCACCCGCGAGAGCGAGCACAGCGGGCTGAGCAAGGCGGAGTACGCCAACTCCATGGCGCGGCTCGCGCAGTGGGCCGAGACCGGGAAGCGGCCCTCGGTCCGCTCCATCGCCGAGTCGTGCGCGCGGTTCGACGCGACGTACGGCACGGGCTGCTTCTACGACGCGGGCTTCCGCCCCGGCTCGTACGCCTCCCGGGTCGAGGCCCGTCCGGACGGCGGCCGTGACTGGCCCGCGATGACCTCCTGGCAGGAGCGGCGCTGGAGCCGGATCGACGGCGTCGGCATCGCGCCGTAAGGCAGCCGGTGCCGTGGACCGGAGGGGAGCCCGTGCCGTGGACCGGAGGGGAGCCCGTGCCATGGACCGGAGGGAAGCTCACCGGACTCGGAGTTCTGCTCACTCGACGCAGAACTCGTTCCCCTCCGGATCCGCCATCGTCACCCACTCGCCGATCGGCTCCTTGATCCGGTACAGCTCCCGCGCCCCCAGCGCTTCGAGCCGCGCGACCTCCTCGTCGCGGTCACGGCCTTCGGCGGTGTGCACGTCGAGATGCAGCCGGTTCTTGACGGTCTTCTTCTCGGGTACGCGCTGGAACAGCAGCCGCCGTCCCTCGCCCATGCCCGTGAACTCGTCGTACGGGTCGTCGGGATGCCGTACGGCGGCGTAGTCGCGGAAGGCCGGGCGGCCGTTCCACTCCGGGGCCTCCTCGGGCTTGACCGCTCCGCCCGCGAGCAGCTGCCCGATCAGGGCGCTGTGGTCCTCCAGCTCATAGCCGAGCGCGGCCGCCCAGAAGTCGGCCTGGGACCGGGGCTCCTCGGCGTCGATGACGAGTTTCCAGTGCAGAGTCATGCCACCAGTCCTACCCGCCATGTAGGACACCTGAAGTCCTCATACGCGAACGGCTTACGCGGCGGGTTCCCGCGGCGGCACGGGCGCCGTCGCCTGGGCCTGCACCGCGAGCCGCAGCGCCTCGGACCGGTTCTTGCGCGCCGTACGCAGCGCGTCCCAGGTCAGCGCGGTCAGCGCCAGCCATACGAGAGCGAAGCCGGCCCAGCGCTCGGGCGGCATGGCCTCGTGGAAGTACCAGACGCCGAGCAGGAACTGGAAGACCGGCGCCAGGTACTGGAGCAGACCGAGCGTCGACAGCGGTACGCGGATCGCGGCCGCTCCGAAGCAGATGAGGGGGAGCGCGGTGACCACGCCGGTCGCGGCGAGCAGCGCCGCATGACCGGCGCCGTGCGCGCCGAAGGCCGCCTCCCCGCGCGAACCCAGCCACAGCAGATAGCCGAGCGCGGGCAGGAACTGCACCGCGGTCTCGGCCGCGAGGGACTCCAGGCCGCCGAGGTTGAGCTTCTTCTTGACCAGGCCGTACGTGGCGAAGGAGAAGGCGAGCGTCAGGGAGATCCACGGCGGCTGCCCGTACCCGATCGCGAGCACGAGCACGGCCGCGAACCCGATGCCGACGGCGGTCCACTGGGCGGGCCGCAGCCGTTCCTTGAGCAGGAGCACGCCCATCGCGATGGTGACGAGGGGGTTGATGAAATAGCCGAGGGAGGCCTCGACGACCTGGCCGGAGTTCACGGCCCAGATGTAGACGCCCCAGTTCACGGTGATCACGGTGGCGGCGACGGTGATCAGGGCCAGCTTGCGGGGCTGCCGGATCAGCTCGCCCGCCCACGCCCAGCGGCGCATCACCAGGAGCACGAGCCCGACGAGGACCAGGGACCAGACCATCCGATGGGCGAGGATCTCCAGCGCGCCGGCCGGCTTGAGCAGCGGCCAGAACAGCGGGACCAGGCCCCACATCCCGTACGCAGCAAAGCCGTATATGAGCCCCGCTCGCCCTTCGCCCGACGGCTTCAAGGCCCCTCCTCGTCTCGCACCTCGACCCCTTCGACGGTAGCGGGACAAGGGCCCGGCTGTCATGCCCGTATCGCTATACGGTCATGACAGCCAGGCCCGGCTTCCCGGCCTTGCTTCGGCGGGCGGGGTCAGGCGGAGAGAGCCGCCTTGATCGCGTCGGCGATCGGGGTGGTCGGGCGGCCGATGAGCCGGGCCAGATCGCCGTTCTGCCGCGCGAGGTGGCCGCGGGCGATGGCCGCGTCGACGTCCACGAGGATCTCGGCGAACGGCTGGGGCACGCCGGCGCCGGTGAGGACCGCGAGGTGCTGCTCGCCCGGGACGTTCGCGTACGAGATGGTCTTGCCGGTCTGGCGGGAGAGCTCGGCCGCGTACTCCTCGAAGCTCCAGGCTTCGTCGCCGCTCAGCTCGTACGTGGCGTTCTCGTGGCCCTCGCCGGCCAGGACGGCGGCGGCCGCGGCGGCGTAGTCGGCGCGCGAGGCCGAGGCGACCCGGCCGTCGCCGGCGCTCTGCAGGACGGCGCCGTGCTCGAGGACGGGGGCCAGGTTCTCCGTGAAGTTCTCGTGGTACCAGCCGTTGCGCAGGAACGTGTACGGCAGGCCGGAGTTGAGGATCGCCCGCTCGGTCACCTTGTGCTCGTCGGCCAGCTTGAAGTCGGCCTCAGGGCCGCCGAGTACGCCGGTGTACGCGAGCAGGGCCACCCCCGCGCTCTTCGCGGCGTCGATCACGGCCCGGTGCTGGGCGACGCGCTGTCCGACCTCGCTGCCGGAGACCAGGAGCACCCGGTCGCCCTCGGCGAAGGCGCCGGCCAGGGACTCGGGCCGCGAGTAGTCCGCGATCCGCAGCTCGACGCCGCGCTCGGCGAGGGCGGCGGCCTTCTCCTTGTCGCGGACGACGGCGGCGATCCGTCCGGCCGGGACCCCGGCGTCGAGCAGGCTCTCGATGACGAGACGGCCGAGGTTTCCGGTGGCGCCGGTGACGACGAGGCTCATGGCTGAAATCTCCAGGTTCGTACGGTTTCCTTGCGGTCTTCACTCACCTTAGATCGGGTACTTACTTTTCGAAAGTACCCACTTTGAAGTAAGGTACTTGCATGAGCGAAAGTGTCCTCAGGAATCTCCGGCCCGACGTCAATGCCGCGCAGTGCCCGTCGCGCCCGATCCTCGAGCACGTCACCAGCCGCTGGGGCGTGCTGGTCCTGGCCGCGCTGCTCGACGACTCGTACCGCTTCAGCGAGCTGCGCCGGCTGATCGGCGGGGTCAGCGAGAAGATGCTGGCCCAGACCCTGCAGACCCTGGAGCGCGACGGCTTCGTGCACCGCGAGGCCCAGCCCGTCATCCCGCCGCGCGTCGACTACTCGCTGACCGAGTTCGGCAGGGAGGCCGCACAGCAGGTCTGGGAGCTGGCGCGCTGGTCGGAGCGGAGCGTGGACAAGGTGCTCGCGGCACGGGCCACGTACGACGAGGCGAAGACCTCCTGAACGGGCGGGGCGAAGACCTCCTGAACAGGCGAGGCCAAGACCTCCTGAACAACCGCAGTACGCAGACGCGTTCGACCAACCGGACGTAAGATCTCCGCATCACTGGGGAACGCGTGTGCGTGTGGGGGTCTGGTGGGGCATCGAGGACTGGGGCGTACGGCGTTGCTGTGCGCGGCCGCGCTGCTGCTCACCGCCTGCAGCGACAGCGGTGGGGACGGGCCTCAAGCGTCCAAGCCGCCCAACTCACCCGCACCATCGGGCAGTCAGGCAGGCGACCCACCCGAGCCCGCCCCGGGCTCCACCTTCACGCCGGACCCGGACCGCGTCCCGCACACCCGTGCCGACGCTCTGCGACTGGCCCGCAAGGTCGCCGCGAGCCCGGACCAGTACGGGCCGGGATACACCGAGCGCTCCCCGTACGAGAGTGATCCCGCCCGGTGGGCCGTGCTCGACGAGAAGTGCGTGTGGCAGCGCGAGCCGCTGCCGAAGGACGTGCTCGCGAGCATCACCACGTACAGCGAACTGCCCGCGGCCGAAGGCAAGGGCCCGGTGCGCGTCAGCTCCGTCGTCACGGTGCACCGCGAAGTCGACGGCGCGGACTGGGAGATGGCCCGCACCCTGGAGGAGGCGCTGCGCTGCCCCGATCAGGAGCTGCGCGCCGGTGAGCGGATCACCGGTCTGTTCTCCGAGGGCATGTCCTTCGGGCAGGGCACCAACGCGTACGCCGACGACTCGATCTCCGAGAACGGCGAGTACCGCAGCGATCAACTCGGCGGCCCCTACCCCTACAACTGGTCCCAGGCCCGCATCGGCCCGGTGACCGTCGCCTCCGTGATCAAGGGCGGCAAGGGCCGCAGCGAGCAGGAGCTGAACCAGGCGGTCGAGCAGGGCTTCAGCTCCATGGTCGTCCGCGCCGAGCTGGAACTCGGAGGCGACAAGTGACCCGGGCCGTCGAACCGCTCCTGCCCTCCGACCCGTCCTACCTGCCCGGCCACCGTCTCCTCGGCCGGCTCGGCGCGGGCGGCATGGGGGTGGTCTATCTCGGGCGTACGGAGTCGGGGGCGCTCGCCGCGGTCAAGGTGATCCAGGCCGAGTACGCGCGGGAGCAGGCGTTCCGTGCCCGCTTCCGGCGCGAGATCGAGGCCGCGCGGAGCGTGACCAGCCGATGGTCGGTGCCGCTGACCGGGGCGGATGCCGAGGCCGAACGGCCCTGGCTGGCCACGGCGTTCGTGGCCGGGCCCTCGCTCGCCGAGGCCGTCGCGGACTGCGGGCCGCTGCCCGAGCGCAGTGTGCGGGCGCTCGGCGCCATGCTCGCCTCGGCGCTCACCGCCGTGCACACGGCCGGTCTGGTCCACCGGGACGTCAAGCCGGGCAATGTGCTGCTCGCCGTGGACGGCCCCCGTCTGATCGACTTCGGTATCGCACGAGCTGCCGACGGCAACCGTGCTGACGTCACCGGCCATGTCGCCGACAGCGGCCATGACGCCGACGACACCGCGCTGACCGCGACCGATCTGGTCGTCGGCACCCCCGGATTCCTCGCTCCCGAGCAGGCCCAGGGCGGCGAACTCGGCCCGCCCGCCGATGTGTTCGCGCTCGGGGGCCTGCTCGCGTACGCGGCGACCGGCCGGCCCCCGTTCGGCACCGGCACCCCCGACGCGCTGCTCTACCGCACCGTCCACGACGAGCCCGACCTCGACGGCATCAGCGCCGCTCTGCACACGCTCCTGAGCGGGCTGCTCGCCAAGGATCCGGCGGACCGCTCCGGACTCGACGCCCTGGTCGAGGACACCCCGGCCGACGACTGGCTGCCCGACGCCGTGGTCCGTCTGGTCGCCGACCGGGCCGCGGCGCTGCTCGCGCTGCCCGATATCGAGCAGACGCAACTCGACGCGTCGGAGCTGCCGACGCAGGACGCGCCTGTTGCCGAACGGCCGCCCAACAGACGGAAGTTCCTCCTCATATCGGGCGCTGCGGTGCTCGCCGCGGGCGGTGGCGTCGCCGCGTGGGCGGCTTCGGTCCCCGGCAGCGGCCCGGAGGACCCCGTACCCGAGCACGACCGGTGGCATATCGGCCTCCAGGCGGACCTCTCCGGTCCGCACAAGGCGGCCGGCCGGGCGCAGGAGGAGGGCGCGCGCCTGGCCGTGGAGCAGTTCAACTCCCGTAAGAACTCCGGCAAAGACTCCGGCAAGGACTCCGGTTCCGGCCGGAAGGCGCCCTTCAAGGTGGGTCTCGTCGTGCGCGACGACGGCGGGGAGGCGACCCGGGCGGCCCGCGTGGCCAAGGACTTCTCCCTCGCCCAGGACATCCTCGCCGTCATCGGACCGACCACGGACGGCACGGCCCGTGCGGTCCTGAAGGTGTACGACGAGAGCTATCTCGCTCAAGTCGCCGTGTCCCCGGGCGCCATGGACCTGACCACCCCCTCCCTCGCCTCCCGGAGTCTGCTCCAGGCCAGGCCCCTGGACGCGCATGTGGCCCAGCCCTACGCGGCGCTGGCCGCGGCGGCCGGTGTCGAGGTGCTCGGTCTGGTGCAGGACCGCACGGTGGGCGTGCTCGGCTGGGAGACCGCGGCCATCACCACCAGCGAGCTGCGCGGCACGAAGATCGCCGGCTATCCCCGCGTGGTCCCGGCCCACACCAAGGAGTTCGGGCCGGTCGTCGCCGACATGCTCGACGCCGGCTGCGACGGGTTCGTGTTCGCGGGCGGGCCCGACGCGGCCGCCGTCTTCGCCCGCGAGCTGACCGCCGCGGGCTTCGGCGGACTGCGCCTGGCCCCGCAGAGCGTGCTCGACCCCCGCTTCCTGAAGGACGCGGGCGAGGCCGCCGAGGGCTGGCAGCTCACCGCGTCCTTCCTCGACCCGGCCGCCGTGCCCGAACTGGAGCCGTTCACCAAGGCGTTCACCAAGCGCTACGGTCATCCACCGGGCTACCAGGCGGCCGAGGCGTACGACGCCGTGAACCTGATCATCGAAGGTCTCCTGGCGACCGGGCGCAAGAGGCCCGGCCGCGAGGCCCTGACGCGCCGGCTGCGGAAGTCCACGTACAAGGGACTGACGAAGACCCACGGCTTCGACCCGGAGGTGGGCAGCTTCACGCAGTGGAGCGTGCACCGCTACGAGGTGGCGAACGGGCGCTTCCGGTACGTGGGAGCGGTGCCGCCGCCGTCGTCGGGCTAGGGCCTGATCCCCAAGACAGGCCCTGGCGCCCGTGGACCCCCTGAATGAGCGGCCGTGGAACCCAGGAGCAGCGGCCGTGGACCCCTGGAGCAGCAGCCGTGGAACCCCTGAAGCCCACCGACCCCGCCGAGATCGGCGGCCACCGCCTGATCGCGCGGCTCGGCGCCGGCGGTATGGGCGTGGTCTATCTCGCACGCACCGCGCACGGTTCGCCGGTCGCGCTCAAGGTGATCCGCGCCGAGCACGCCGCCGACCCGGGCTTCCGGGCCCGCTTCCGCCGCGAGGCCGAGGCCGCCGCCCGGATCACCGGCCGCTGGACCGTGCCCGCGACCGCGGCCGACGCGGAAGCCCGCGAACCCTGGCTGGCCACCGCGTTCATCCCCGCACCCTCCCTCGCCGAAGCGGTCGCGGACCACGGTCCGCTGCCCCTGCGCACGGTCCGCATCCTGGGCGAGCGTCTCGCGGAAGCCCTCGCCGATGTGCACGCGACGGGTCTGGTGCACCGCGATGTGAAACCCGCGAACGTCCTGCTCGCCGCCGACGGCCCCCGCCTCATCGACTTCGGCATCGCCCGCACCGCCGAGGCCACCGCGCTCACGGCCGCCGACTCGGTGATCGGCTCACCCGGCTATCTCTCGCCCGAACAGGCCCAGGCCCGGGCCGGTGAGATCGGCCCGCCCAGCGATGTCTTCGCGCTCGGCTGCGTCCTCGCGTACGCGGTGACCGGACGCCGGCCGTTCGGCTCGGGCACGGTCGCGACGATCCTCTTCCGTACGGTCCACGAGAAGCCCGAACTCGACGGCGTACCCGAGCCGTTGGTGGCCCTCGTGCGAGAGTGTCTGGCGAAGGATCCGGGTGCCCGGCCCACCGCTTCGGCCGTACGCGAGCGCCTCGCGGGGGCCGTCGCGGCGGGCGCCGACTGGCTGCCGCCCGCGCTGCCCCGGCTGATCGCCGAACGCTCGGCCCGCGTCCTCGCCCTGCCGGTTCCGGAGCCGACCCAGCTGGACACGGCCCCTGCCGCACCCCGGCCACCGGTCGGCCGCCGCCGTCTGCTCGGCCTGGGGGCGGC
>NZ_JAAKZW010000476.1 GCF_011044995.1 Streptomyces mesophilus | reverse complement strand
CTAGGCCGTGTCTGACAAACGATCTTGGGTGGGTTCGCGCAGCCAGAGGATCAGTGCGGCGAGATGGACTCCGGCCTTGTAGCGGGTGGCGAGTTTGTCGAAACGGGTGGCGATCGCGCGGAACTGCTTGAGGCGGTTGAAGCAACGCTCGACCACGTTGCGGGCCTTGTAGAGCTCTCGGTCGAAGGCCGGCGGCCTGCCGCCGGCCTGTCCGCGCCGCACACGGTTGGCCTTCTGATCAGCTCGCTCCGGGATCACCGCGCGGATACCCCTTCTCCGCAGGGAGCGGCGGATCGCCCGCGATGAGTACGCCTTGTCCGCGATGACCGCCTCCGGCCTGCGGCGGGGCCGTCCGGCGCGGGCCCGGGGCACCCTCAATTCGTCCATGACCTTGTCGAAGACGGTGGAATCGTTGACGTTGCCGGGCGTGACGACGACAGCCAGCGGCAGGCCGCGGCCGTCGCAGGCGAGATGGACCTTGGTGGTCAGCCCGCCGCGGGATCGGCCGAGCGCCTGGCCAGTCGTCGTATATGCCGGATCTTCCAGTTCGTCCCCCGCCCTCGCCCCTTTTTGCGGCCCCCGGCGGCATGCTGGTGGGCTCGGTTGACCGTGGAATCGACCGACACTGCCCACTCCACGGTTCCCACAGAGTCGTCGCGGACCTGGGCCTGCTCAAGCAGTCGGGCCCAGGTGCCGTCCGCCTCCCAGCGGGCGAACCGCTCATAGACCGTCTGCCACGGACCATAGCGTTCTGGCAGGTCACGCCACGGCGCACCGGTTCGTAACCGCCACAACACCCCATTGATCACCTGGCGGTGATCTCGCCACGGCCGACCACGACCATCAACACCCGGCAGCAGAGGCGCTATCCGCTCCCATGCCGCATCCGTCAGCTCACCACGACCCACCACAAGATCAATTATCAGACACGACCTAGG
>NZ_JAAKZW010000475.1 GCF_011044995.1 Streptomyces mesophilus | reverse complement strand
GGGGACGTGGGGGAGCCGCAAGGCAGCGGGACCGGAGAGGCCGGGGGGTCTTTTCCGGTCCCTTTGCCGTTTACGGAGCCGTTCTGCCGAGCCGTCCTGCCGTCTTACGGAGCCGTTCTGCCGAGCCGTCCTGCTGTCTTACGGAGCCGTCGTACGGGCCTTCCGGCAGCGGCCCGCGGCCGCGGCGGCGAGGCGGCCCAGGGCCTCCTCCTTGTTGCAGGCGTGGGCACCGAGGGCGACCTGGCGGGCGACGATCGTGCGCTCGGAGCGCATCAGGCGCCAGCCGCGGCGCAGCAGGAAGGGCACGGACTTGCGGCCCTCCTTCAGGTCCCGGAGGAATCGACGGCGGAACGTGGTGGACGGCCGGCCGCGCAGACACAGCGCGTCGGCGAGCACGCCCAGCTCACGGCAGCGGTCGACGAGCTCGGCCGCGAAGACTCCCTCGGCGATGAACAGGGGCGTGCGCTCGATGTCGAGCGCCTCCTCGCCCGTGCGCGAGCTGGTGGCGAGGTCGTAGACGGGCACGCGCGTACGTCCCGTACGGCAGAGCTCGACGATCGCCGCGACGGCGATGTCGGCGTCCCAGGAGGCGGGGGCGTCCCAGTCGATGTCCGTGCCGCCCGCCACGACCGGCAGGGTCGGGTCGTCGCCCTCTTTGTAGAAGTCGTCGAGGCGCAGCACCGGCAGACCGGAGCGGGCCGCGAGGCGCGATTTGCCGCCGCCGGAGGGGCCGCACAGCAGGACGACGCGGGTGGGTATCGGAGGGTGGGAGCTCACGGAACACCAGTGTGAGGCATGAGCCCGTTCGGCTCATCCCGGCGTACGTCCTTTGAAACGCACCTCACACCTCAACTACGCTGCGTTGCCTCACGATTACCGCACGAGGTGACCTCATGGCTCGACTGGTACGACGCAATGCAGCCCGGCACGCGGCGCCGAGGCGGGGTGGCGGGGTGCAT
>NZ_JAAKZW010000474.1 GCF_011044995.1 Streptomyces mesophilus | reverse complement strand
CCCCTGAGGGCCGGGATCAGCTCCCCTCCACGTACGAGGGTCAGGGCCCTTCCATGTACGAAGGGTCAGCGCCCCACCACGTACGAGGCCCAGTGCCCCCACCTAGTGCCAAAACCGAAGGTCAACTCTTCGACCAGGCCCGCCCGTCCACCGTCGCGTGGGAGTCGATCTCGCGGTCGAGCGAGGCGAAGACCTGGGCCGCGACGTCCTCGTGCCGTAGCGCGCGGTCCGGCTCGCCGGCCGCGATCGAGGGGCCGCAGCACGCGATCCATGCCGTCGTCTCCCGCTCCGAGCGCCCCCCGTGCCCGCCCTCGGGCCGGTGGCCGTGGTCGGTGACGACGATGACCGTCCACTCCTCCTGGGTGTACGAGGAGCGGGCGCGCAAAGCGGCGAGCAGCCGACCGAGCCGTTTGTCGGCGCGCACGATCGCCTCCTCGTACGCGTCGCCGCAGCCGAGAACGTGCCCGGTCTCATCGACCGCGCCGAGGTAGACGAAGGAGGCCTCGGGGTCGTCCTCCGTCAGGACCCGTACCGCTTCGCGCGTGATCGCCTCGTCGGTGGCGTCCCAGGCCTCGACCGTCTCGGCGGCCGCGGCGATGAACGTCGTACGGCCCGGGGTGCGGAACAGCGGTCCGCCGTGCGCGACCGTGAGCAGCGGCTGCCAGCCGGCGGCGACATAGGTGGACGCGCCGTGCTCGGCGGTCAGCCGGCTCGCGAAGTCGGGGAAGAGGTGCAGCCGGTTGCCGGAGAAGTCGTTGCTCCACACGGCGTGCTTGTCGATCCGGACGCCGGTGACGACGGTCGCCCAGCACGGGCCCGACATGGTGGGCGTACCGGGGTCGATGGCGACCGGGGCGAGGAAGCCCGCCTCGGTCACGGAGTCCAGGTGCGGGGTCGGCACCGCGGACAGGGTGTCGAGCGTGACGCCGTCGATGCCGACGACCAGGACGCGGCGGCGGGG